>DATAFP010000228.1:0-25207 GCA_036257415.1 Gemmatimonadales bacterium
CTCGCAGTTGCCCACTCGATGGGAGAGACCTGGACCCGGCGCCGCCTCGCGAAGGGAGTGCAGCTGGGCACGCCCAGCGGCTACGGCGTGCTCTTCACCGGTCTCGCGGCGTCGCTGTCCCTCTGGCTCGCCTGGGCGCTCTTCGGATGGGTGCCGCTGGCGGGAGATCTGATCCGCGGTGCCGCGCTCCTGGTCACCTGGCTGCTGGCGACGGCGGGACTCGGCTCGGCCATGCTGAGCCGCGCTGGCGTGCGCGAGAACTTCGCCGGCCGCATCATCCCGCCGGAAGCGCTCACCGACGAGTACCTCTGGGCCACGCCGCAGTTCGGCGTGCCTGCGGTGCGGCGCCCTGGCTCGCGCCCACCCGAACCGCCGGCACGGTGATTCGCCGGACCATCGTCGCCACGGCGGCTGGGCTTGTCTGCTGGGTGAACGCCGCGTCCGCCCAAAGCTGGCGCCCCTACTCGACCTTCCGACAGCTCCACGGCGAGACCAAGCTCGAGGCGGAGCTCGAGTTTGCCGCCGGGCTGCTCAAGGTGGTGCCGGGCCGGCAGGCCGAGCTGTACCGCATGCACCTGTCCTACGACGCCGAGCGCTTCGTGCCGCTCAGCCACTATGAAGCGCCGGCCGCCACCGTGCGGCTCGGCGTAGAGTCGGCCGGCCGCACCGGATTGAGAGTTGTCTCGGAGAGCCACCTGCGTCAGAAGGCGGTGGTCGAGCTCTCACCTCAGATCGACCTGGCGCTGAACCTCAATCTCGGCGCGGGTGAAGCGGAACTGGACCTGGGCGGGCTCCGGATTGCGAGCGTGCGTCTCGAGGCTGGGGCGAGTCGGGCCAGTGTGCGGTTCTCAGCCCCCAACCGCACCCGCTGTGAATCGGCGGTCTTCGCCGCAGGCGCCGCAGATCTCGCGATCTACCGGCTCGGCAACAGCCGGTGCGAGAAGGTGAAGGTCGAGGGCGGCGTCGGGAAGCTCACCCTGGACTTCGGCGGCGCGTGGACCGCGACGCAAAAGGCGGAGCTCACGCTCTCGATGGGCGAGCTTCGACTCAAGCTCCCCAAGCGGGTGCCGGTCCGCATCACCATGGATCGGTTTCTCTCCAGCTTCCATGCGGAGGGGCTGACGCAGAAAGGCTCGTCCTGGGTGACCCGCGACTTCGATCCGGATCAGCCGCACCTCGATATCGCTCTCAAGTGCAGCGTCGGCACAGTCCGGGTGGAGTGGGTAAATTGATGGCATGTCGCCGCTCGAAACGCTCGGCTGGACGCTCGGCACCTCCTTCGCATCGGGGCTGAACCTTTACGCCACCGTCGCGGCCGCCGGCCTGCTGCAGTACTTCGGCGTCATCCAGCTTCCCCCCGCCCTTCAGGTTCTCGCGCTACCAATCGTCTGGGGCATCGCGCTCGCGCTCTTCGTCGTCGAGTTCGTGGCCGACAAGATCCCGGTGGTGGACAGCGCCTGGGATACCGTTCACACGTTCATCCGTCCGCCGGCAGCGGCGATCCTGGCCTATAGCGCGTTCGGTGATGTACCGGATGCATGGAAATACGGGGCGGCGCTCCTCGCCGGAAGCGTGGCACTGACGTCGCACGGGGCGAAAGCGACCACCCGCGTCGCGGCGAATTCGAGCCCGGAGCCGTTCAGCAATTGGATCCTCAGCACCATCGAAGACTTGTTCGCGATCGGATTGGCGTGGCTCGCCGCGGAACATCCGGTGCTGACCGGCGTGATCGTCGTGGTGCTGGTGATCCTCTGTGTGTTCCTGATCTGGAAGCTGTTCGGATTCTTCCAGCGGGCGGTTGCGCGAATCCGGGGCGCTCCGCTCACTTCGCCGAGTGGAGCGAGCTCCGGATCCGGCTAGCGACTCGCTCGCTTCAATGACTCGGCGGTCGGCGCGCGCACCTCGAGGCCGACGTTGGCCGACAGCCGGGTCGCGGCTGACCCGTCCCGCACCGCGATCTCCACCGTGCCGCCCGACCCCACGAACGCCACCAGCTTGCCCGGACCAACGTCGCTGAACGTCCGTCGGAGCGGAACCGTGATGCCGGCGATCTCGATGTCGCCATTCGTGTCGGCCGGGAGACTCGTGACCAGCGTCCCGTACCGGTCGAGGTAGACGACCTCACCGACGATCGCGTCGCCCTCGCGCCTGGGCTCGCACCTGGGAAACTGCGTGGGCGGCGCGGTGGGTGGGCTGCCGAGTCGGTCGAGGGGCGTGCCGACGGCGATGGCGGCGGCCGCGGGCGCGAAGAGGTCACGCCCGTGAAACGTGGCCGAGGCGGCCGGCGCGCTCGCAAGCTCGACCACTTCATGGGCCGAGCCGAGCACGGGCGTAAACAGTCCGTTGTCGGGTCCGACGAAGTAGTGGCCTTCCGACCGAAGAGCGAGCGCCGCCCGCGCCCCGCCGACGCCGGGATCGACCACGGCAAGGTGCACGGTGCCGGATGGGAATGCCCGCCAGCTCCGCCCGAGCACATAGGCCCCGGCGCGGATATCCCCCGGCGGAATGTCATGGCTGATGTCGGCGAGCACCGCGCCGGGTGCCTGCGTCAGCAGGACACCGCGCATCTCGCCCACATAGGAGTCGCGGGTGCCGAAGTCGGTCAGGAGGGAGATCACGACGGGCATGCGGCCCGCCGGTCAACCGCGCAGAATGGGGAGCTCGACCGTGCGCCCGCCGGCCTCCTTCACCAACGCGGTCGCGATGGCCCGGAGCGTGGCGGCCGCCGGGCTGTCGGGCTCGGCCACCACCACCGGACGCCCTTCGTCCGCGTAGGCGGCGAGACGCGGCTGCAGCGGGACCTCGCCCAGCAGTGGAGCGCCGATCTCGGCGGCCAGTCGAGCGCCCCCGCCCGACGCGAAGAACTCGACTCGCCGACCAGTCTCCGGATCGGTGTAGCCGCTCATGTTCTCCACCACACCAAGCACCGGCACGCCCACCCGCTCGAACATGCGGGCGCCGCGGAGCGCATCGCCCACCGCGACCTCTTGGGGGGTGGTCACGATCAGCGCACCCGAGACGTGAGTCGACTGCACCAGTGACAGCTGGGCATCACCGGTACCAGGCGGCAAGTCGACGAGGAAATAGTCGAGCCGCCCCCAGTCCACATCGCGCAGGAACTGCTGGATCACCTTCATGATGATCGGCCCGCGCCAGATGGCGGGGGCGTCGCGCTCCACCAGCAGGCCCAGCGACATCAGCTTGACGCCGTAAGCCGCCAGCGGTTGAATCCGGCCGCCCAGCACCGGCGGCTTGTCGAACACCCCGAACATCCGCGGGATGTTGGGCCCGTAGATGTCGGCGTCCATGATGGCCACCGCATGTCCCGCCTCGGTGAGTGCCACTGCGAGGTTGGCAGCCACGGTCGACTTCCCCACCCCGCCCTTGCCCGAGGAGATCGCGATGATCTTCCCCAGGTTCGGCTGCTCAGGCGCGGGCGGTGGCGCCACGCTGGCCGGCACGGCACCGGGGGGCGGATGGGTGGCGCGCGCGGGGCCACTCGGGTCGGCCACGGCGATCTTCACCTCGTCCTTTCGCACACCATCAACGCCGCTGACGGCGCTCCGCGCCTCCCGCACGAGGGTGGCCGGATCTTCCCGCGATAGCAGGAAGGTGAACGAAACCGCGCCCTCCGGAGTGACGGTGAGGTCGCGGACCATGCCGGCCGACAGCAGATCGGCCTCGAGACGGGGATTCTGAATGCGAGAGAGCGCGGCGATCACCCGCGCCTTCAGCGACTCGGGCATGGAGCGGTCAGACGGCTTCGATGGTCTTCACTTCGGGCACGAGCTCGCGCAGCCTGAGCTCGATGCCCTGCTTCAGGGTCACGCTCGACGCGCTGCACCCGTGGCAGGTGCCGCCCAGCCGGAGCAGCAATCGGCCTTCCCCCTCATCGAAGTCCACCACTTCCACGTGGCCCCGGTGGGACGCGATGTATGGTCTGAGGAGGTCGAGGGTTCGCTCGATGCGGTCGATGATGTCCATGCCGGGACTGTAATTCCTAGTTCCGCTGTCGGCAATATGCTCCGTCGTCACGGACGGCCGTTCCCCGAGAGGTAGCTGCGCGCCGCGGCCAGTACCGTTGCCTGCACCTCGGCGATCGAGCCGACCAGCGCCAGGCCGGCTGCCTTGGTGTGACCCCCTCCCCCGAACTGCCGGGCGAACGCGGCGACATCCACGCTTCCGACCGACCGGAGCGACACCTTCACCCGACCTGCGGATACCTCGCGGAACAGGAGCGCCATGCGCACGCCCTCGACCGAGCGCGGGTACTCCACCACGCCGTCCAGATCGTCCGAGGTAAGACCGAATCGTTCTACCGCGCCGGGTGGTACCGTCACCCAGGCAAGCCCGATGTCCGGCTCGACGACCAGGGTCTGCAGCGCCTCGCCGAGAAGCCGGGGGCGCCCTTCCGGTGCCCGGGCGTACACGTCGAGATAGATGCTCTCGGGGTCGAGCCCAGTCTCGAGCAGTTCGGCCGCGATGCGCAGGGTACGGGGATGGGTGTTGCTGAAGCGAAACCCGCCGGTATCAGTGAGCAGCGCGACGTAGAGTCCCAGCGCAGCCGATTGCTCGAGCCGCCAGTTGTTGGCCATGGCGATCTCGAACACGAGCTCGCCGGTGGCGGACGCCGTGGGATCGACGTAGCGTGGCCCCGGCGGAAGTGCCCCCTGGCTCACATGGTGATCGATGCACGCGACCGGCACCCCTCGTTCCCGGACGGCCTCGGCCAGCATGCCGAGGCGGCTGAGCTCGGAGATGTCGAGCACGACGATGACGTCCGCGCGGCGAATCTCCTTCACCGCCTCGCTGGTGCGGTCCACACCGGGGAGGTCGTCGAACAGGAATCGAAACCGGGCCGGGGTGGGCGTGGGGTTGGTGACGCACACCTCGACGCCACGGGCCTTGAGCAGGTGCGCGAGGCCCGCCTCGCTTCCGAGGCCATCGCCGTCGGGGTTCACGTGCGTAGTGAGGCAGACACGCTGGCCCGGGTGAAACACGGCGGCCAGCGCCTCGGCAGCGGCCAGCTCCTCCGCGGTCAGGGTCGGCATGGTGGAAAACTAACGGCGAGCGGCTCACCGCTCACTGCTACCGATTACCGCCTCGCCAGCCGGGAGTGGAACCTGCTATAGGTGAAGTAGATGACGAGGCCGATCACCAGCCAGATGATCAGCCGCTCCCAGGTGCGCCACGGCAAAGCCGACATCAGATAAAAAGCGGTCAGCGCACCGAGCGGTGCGACGATCCACACCGCCGGGGTCTTGAAGGGCCGGGGGAGGTCGGGCTGGCGGATCCGCAGCACGAGAATGCCGATCGAGACGATGACGAATGCCAGGAGGGTGCCGATTGAAACCAGCGAGCCCGCCTCCCGCACCGTAAGGAGTCCGGCGGGGATCACGACGGCGACGCCGGTGATGATTTGCGTGATCCAGGGGGTCCGGAACTTGGGATGAATGCGGTTCACCCACCCGGGCAACAGTCCGTCGTTCGACATGGAGTAGAACACGCGGGACTGGCCGAGGAGCATCACCAGGATCACCGAGCTCAATCCCGCGATCGCGCCGACCTTGATCAGGGTGGCGAACCAGCCCAGCCCTGCCCGGTCGGCGACCAGTGCGATCGGGTCGGGCACGTCCAGCTCGCGGTAGGGGACCACGCCGGCGGCGATACCTGATACGATGATGTAAAGGATGGTGCAGATGATCAGCGACCCGATGATGCCGATGGGCATGTCGCGTTGCGGGTTCTTGGCTTCCTGCGCGGCTGTGCTCACCGCATCGAATCCGATGTAGGCGAAGAACACCACGCCGGCGCCCGCCACGACCCCGGTCCAGCCGAAGTGCTCGCGCGTCCCCTCATTGGGCGGAATGAACGGGGTCCAGTTCTCCGGCATCACGTGCGGCGCCGCGAGAGCGATGAAGAGCAGCACGACGGACACCTTGATCACGACGATCACGTTGTTGACGTTGGCCGACTCCTTGATGCCGACAACCAGAAGCGCGGTGACCAGTGCGACGATGAGCACGGCAGGAAGGTTGAAGACTGCGGTCACGGTGGATCCGTCGGCGAGCGTCACGATCTGGCCCCGTGCCGCGGTGAGCGCCGGCGGAATGTTGATGCCGAAGTCGCGCAGGAAGCTCACGACATACCCCGACCAGCCGATGGCCACGGTCACGGCCCCGAGCGCGTACTCGAGGATCAGGTCCCAGCCGATGACCCAGGCGAAGAACTCGCCGAGGGTGGCGTATCCGTAGGTGTACGCGCTGCCGGCGATCGGGACGACCGAGGCAAACTCGGCGTAGCACAGCGCGGCGAAGACGGACGCCAACCCGGCCAGCACGAACGACAGCACGACGGCGGGGCCGGCATTCTGAGCGGCGACGGTGCCGGTCAACACGAAGATGCCGGTACCGATGATGGCGCCGATCCCCAGCGTCACGAGATTGAACGCTCCCAGCGAGCGCTTGAGGCTATGCTCGCTCTCGATCGCGGCCTCGGCCTGGAGATCGGCGATGCTCTTCCGCCGGAGGAGCTTGGATCCGGTCGCGGGTTGCACCAGAGTCGACTCGGGCAGACTCATAGAAGCAGCTCCTGTCAGGGCGGACCGAGTAAGAAGTGAGGGACGGAGAAACGTTACTGCTTGGAGTAGTTCGGAGCTTCCCGGGTGATGGTGACGTCGTGCGGGTGCGACTCTCGAAGTCCCGCCGCCGTGACACGAAGCATCTCGACGTCGCACTGGAGCGCGGAGACGTCGGCCACGCCGCAATAGCCCATGCCGCTCCGCAGCCCGCCTACCATCTGAAACAGTACGTCGGCAACCGGGCCTTTGTATGGCACCCGCCCCTCGATGCCCTCGGGCACCATCTTGGTGGGCGTCATCTCGCCTTCCTGGAAGTAGCGGTCGGCGCTGCCATCCTGCATTGCGGAGAGGCTGCCCATCCCGCGGATCATCTTGAACCGGCGCCCCTCCGCCAGAACCGCTTCGCCGGGACTTTCTTCGGTGCCCGCGAGCATCGACCCCATCATAGCGGATGACGCGCCGGCGGCGATCGCCTTCACAACGTCGCCGGAGTACTTGATCCCGCCGTCGGCGATGATCGGCACGTCGCCCGCGCCGCGCCGGGCGTCCTGAATCGCGGTGACCTGGGGAACGCCGACGCCGGTGACCACCCGCGTCGTGCAGATGCTGCCCGGGCCGATGCCGACCTTCACCGCGTCGGCGCCGCGGCGGACCAGCTCTCGCGCGCCTGCCTCGGTTGCCACGTTCCCCGCGATGACCTCGACCTCGGGAAACGCCTCCTTGATGGCATCGAGCGCCTGGAGCACGCCTTCACTGTGGCCGTGCGCCGAGTCCACGCAGAGCACGTCTACCCCGGCACCAACCAGCGCACGCGCGCGCTGGACGGCGTCAGGCGCGCCGCCGACCGCCGCCGCCACGCGAAGCCGGCCGTGCTGGTCTTTGTTGGCGTCGGGATGCTCCCGCCGCTTGAAGATGTCCTTGACGGTGATCAGCCCCTTCAACACGCCCTTCGCATCCACCACGGGCAGCTTCTCGATGCGGTGCCGGGCGAGTATCCGCTCCGCCTCATCGAGGTCGGTCCCGACCGGCGCGGTGACCAGCTTCTCCTTGGTCATCGCGTCGCGGATCGGCTGCTCGAGGTTGCGCTCGAACTGAAGGTCGCGGTTGGTGATGATCCCGATGAGCCGGCCTTCGCCGTCCACGATCGGCACGCCGGAGATCTTGAACCGCCGCATCAGCGAATAGGCTTCGCGAACCGGACGATCCGGCCCGAGCGTGATCGGGTTGAGGATCATCCCGCTTTCGCTGCGTTTCACCCGATCGACCTCCGCGGCCTGGCGGTCGATCGTCATGTTCTTGTGGATCACCCCAATGCCGCCGGCGCGCGCCATGGCGATGGCCATCTCGGCTTCGGTGACGGTGTCCATGGCGGCAGAAACGAGCGGGATGTTGAGCGGGATGGAGCGGGTGAGACGGCTCCGGGTGGAGACCTCGCGCGGGTGCACGGTGGAGTGCCGCGGCACGAGGAGCACGTCGTCGAATGTGAGCCCGACGGTCTGGCGGATTCGGCTCATGCTGAGAGGTCTGACGGATGCGCGACGGCCCACCGGTGCCCTCGCGGGGCCACTGGCGGGCCGAAGGTACTTGGTGCCATCACGGAAGCTACGGGCCGGTTGGGGCGAAATCAAGGCGGGGGATGCCTCCACGTGTACCCCAGACCTATTCCGATCAGCGGCTGCACCCGGTACGCGACGTCGTCCGCCAGGAGGTACCCCGCACCGCCGGAGAGCATGAGCGTGAACCCACCCCGCGAAGCGAATTGCCATCCGGCCTGAAGCCCGGGGCGGTACAGTCGCCGGTCGATCCAGATTCGACGATGAGCTGCGATACGGAAAATTCCAGAAAGCCGCGATGCTTTACACCGCCGGTGTACAGCCGTGCGAACCCGCGGTGGTGATGCCGGACGGAGTCCCGTCTATGGACGGCGTGTAGCCGAGCCCCGCGAAGATCGAAAACCGGTCGCCGAAGTGACGCTCGGCCTGGCCGGCGAACCACCCCAACGAATTTCCTACTCCCGTGAGCACCGTGACGCGCCGGGAGCCCGGCCCGTCCTGCGAAGCCACCATCGGCGCGTGTGCCACCAGCAGCAGCAGGGCCACCGCCTGTCTCATCGTTCCCCCCCGTTGAAGGAGGGGGAAACGTTGAGCGCGGCTGGTCAAGCTCGGGTCAAGAGGTCGCTGGTTTGGCGCCCTCCGCCGCCCAGCGCTCGATCGTTCGCCGGAGCATGGACAGCGGCACGCTGCCGTCCTCCAGCACCCGGTCGTGGAATGCGCGAAGGTCGAACCGGTCGCCCATCCGCCGCTCCGCTTCCCGGCGCAACCGTTCGATCTCGAGCCGACCCACCATGTACGCCGTAGCCTGCCCGGGCAGGATGATGTAGCGGTCCACCTCCGACTCGATGAACGCCTTCGACTCCGCGGTGTGCGCGGCCATGTAATCGATGGCCTGGTGCCGACTCCAGCCCAGGGCGTGGATGCCCGGGTCCACCACTAGCCGCGCGGCACGGAGCGCGTCGCTGGAAAGGCGGCCCATCTGATCGAGGTCGCTCGAGTACAGCCCGAGCTCGTTGGCCACCTGCTCGGCGTACAGGGCCCATCCTTCGCCGAAGCCGCTGTTGAAGAGGTAGCGGGTCAGCGGATGCGCATGAGGCCGCTCGGCGGCGAGCGCCACCTGGAAGTGATGGCCCGGGATTCCCTCGTGGAAGGCGGTCGCCTCCGCGGTCGCGCGTGGGGTGTCGCGCGGACTGCCGGCGTTGATGCGATACCGGCCGGGCCGCGATCCGTCCTCCGAGGCCTGGCTGTAGGAGCCGGGGCAGCCGGATTTCTCCTCGAACGGCTGGCACGGGTCCACGATCATGTCGGCCTTCGGCATCCGGTTGAACATCTTGGGGGCCGCGGCCTTGGCGCGGGTCACCGCGTCCTCCGCCACCCGGATGAGCTCCTCCCGCGAGCGGAAGGTGTACTTGGGATCGGTGCGCAGCCGCTCCAGCAGCGTCTTCACGTCCAAGGTGCCGAAGCTGCGCCGGCCGATGGTGCGCATCTCGGCTTCGATCCGGGCCATCTCGCGAAGCCCGAGCTCGTGCACCTGCTTCGGATCGAGATCGAGTGTGGTGAACGCGCGGAGCGTGGCGCGATAGCACTCCGCGCCGTTGGGCAGCGCCGCGACCGCGGGATTGGTGCGCGCCTTGGCGCGATACTGGTCGCCGAGATACGCGCGGTAACGCTGGAGGGCCGGCCTGATCTCGTGCCGGACGATAGCGATGAGCGCCTTCCGGAACCCCGGGGTCGAGTCACGTCCTGCCATCAGCGCGAACGGCGATTTCTCGGGCGCTGCGGCGATCAATGCGTCCACCTGCTCGAGCACCGCGTCCACGTTGCCACGCGGCGCGGTGTACCCCTGCCGAACGCCTTCCTGCAGGTTCGCGATGTTCTGCTCGATCAGCTTGGGGATGCCATGCCAGCGCGCCAACGCCTGCGCCCGGCTCGCGGAGTCGCCTAGTGGCTGCAGGGCGCCAAGCCGTGGATACAGGACCTGCCAGCCGGACAGTTGATTGACACTCCAGAGCTCTCCTCGGCACACCCGGGACCGCTGAGCGGACTCGAGCGACTCGCGAAGCACCGCGTACGCGACCGCCTCGGGCTTCCCATCGAGCGACGCGGGATCGATCGTGCCGGCGCGGGTGAGCCAGGCATCCTCCCGTTCCCGCCACCGCTGAAACGCCTCGGGTGAAGCGTCGAAGATCCCGTTATGCCGGGCATCCTTGAGGCCCCAGAAGGTGGCGGCCTCGGGCGTGAACTCGAGCAGGCCGGCGAAATATTCGTCCGCCAGCGCGGTCGCCGCAGCCACCGGATCCTTCGTGTCGGTACGAGCTTGGGCTGCGGGGCCGCTGCAGGCGGAGAGAGCCGCGGCGATCGGCGCGAGCGCAAAAAGCGCGCGCCGGAGCGGACGGACGGTCATGCGAATCCGGGGCTCGGGTGAGACATGTGGGCCGCGTTCACTACGGCCGCGTCAACGGCAGGTTTCCAGCGAGCGGGGCGACGTCGCCGCGGGCCGGTGTCAGCGCGCGGGTTGCCCGGCCGCCCGGCGCCACAGCCAGTAGACCGGCACGCCCAACAGCACCAGGAGGAGGCCCAGGCCGGAGTAAAGCCGCTGCTGTGGATCCACCAGCAGCACGACGAGAATGAACGCTGTCGCCGCGATGTACACCCCGGGCAGCACGGGATAGCCGAAGGCCTTCACCGGCCGGGGCACGTCGGGCCGGATACGGCGGAGCCGGAACAGCGCGAGAGCGGTGAGCGCATAGAACACCAGCGCGGCGAAGACGACATAGTTCAGCAGCTCGCCGTAGGTTCCGCTCACGCAGAGCACCATCGTCCAGATCCCTTGGGCGATGAGCGCGAAGACCGGCGTGCGGAACGTCGGGTGCAGCGTCCCGGCCCGGCGGAAGAAGAGCGCGTCGCGCGCCATGGCGTAATACACCCGAGCCCCCGCGAGGATGAGCCCATTGTTGCAACCGAACGTGGAGACGAGGATCGCGACGGCCATCAGCGTTGCGCCGATCGGTCCGATCATCGATTCCATCGCCGCGGTGCCCACCCGGTCCTGGGTCGCGTGCTGTATTCCCCGTGCGAGCACGTCGGCCCCGCCCTCCCCGCCCCAGAATGGCAGCACGTTGAGGTAAGCCACGTTGGTGATGACGTAGACCAGGCCGACGAATCCGGTGCCGACGGCAAGCGCGAGCGGGAGGTTCCTCTTGGGGTCGCGCACCTCCGCCGCGGCGAAGGTGACGTTGTTCCATGCATCGCTCGAGAACAAGGATCCGACCATCGCGGCGCCGAGCACGGGCACCATTGCGAGCCCCCAGTCACCCGTGCCCCAGAACGCACCGAAGTTCGCGGCCGCGACGTCCGGCCGACGGAAGATGGTGAGCCCGAGCAGGATCAGCGCGGTCAGCGCGCCGACCTTGGCCACCGTGAAGCTGGTCTGGATGGCAGCGCCGAGCCGAACGCCACGAATGTTGACCGCCGTGAGCACCGCGACCATGACGATGGCGACGACCCGTTGGGGAGACAGGCCGAGCTGGATCCGGCCGCCGGGCATCGCGAAGGAACCCAGGTCCAGAAACACCTCGGGCGTGATGGAGGGGACCAGCACGCCCAGGAACCGCCCGAATGCAACCGCAACCGCCGCGATGGTGCCGCTCTGGATGACGGTGAACAGCGTCCAGCCGTAGAGAAAGCCCATCGAGGGCGACAGCCCTTCGCGGAGGAACACGTACTGGCCGCCGGCATTCGGCATCATCGCCGCGAGCTCGGCGTAGGTCAGCGCGCCGACGACGGTGATCACGGCCGTCGCGGCCCACACGAGCAGCAGTCCCGCGGGCCCGAAGGCGTCTACCTGCCGGCTGATGTCAGCCGAGACGATGAAAATGCCGGATCCGATCATCGATCCGACCACCAGCGAAATGGCGGCGAGCGGGCCGATGCCGCGAACGAACTGGGTTTCGTCTGCGGAGACGGGGGCAGCCGAGGGTCCCGACCGGGCGGGCGCGGCCATAGTCAGCCTCGAGTTAATGACGAGCGACGAGCGAGCAGAGACGAGTGGCGCGGATACTCAACTGCCGGTATCGGCCTTGGGTGGACGAGGCGGCGCGGCCGGCGGCGCGGCAGCCTTCACCGCCTCCTCGACCACCGCCTGGCCCGCTGCTGCGAGGCCGCGCATCACCTTGGCGGCGCTGTCCATCACGCCCATCGTGCCGCTGATCGCCTGGATCGGCAGCTTGCCGGCGCGCATGGTGTCTTCCACCGCCTCGGTGATCTGCGCCAGGAACCCCGCTGGACGCGCGCGGGCAGCATACCGGCTCGAGAGAAACTCGACGTAATCCAGCGCCTGGTATGCCCGCTCGTCGTCGAGCCGGTCGAGAGCGCGCAGGATGCGCTGACGGAGCAGATCGTTCATGCCCCAAACCTACTTGCCCGGCAACCCGCTCACCACCGATGCCAGCTCGACCACCGGAGTGGTCAGGTACTTGGTGCGCGGCGCCTTGATCCGGACGTGGACCACCAGCTCCTGAAGTGCGGGGAGGGTCCGGAACCGCTCAGCATCGGTACGGGGCAGAATCACGTACACGAAGCCCGGCTCCGGCAGCGGTCCGCGAGTGAGCAGAAAAGGCTGCCCGGCCGGAAGCTCGCTGCGGAGCTCGTCCGCCTCCTGCACCGCGATGAACTGAATCCGCCATTCGACCAGCTGACCGACATAGCGGTCGGGCTCCGCGCGGAGCTCGGCCGCCGACACGCCAACCATGGCGCCGTCGGACTGCGGGCCCACATCCGCGGCGCGGACCCATCCCTCCAGTTGGACCCGCACCCACTCCCCGGCTCGACTCAAGACTCGGCCAGTCACACCAGGTTGCAGGCTGCCCAGCTCCGCGGCGTCGGGCGCGGCGTGGATCGCCGTGGTGCGGGTGACCTGCACGCGGGACTCATCGAGTGGCAGGGACCGGGCGGGAGTGGGCGGGAGCGGGCGGGAGACTGAATCGACCGACGCCGAGTCGGCCCGCGCCGAGTCCCCGCGCGCGGTTCGGACCGGCGCTCGCTCCCCTCGGCTCCCGCGCGCTCCCGCCGGCTCCCGCCGGCTCGGCGCCTCCGCGGTTTCGACTTCGCGCGCCACTGCGGTTCGGGGCACCAACCCTTTGCGGCGTACCCGCACCCAATCACCGCGGGCACCGACCCGCTCCAGCAGCGTCCCGTAGTGAAGCCGCGCGAGCACGCGGCCGTTGGGCTCCGCTCGCAGGTTCTCGCCCCCCTGGGCCGAGACGCCGAGCTGGAAGCCGTCGCGGACGTCCCGCTCCACCGAGCGCTTGAAGATCCAGCCGTCGAGGGTGACCTCGACCGAGCCGCCGCGCGCGCTGCGCGCGACCACGTCGGCCCCGCTCTTCAGCGTGCCGAGGACTCTCCCGTCCGCGCTGCGGGTGAACGGTGCATCGCGGGTCAAGCGAGCGTCTTCCTGCGCGTGCAAGCCACTCGCGCTCGACCCCGCGAACGTGAGCCAACACGTGAGCGCGCAGGCTGGTAGCCGGCGTAGGGCAGGACTAGATTGGGGCGCGTAAGTCACCGTCGCGGATTTTAATAGCGGGCAACTCGGAGAGCCATGTCGAACGGGAGTACTCGTGGCCGTCAGGTGGTGCTGGTCGTGCTTGACGGTTGGGGGTACCGCCCGGAGCGAGAGGGCAATGCGATCGAGCTGGCCCGCACGCCGGTTTGGCATCGGCTGTGGGAGTCCGCGCCGCGCACGTTGCTCCAAGCCAGTGGCCTTGCCGTGGGCCTGCCCGAAGGCCAGATGGGCAACAGCGAGGTCGGACACCTGAATCTCGGTGCCGGCCGCGTAGTCCCGCAGGATCTCGTCCGAATCTCCCAGAGCATCCAGTCGGGCGACTTCTATCGTCTGGCGCCGCTGACCGAGCTGTGCGGCCATCTCCGGCAGACCGGCGGCACGCTGCACCTGGTGGGCCTGCTCGGTCCCGGCGGGGTGCACGCGCTCGACCGCCATCTCCTGGCGTGCATCGAGCTCGGCGTGCGGCAGAAGGTTCCCCACATCGCCATCCATGGTTTTCTCGACGGACGCGACGCATCGCCGACCCTCGGTGCGGAGGTAGTCCGCACCCTGCTGCTCGACATGCGGCGGATCGCGGGAAATCGGGTCGACGTCGCCACCCTCTGCGGGCGCTACTTCGGGATGGACCGCGATCGGCGCTGGGAGCGTACCAGGATCGCGTACGACGCCATCGTACACGGCATCGGCGCCGCGATCACCCATCCGGTGCTCGCGGTACAGGCGGCGTACCAACGCGGCGAGACCGACGAGTTCGTGAAGCCGCTGATCCACCATCGGGACGGCCGCCCGGTGGCCGAGTTTCGCGACGGCGACGGGATCATCTTCTTCAACTACCGCAGCGACCGGATGCGCCAGATCGTCGGCGCACTGGCGGTGGACGACTTCGACGGGTTCGACGTGAGCGATCGTCCCGCGGTCCGCGCGGTGACGATGACGCAGTACGATCAGACGTTTCCGATACCAGCCGCGTTCCCACCGTTCACGCTGGCGCGGATCCTCGCGGAAACATTGGCCGAGCACGGCCGCACCCAGTTTCGCACCGCGGAGACCGAGAAGTATCCCCATGTGACCTACTTCTTCAACGGCGGCTACGAGCCGCCATACCCCGGCGAGGAGCGCTGTCTGATTCCGTCGCAGAAGGTGGCGACCTACGATCTCGCGCCCGAGATGAGCGCGGCGGGCGTCACCGAAGCGCTCTGCCGGACGGTCGAAGCCCGACGGCACGACTTCGTCCTGTGCAACTACGCCAACGCCGACATGGTGGGCCACACCGGCGTGATGAGCGCGGTTGTGACAGCCGTGGAGACGGTGGATCGCTGCCTCCAGCGCGTGCTGGCGAGTGTGGAGAAGGCCGGGGCGAGCGTCATCATCACCGCCGACCATGGCAACTGCGAGACGATGATCGATCCGACCACGGGCGGCGTTCATACCGCCCACACCACCAATCCCGTGCCGCTCGTGATCGTAGGCGCCGAGCGCGGCAGCCTGCGATCGGGTGGCGCGCTCTGCGACGTGGCTCCCACAGTACTGGGTCTTCTCGGCATGGAGCAGCCCGCCGAGATGACCGGCCGCGACCTTCGCCTCAGCTGACCATGCCCCTGATCCGCATTGCCCTTGCCGCCGTCATCGGCCTGCTCGCCCCTGCTGGTCTCATGGCCCAGGTCGGTCATCCACCGAGCAAGAGCCCGTACCACGACATCAAGCAGGGCAGCAGCATCACGCTGGTCGGCGGGCATTTCCTCGGCAATGGCGGCGACGCAGGCGTGGGCCCGAACGATGGTTGGACTTTCGGCGGTCGGTTCGACTTCCGCTCCGCGCGGGCGTTGGCCTTTGGGGTTGGAGTGTCCTATGGTGAGCTCCAGCGCCTCATCGTGGACCCGTTCCTGGATGAGGTGACCGGCCCGGTCGACCAGTCGGTGCTGTTCACCGAGGCGATGGTCACCTTCAACCTCACAGGCGGAAAGACCTGGCACGTCTTCGCGCCGTTCGTGGGGCTCACCATTGGCTTCGCGTTCGGGAGCGACGTGGCGGCCGATACCAGTGGGTACGACTTCGGGACGAAGTTTTTCTTCGCGCCCGGAGGCGGCACCCGTGTGTTCCTGGGCGATCGCCTGCACCTGCGGGCAGAAGCCCGCGCTCACTTCTGGAAGCTCAGCTATCCTCCTAGCTTCCGGCAGCAACCCGATCCGGTGATCATCACCGGCGCCGATTCGGAGTGGGATCTGTCCCCGTGGATTCTGTTCGGCATCGGTTATACGCTGTGAGCCGTGGACTCCAGCTCACCGCCCATCGCCCCATGCTCACCCTCACGCGCACGGTCGCCTTTCACGCGCTCCACCGACTCTACCGCCCGGAGTGGAGCCCGGAGCGCAATCGCGAGGCGTTCGGAGCGCTATCGGAGGAGCCGCCTCACGGCCACGAGTATCGCTGCGCCGTCACGGTGAGCGCCGGGCCGGATGCGCCGCGCGACCTGCTGGTGGATCTGGCGCAGCTCGACGCGATTCTCCAGGAGGAGGTTGTCGTGCCGCTCGGCGGCCGCTATCTCAATCGTGACGTCCCGGCATTCGCCCGCATGCTGCCCACCTGCGAAGCGATAGCGGCACTTTGCTACCAGCGGATCGCGGCGCGACTGCCCGCCGGCGTGCGGTTGGAGCGCGTCCGCGTGAGCGAAGACCCGACGCTCCATGCCGACTGCACCGGTCCGGCCTGACCGGAGCGACAAACTGGCCGCGACACGGGTGCGCGGTGCCATTATCGCGGGCGGGCAGGCCGCCCGCCTGGGTGGACGGGCAAAGGGGCTCGAGACGGTTGGCGGAGAGCGCATCATCGACCGGCTGGTCGGCGAATGCGAGCGGGCCTTCGGCGCTGCGCCGCTCCTCGTGGCCAACGCGCCTGATGCGGCCACATGGCGGCCTGGCCTGCGAGTGGTGCGTGACGTGCTCCCCGGACTCGGCGCGCTGGGTGGGATCTACACCGCTGTGCTCGAGGCGCCCGCACCGGTCGTGTGTCTCGCGTGGGACATGCCGTTCGTCACTGCGGAGTTGCTGAGCGTGCTCGCCGCCGGCCTGACCGACCGGGAAGCTTTCCTGCCCGAGAGCGAGGGGCCCCAGGGCCTCGAGCCGCTCTGTGCCGCGTACGGTCCGGGTTGCGCCGAGGCGATTCGTGCCAGCATCGATGCCGGCGATCTCCGGGCGGCAGGGTTTCATTCTCGCATCCGGGCCGGTCTGCTCCCGCTCGGCGAGGTCCGGCGGGTGGGAGATCCGGCCCGCCTCTTCTTCAACGTCAACACCGCGGACGAGCTCGCGCGGGCCGAGGCCCTGTGGCACGCATCATCTCGGTGATCGGGCGGAAGAACGCCGGCAAGACCACGCTGGCCGTCGCGCTGTCGGCGGAGCTGGTGCGCCGCGGACGACGGGTGATGACCATCAAGCACGGCCACCACCCCGCCGAAGTGGACAAGCCCGGCAGCGATTCGTGGCGCCATTTCCACGAAGGACGCGCCGAGCGGACCATCATCGCGGCGCCGACCATGCGCGTGATGTTCGACCGCGCCGACGACGACTACGACCCCATCGCGCTCGCCCGCCGGTATCTGACCGAAGCCGACATCGTGATCGCGGAAGGCTACCGCGCCGCCCACCTGCCGAAGATCGAAGTGTTTCGCCGCTCCGTCGGGGATGGACCGCTGTACGATCCGGCCGCGCCGAACGCGGGCGAATGGGTGGCGCTGGTGATCGACGAGTGGAGCCGGGCGCCGATCGAGGGTGGTCCCGTCGTACTCCGCTTCTCCGACACCATCTGGCTGCAAACCCTGGCGTCGCTGGCATGGGATCGCGCGCTGCCCCTGTGATCGAGACGTCCATCGGCGCCGCCGACGCAGCGCGGCGGATCCTCGCGGACGTGCGCCGCCAGCCGCCGCTTCGGGTGCCGCTGGACGACGCCCTGGACAGCGTGCTCGCCGAGGACGCGGTCAGCGCCATCGATCTGCCCGCGTGGACCAATTCGGCGATGGACGGCTACGCCGCGCGCGCGGCGGACGTTCGCGGAGCGTCCACCGAGCGGCCCGTGCGTCTCAAGGTGGTCGACGAGGTGCCGGCCGGCAGCTTCCCGACCAAAGCCCTCGGACCGGGCGAGACCTCGCGGATCTATACCGGAGCACCGCTGCCCGAAGGGGCCGACGGCGTGGTGCGGCAGGAGGACACGGACCTGGGACGCGAAACGGTCACGATCTTCAACGACCGCGACGCGGGCGTCAACATCCGCCAAGCCGGCGAGGACATCCGGCGCGGCAGCACGGTCCTCCGGGCCGGCACGGCGCTCGGCCCCGCCGAGCTGGGCGTGCTCGCGTCGCTCGCCGTGGCGCACCCTCTGGTGTATCGACGTCCGCGAGTGGCAATACTCGGAAGCGGCGACGAGATCGTGGATGTCGACCAACCCGACGAGATCCTGAGCGGCCGAAAGACGGCGAACAGCAATGCCCACGCGCTGCTGGCGCTGGTGCGCCGCGCCGGGGGCGAGCCGGTGAATCTCGGGGTGGCGCGGGACGCTCCCGAGAGCCTCCGCGAGCACCTCCAGGGTGCCCTTCCCTGCGATCTGCTGGTGACTACGGCCGGTGTCAGCGTCGGCGAGCACGACTACGTGCGAACCGTGCTGGACGAGCTTGGCGTCGAACAACGGTTCTGGCGAATCCGCATGCGGCCGGGCGCTCCGGTCGGTTTCGGACTGCTTGGACAGCTGCCCTGGATCGGCCTGCCCGGCAATCCCGTCAGCACCATGGTGACCTTCGAGCTCTTCGTCCGGCCGGCCATCAGGCTCATGTGTGGCCATGCGCTCCTGTTCCGCCGCACGGTTCCAGTCCAGGCGGCGGAGCCAATCACGCTCAAGCCCAGGCTCCAGCATTTTCTCCGCGCCGTGGTGACCGAGACCGCGCGAGGCCGCGAGGCGCGTCTCACCGGTCCCCAGGGTTCGGGTATCCTGACGTCGCTGGTGCTGGCGAACGCGTTGTTGCTGATTCCGGAAGGCCAGTTCGAGACGCCGGCGGGGGCTGACCTCCAGGCGATGCTGCTGGACGAGCCGGTGCATCAGGCTGAGCCGGCGTTTGAATGACGAGAGACGAGAGACAAGAGACGAGAGACAAGAGACGAGAGACAAGAGACAAGTTCGAGTGAGTAGGGGCGAGGGGTCGGTGAGCTACGAGGTCACGCTCGAGGTCGAGCCCGAGCTGCTCCAGGCCGTGCTCCAGGAGCTCCGCGACCACCACATTCCCGAGATCCTCAAGACCGGATGTTTCAGGGCCATCCGGCTCGACCGCATCGACGACGGCAGACTCCGGACCCGCTACGAGGCCGCCAGCGCCGCAGACCTCGACCGATATCTGCAACACCATACCGCCCATTTCCGGGCCGATTTCCTGGCGCGATTCCCCACCGGGGTGCGGCCGAGCCGGGAGGTCTGGCAGGCTGTGGCGGAATGGCGCCGCGACTCCGCTTGATCAGCTGCTCCCCATCAATGTCGGCACAGGTGAGATCCTGGTGATCGCCAGGTGGGAACCCTTCCTAGGTTGTCGGTCGTTGAAGTTGCAGGCCAACGGTGACGAGACAACGACGGAGGGTGCGGCGATGACGAACGTTCAGATGTGGATCCTGCTCTGGCAGAAGGCGATCGTCTACAAGCAGGCGTAAGCCAAGGGGCCGGCGCGACCTCCCCCGTAGCCGGCCGATCAGCGGCGGTCCAGCGTCATCTCCCACACGTCGCTGATCCGGGTCCCGATGGTAAAGAAAAAGCGGCGTCCGTCCGTGGCGAATTCCGGACGGGTCGATTGGCGAAGCGGATCGTCGAACCGCACCACGTCGCGCGGCGTGCCCCCGGCGGCCGGCACCGCCGCGATGACCGACCGTCCGGTCGGGTCGAACGCCTTGTAGTACACGGTCCGGCCGTCCCGACTCCATTGGAGCACCTCGGCACGAGGGTCTTCGGGCCTCGCGTACCGCAGTAACGGCCGCGGTTCACCCCCGTCCGGCGCCACCAGCCAGATTCCTTCGTCATCCTTGAACGCGATCACCGACCCGTCCGGTGACCACCGCGGCGATCCGGCGCGCCCGCCCGGGCGGCTGCTCAGCTGTTTGGGCACTGCCCACCCGGAGCTCCCGCTTCGCGCGGTCAGATAGATCTGATGCTCGCCCGGCTCCCCGGCAGAAAACGCGAGCATGCGGCCATCGGGGGACCAATCGGGCGAGCGCTGGTTCGACGGCGCTTCCGCGACCTCAGCGGATGGCCCGCCATCGGCTGCCATGACCTGTACCCTGCGGGTCCCACGCCGGAACGAGTAGAAGGCAATCTCATTCCCGTTCGGTGCCCAGCTGGACACGAAATCATTGCGCGGATCGCTGGTGAGCTGAATCGCGTCCGCACCCTCTTCCAACGGAACCTTGTAAATGTCCTGGTTGCCGTTCAGATCCGTGTCGTAAGCCAGCCAGTCGCCGTTGGGCGCCAGCGCCAGCCCTTCGATAATTTGTCCACCGCTGGTGACGGGACGCGCCTCACCGACGGAAACCGGGCGGTCGCCGACCGCTTCGACCGACCAGACATTGGCACTGTAGCGAAAGACGGAGTACGCGATGCGCCGGCCGTCGGCCGCGACCGTGATCGTCTGGGCATCGAGGCCTGTGGTGAGCTGCTCGACGCTCGTGGGCTTACCTGACGGATCGAAGGCGGCTCGATAGATGTCGCGGCTGCCGTTCCGGTCGGACACGAACAGGATCCCTCCGTCGTCGGGCAGCCATGCAGGGCTCACGTTCAGCGCCGCGTCGTCCGTGACCCGCACTGGCGCCCCGCCCTTCGCTGCCACCACCCATATGGAGCTGGGGGCCACGTTGCCGAGGTTGAGCGGACTGCCGTAGACGGTCCCACCGAAGGTGAACGCCGCATTCCCGCTCGCGAAGGCGATCCACCGGCCGTCCGGCGACCACGCGGGCGAGAATCCGGCGGTGTCGGTGATCATCCGTCGCGCTCCGGAGGCGACATCGGTCGCGAACATCGTGTCGTTCTGCACGTACGCCAGCTCTCGCCCGTCCGGCGACCAGGCGTGCTGCGCTACCCAGCCGCCGGGCGGGGCCCGCACCAGGATCTGCGGAGTGCCGCCGAGCGCCGGCACAACGTAGATCGAGCGCTCCGCATGGAACGCGATGCGCGATCCATCGGGCGACCACCGAGGCCACCGGTGGTACCCTGGGACGCTTTGGGTGATAGGTACGGCGCGTCCCCCCGCCCCCTGCCGGACATACAACCGCATGTCGCCGCTCTGGTCGGACGCATATGCCACCACCCGCCCGTCGGGCGAGATGGCCGGGTCGAGCTCGAGTGCCCCGTCGAACGCCACCCGCTGGGTCGCGCCGGGGACCAGCGTCGCGCCCCGCCGGCCCACGAGGAGCATGGCGACCGTTCCCACCAGTGCCACTGCCCCGGCCCCCACGACCCAGGTGGACCGCCGCCGCCACCAGGGCAACTGCCGAGCGCCACGCTGGCCTGCGAGCACCGCGAGCCACTCCGCGGTGGTCTTGACCCTGCCGCTGGGGTGGTACTGGAGGAAGCGCCCCGCGGCCTCCCGGAGGGACGCCGGGAGGGTGGAGCGAACGCCCGGCTCCGCGCCGGATAGCGGCGCGGCCGCGGCCCGAGGTGCAGCTGCGGGCTCGGTGGCCGCCACCGGCTGCGCGGCCACCGGCTGCGCGGCCGCCGGCTCCGTAGCGGGGCGCAACGGCGCGGGGGTCGGCGGCGGCTGCGCGGCCGGTGGTGCTGGCTCGGTCCGAATCCGCTCCGCGAGCGCCACCACGTCACGGTCAGGTGGCAGGTTCAACTCCTGCTCGACGAGCGCCTCGTAGATCCGCGCGTGCTGCAGCGCGCCGTTCCGATCGCCTGCCGCCACCAGTGCCTGCATCAGCCCGGTCGCCACGCGGGCGTTCAGCGGATCCTGCCCGGCGAGCTTGCGCCACCACCCCACCGATGCCAGGTGCTCTCCCCGCCCCGTCGCCGCGCGGGCCAACCGCTCCAGTGCTTCGGTGTACTCCCGGGCGAACCCGGCGCGCTGCTCCTCGGCCCAGCGCTCGAACTCCGGGGCGCTCGGAAGATGGAAGCCATCCAGGAACGGACCGGCGTATAGTGCGGCCGCCCGCTCCCATTGCCCACCGCTGCCGGCGGCTCCGAATTCGGCCACGTCGCTTCGCAGGACGTCGCTATTGATGCGGAGGTCCTTGCTCCCGACGATTACTTCTTCGTTCCCGAGATCCTGCCTGAGCGCGTAGACCGCCTGGCTCAGCCCCCTCCGTCCGCGCTCCTCGTCCGCATCGGGCCAGAAGAAGGCCAGCAGCTTCTCCCGCGTGAGGCCGCGCTCGCCGGCGCAGGCCAGCATCGCGAGCAACGCAAGCCGGCGCGGCTGCGAGGCAGCACCGGCGAGAGGCTGCCCTTCGGCCGTCACGGCCAGCCGTCCGAACGTCTGGAGGTACAACACGTTGCGTTAGGTGATACCGGAGTGATGAGGGCGTGATCGCAGTGCCTATCCTTGGCGCAGCGATCGGCCGGTCAGGCACCGGCGAACAATATGCACCTGAGGAACGGAGGATAAGACCATGGCCACGAGTTCGACCTACTGGGTGGGAGCGGCACTGCTGCTGTCCGCCACCGCGATGGCACTGCCCGAGGCGCCCTCCGCCTACGTGGCGGAGATCCGCGGCGCCGCCACGGCGACGCTCCGCGGCCCCGCTGAGTTCGGTCGGGCGCGAGGCGGGCCGTTCGTCATCACCCTCGGTGCCCGCGCGGAAGACGGCGCGGTCCTGTTGACGCGGTGGGACGGCGGCCGCCCCTGGGCCGGGGAGTACCGGGTCACCGCGGAGCCCAGCGTCGACGGTATCCAGGCGCTGATCGTGACCGGCTCGATCCAGCGGCCCACCGGCGTGTTCCGGGCCCAAAGCGGCAGGTTGAGCATCACCAGCTCCAGCCTCCGCCACATCGCGGGACGGTTCGAGATTGACGCCATCGGGTTTCTCGCCGCCGAGCCGGATCGGGAAGATCGCGAGCTTCGGGTCCGCGGATCGTTCACCGCGAGCCCCGGCCGATGAGAAACAACAGTGAGCGGTGAGCGGTAAGCAGGGTGCTTTTCCCTCATTCCTGCTCACTGCGCACTGCTTACTGCTCACCTCCAACCACAGCTCACCGCTCTTATGACCCCGCAACAGATCGAGCTCGTGCGCCGCAGCTGGCGCCGCTTCGCACCGCCCGCGCCCGCCGTGGCCATCGCGTTCTACGAGCGGCTCTTCGAGCTGAATCCGTCGTGTCGCAGCCTGTTCGCTGCGACTGACCTGGCCCACCAGGGATGCAGGCTGATGCGCATGCTCCACGAGATCGTCGGCCTGCTGGATCAGCCGGAGGCGCTGGTCGGCGAGGTCGTGCGCCTGGGCACCCGCCACGCCGTCTACGGCGTGCGCGACAGCGACTACGGCAGTGTCGGAGCCGCGCTGCTGTGGACGCTCGAACAGGAGCTCGGTCCGGCGTTCGACGACGAGACGCGGGCCGCCTGGGCCGAGGCGTATCTGCTGGTCGCGTGGGTCATGCGTCGCGCCATCGGACGCGCCACAGGGGAGTTTCCGGTCGTGTTGGGCGAGGTACTCGGCCACGGAGTCAAGCGAGCGGTGCCACCACTCGAACCATAGGTCTTCCGCAGCACCCATCCTCTTCGAGCTCCCTCCGCAGCACGCCCGGGTCGGCCGCTGGCCGATCCGGGCACTCGCCTTTGGGGGTCGGCTTCGCGGCTCGCCCGGCGAGGTGAGAGCCCGATGATGCCGGCGTGATAGCGCCTCGTAGCTATGACCTGTGATCGACGGCAGCTCACCCACTGGTCCGAGGAGGCCCACGATGTTTCAAGAAATCCACACGATTCAGCAGGCGGTACGCCGCCATTTGCACTGGGCGCTTGCCCTCACCGCCGTGGTCGCGGCTGGATGCGGCGGGGGCGACGACGTCACCGGGCCCGGCCCGCAACCGCAGCCCCAACCCCAGCCGCAGCCGCAGCCCCAGCCCCAGCCGCAGCCGCAGCCGAGCCCCTACTTCGTGGGTCGTGCGGCGTTCGCCGTGGATCTGGACAACCGGTTGCTGCTCTTCGGAACCGGCAGCCCCGACACCCTGGGCCGCCTCACGACAATCACCGGGGTGACTGCCGGCCACCGGATCGTCTCGATCGATTTCCGTCCGGCCGATGGGAAGCTCTACGGCATCGGCACCGACAGCCGCGTCTACACGATCGACACGCTGACCGCCGCAGCCACCCCGGTCGGGTCGCCGTTCAGCCCGGCCATTACGGGCACGCACTTCGGTATCGGGTTCGATCCGATCAACGATCAGCTGCGCCTGCACGGCGTAGAGAGCAACCAGAATCTGCGGATCGATCCGGCCAGCGGACAGATCACCGGCGCGGACGCTGAGCTCGCGTTCGCGGCGAACGATCCCTGGGCCGGCGAGAACCCCGGTCTGGCGGGTGCGGCCTACGCGCCGGGAGGCGTACTCTACGCCATCGAGGCGAATAAGGAGATTCTGGTGACACTTCCCGACCCCAACGCGGGTCAGATCGTGACGGTCGGCGCGCTCGGCGCCAGCACTTCGCTGTGCGCGGCACTCGACATCGCCGCCGACGGAATGGCGTACGCGGTCCTGACGCACCCCGACGGCTCGAAGCTGTTCACCGTCGACCTCGCTACCGGCGCCGCGTCCCTCATCGGGACGATCGCCATCAGTTCCCCGGTGCAGGGTGTCGCGATCACGGATGCAACCGGTCAGCAGTCGCGTCGTGGCTGGATAGCGCTCTCGGCGCGAGCCGCAGGCTTCCGGGCCGCGGTGATCGGCTCCTCGTGCGCAGACATTCCCGGCGAGTGAGGGCGATCCGATTGACGACGGGGGGCGGCCACACACACCGGCCCGCCTCCCGTCGCTAGCTTTCGTCCGCCCCTATAAGCAACGCACATGGCCGTGGGAGAAGCCGAGGCAATCGGCGCCGAGCTTGGCGACCGCTACGCGATCGTGGGAGTGCTCGGTCACGGCTCGTCGGCGACCGTGTTTCTCGCAACCGCCGGTGAAACGCTGGGAGTCGAGCGGTTCCAGCGCGAGATACTCACGGTTGCCCGGCTCCAACATCCCAACATCCTGCCATTGTTCGACTCGGGCACGGCAGCGGGACGACTCTGGTACACCATGCCGTTCGTGGAGAGCGGGTCGCTGCGCGATCGGCTCGCCCGGGACGCCCAGCTCAGCCTGGAGGCCACGATCCAGCTGGTCCGCGAGGTCGCGGAAGCACTCACGTATGCCCACGCTCGCGGCGTCATCTACCGCGACATCAAGCCTGAGAACATCATGCTCTCGGAGACAGGGCACGCCCTGCTCGGACGCCGAGCCGACGGAGTCCGCGCCGCGGAACGGGCGGCCAAGCTCCTCTCACCATCGCGGGACGCCCTGGCCGGTCCCCACGTTGCCGCC
>DATAFP010000241.1:0-4226 GCA_036257415.1 Gemmatimonadales bacterium
GTGATGAAGCAGGCCGATGGGCGGGAGGTTCGATTCGAGCGGGCACGCCTCACGCTCGGCGCCAACGAGGAGTTTATGCTCGTGCTCGAGGGCAAACGCCCGGCGGAATTCGGCGGAGTCTGGCGGGGCGAGCTGGAGAGCGGACCGGTCCGGCTCCAGTTGCGGGAGGCGATGGACCAGTTCGTAGGCGGGGTGGGACGGGCCTGGATGGTCAACCGCGACCCGGACGGCGAGTGGACGTTCGCCCGGGTCGAGCTTGACGGATGGGACGACCACGACGGCGATGCCTTTACGCTTTTCTTCGAGGCCGATCGACGCTAGCCGCCGCCGGCCGAGGCCACCGGCCGATCAATACGACGTCGTCCGCTCCATGAACGCGCGCAGGTCCCGCACGAACTGATCCGGCCGTTCCCAGTGCAGGGCGTGCCCGGTTTCGGGGTACACCTGCAGGTCCGCCGTCCCGATCATCCGCACCAGACTGTCCTGCTCCGTCCGGGGAAACGCGGAATCACGGTCGCCCCATAGCACCAGCGTTGGGATCCGGCTCTGCCCCAGTCCGATCGCGGGCTCGGTCGCCAGCATCCCACCAATCAACCCGCGCCACACGCGGGCGGGGAGTTTGAGGCTCTCGGCCACCGCCTGGGACAGGAACTGTTCCGGGATCGGGTGGTACACCGTGCTCGCCTGAAACTCACGCACGAACTCCACCGGCACGGGATCCGTCAGTGCCTGCACCGCGGTGTTCAACTCGGCGATGATCGGGCTCTGGTTCGGCGCGGCTATCCCGCCGACCAGTACCAGCCGCGCGATGCGTTCCGGCGCCGCCAGCGCCAGCTGCTGCGCCACTATGCTGCCCATGGAGTGACCCACGACGGTGACCCGCGCCAGACGCTGGGCGTTCATGAACGCGAGCACGTCGGCCGCCAAGCCACGCATGTCGTAGCCGCCGTCCGGCCGGTCCGAGTCGCCATGACCGCGGAGATCCAGCGCGAACACGTGATACTTGGGGTCCAGCAAGGGAAGCACCCGGCTGAACGAGAACCACGAATCGCTGTAGCCGTGCAGCAGGATCACCGCATGACCGTGTGGGTCGCCCTGCTCGGCATAGCGAAGGCGAACCCCGGTGCTGAGATGCGCGTCCGCAAAGCGGAGCGGCAGCGGCCTGGACGCAATCGAGTCGGCCGGGGGACCGGCCAGTGCCAGCGCGGCGGCAACGGCGAGTGACAGGCTCATCATCATCTTCTCGGTAGGTGCTGGACCACAATACACTCCACGTCGGGCCGACCTCGATTGGTGAACAGGGAACCCCGGGACGCGAGTTCCCGGAGGGCGGATGTCGGTGGGCGTCCTACGATGTGGTCGGGCGGAAACGACCGCCCACGAAGGTGCCGGCCAGGACCTCGTTGCCGGCGCCGAACACCAGGGCGGCGGGCAGCGTTTCGGCATCGCACCCCGCCAGCAGGGGATGGCCTAGATCCACCACCGCGAGATCGGCCCAGCAGCCGCGCTCGATCCGTCCGGCCTCGATCCCCAGCGCGGCGGCACCGCCCGCGCTGCCGATGGCGAGCAGGGCGGGGGCGGTGTGCCCGTCCCGGGTCACGATCACACCCCGCGCCTTGCTCGCGAGCCGCTGCCCGTACTCCAGCCAGCGCATCTCCTCCAACATCGAGATCCGTGCATTGGAGTCACTGCCGAGGCTCAGGCGGCCGGCCGCGTGGAGCAGCGGAAGCGCGCGGGGGATGCCGTCGCCCAGGCTGCCTTCGGTGAGCGGGCAGGTGCACACCCGCCCGCCGGCCTTGAGGTAGCGTTCCAGGTCGCCCGGCTCGCTCTGGGTGCAGTGGATCGCCGTGACCCGATCGGACCGCGCGAGAATCTCATTGAGCAGCTCGAGCGGCCGCTTCCCGTAGACCACCCGGGTCTCCTCGATCTCCTTGGGCTGCTCCTCGACGTGAATGTGGCAGACGAACTTGCGGCGGGTGGCCTCCTCGTACACCTCGGCGATCTCCTCGGGTCCCGCGGCCCGGATGCTGTGAGGAGCGACGCCCAAACTCTGGGTGGGTCGATCGAGCAGGCTCTCCAGACGGTCCATCTGGCGCCAGAACGCGTCGGGTGAGACGCTGTCGAACCGTCGCTGAGCGCCTTCCAGCGGTCGGCCCACGCCGCCGGTCGCGTAGTAGGACTGCAGCAGGACGATCCGGATCCCGGCGTCAGCCGCCGCGCGCAGCGCCACCTCGTCGAAGGCGAAATCTTCGCCCGACCTGGAGTGGTGGAAGTAGTGGAACTCGCCCACCGTGGTAATGCCGGCGTCGCGCATCTCGCCGAAGGCCTGGACGCAGAGCCGGTAGAACTCGGGCTCGTCGAGCTCCGACACGAGCCGGTACATCGCCTCCCGCCAGGTCCAGAAGCTGCCGGCGCCCGCCGGGAAGCTTTCCCCCTGTCCGCGAAGCCCCCGCTGGAACGCGTGCGAATGCACGTTGACGAACCCAGGCAACACCGCGCGGCCCGGGAGCCGTTCGGTCGGCTCGGCGTCGAGCCGGCCGACCGCGGTGATCCGGCCCCGTTCGTCGACCCCGATCCGCACGTCGGGCTCGAAGCGTGATCCGGTCCAGGTGAGATCGGCCTGGAGGACGAGTCTGGTGCTCACGCGGCCTGGGTCATCGTGCGCATGCGCCGCAATATGGTGCCGGTCGTCGAGGGCATGCTATTGTATCCCAACTCGTCGCCCGAGGTTCGCGGTGGCCGTCTTCGAGCTGGTGATCGCTCTGTTGTTCGTCGGCGCGGTCCTCGCCGCGCTGGCCCGGCGCATGAACGCGCCGTACCCGGCCATGCTCGCGCTGGCCGGCGCGGCATTGGCGCTCCTCCCCAACGTGCCCAGCGTGACGCTCGATCCGGCGCTCGCGCTGGCCTTGTTCGTTGCGCCGGTGTTGCTCGACGCCGCGTTCGATTCCTCACCCCGTGATCTCAAGGCGAACTGGCGGAGTGTCACTGGGCTGGCGCTGGTTGCGGTAGGGCTCACGGTGGCCGCCGTGGCGGTTGTCGCGCGCGCGCTGGTCCCCGGTATGCCCTGGGCGGCGGCGGTGGCACTCGGTGCCATCGTGGCACCGCCCGACGCGGCCGCCGCGACGGCCGTGCTCCGGCAGCTGCGCCCGCCGCACCGGCTGCTCGTGATCCTCGAAGGCGAGAGTCTCTTCAACGACGCGACCGCGCTGCTCATTTACCGGCTCGCCATCGGCGCAGCTGTCACCGGCACATTCTCGCCCGTGAGCGCGCTCCCGATGCTGGCGCTGGTATCCCTCGGCAGCGTCACGCTGGGTACGGTGCTGGCCTGGGTCACGCTCCGGGTGCTGACCCGGATCCACGACGTGGCGACCGCGGTGATCGTGCAGTTCCTGTCGACCTTCGCGGTCTGGCTCATCGCCGAGCGGCTGCACCTCTCCGGCATCATCACGGTGGTGGTCTACGCGATCATGGCCGCCCGCACCGCTCCCGATGTCACGCCCGCGCGGCTCCGCATTCCCTCCTATGCGGTGTGGGAGGTGGTGGTGTTCGTGTTGAACGTGCTCGCGTTCATTCTGGTCGGCTTGCAGCTCAAGCCGATCCTCGCGCGGCTGGAGCGGGCCGAGCTGATCGGGTTCGCGGTGACCGCGGCCGCGGTCACCGCGGCGTTGATCCTGGTGCGCATTGTGTGGGTGGCCGGATACGCCGCCATCGCGCCCACCTTGCGTGGCCGGCCCGCGATCGTGGTCGCCTGGTGCGGCATGCGGGGGATCGTGACCCTCGCGGCCGCGCTCGCGCTTCCCATCGGCTTTCCCTACCGCGACCTGATCCTGTTCACCTCGTTCTGCGTGGTGCTCGGCACGCTGGTGCTGCAGGGAATGACGCTGCGTCCGCTGATGTGGGGGCTCGCGCTGGAGGACGACAAATCGGTGGAGCGCGAGGTGCAACTCGCGCGGACCGAAACTGCGCGGGCCGGGCTCGCCGCGCTGGAAGCCGCGGACCACAAGGAGGAGCTGGTGCGGCTCCTCCGCAGCAAATACGAAGCGCGCCTCACGGCGGACGGCATGCCGGCATTCACCAGCGTGCTGCGCCGGGCGCAGGCGGAGGAGCGACGCACGCTCTCCGAGCTCCGGGCCAGAGGCGTGATCGGCGACGACGCGTTCCACCGGGTTGAAGAGGAGCTCGACTGGGCCGAGGTGAACGCGGATGCGCTCGCGCGGTCAGCGCAG
>DATAFP010000279.1:0-8322 GCA_036257415.1 Gemmatimonadales bacterium
CGGGAAATACGAGCCGCAGGAACAAAGACGCATTGCCGAGATCGAGTTGTTCGCATGCAGAATAGGCCTGGCCGGAGGTAGAGCGTCTCTCGCGTGACAAGCTCCCCGATGCCCGGCTGTTCGCGGCGAACGACCGTTCGAAGGTCAGGTGAACAGCTAGGCTTGAACGGTTACCGGCTGCATGATGCCCGTCACCATTGGGCGGTCCGGCAAGCAAAGGCTGGAACCCTGCGGAGGTAATGCAGCGCAACTAGGGCACAAGGATGCCACAATGGTCATTCAGGTATACGGGCGTTTCTTCCCGAGTGCCCACGACCGGGACAAGTGGGAACGCATCGCGAGTCTGCAAGACCAAGCCGCCGTTTAACACTCCCCTACTGCAGTATCTACTACAGGCATTCGCAAGCCTGTCCCAGCAAAAAAATAAGAACCGCCAACCCATATGGGATCAGCGGTTTACATGAATAGCAGGGGCGGGACTCGAACCCGCGACCCCGGCATTATGAGTGCCGTGCTCTAACCACCTGAGCTACCCTGCCGAACCGGACCAACGTAAACCCGAAGCGGCTGGCGGGAAACCCCGCCGACCGCTTGCCACTCCGCGGGTTACGCCACGAGGTCCCGCTCGGTGGCGGGCTCGGCCCGAAGCCGGCTTCCGCTCTCCGTGAGCGTCCGATCCAGCAGCTTCACGCAGGCGTACACCGCAGCAACATGCGGTGTGGGGGTGCCGGTGAGCTGGCCGAGCTCGAGCACCGCATTCATCAGCGCATCGATCTCCAGCACCCGTCCCGCCTCCACGTCCTGCAGCATCGAGGTCTTGTGGCAGCCGATCTGTTCGGCCCCGGCGATCCGGCGCTCGGGCGGCAGCCGCAGGGTGACGCCGAGCTGACCGGCCACGCGCTCGCCCTCGCGCATCATCTCAAGCGCGAGCGTTCGGGTCTCCGGCGCGCGGCAGATATCCGCCAGATACGCGTGGGTGAGCGCGCTCAGCGGGTTGAACGCCAGCGAGCCGATCGCCTTGAGCCAGATCTCGGCGCGGATATCGGTCAACACGGGCGATTTGAATCCCGCATCCACCAACAACCCCGCGATGCTCTGGACCCGTGCGCTGGCTACTCCGTCGAGCTCGCCGACCGGGAAGCGGATACCCTCCACGTGTCGGAGAACGCCTGGCGCGACGTGCTCCACCGCCGGATACGCCACGCAGCCGATCACCCGGCTCGCCGGGATGTGGCGTTCGATGATGCCGAGTGGATCGAGGCACTCGATGCGGCGCCCCTCCATCAGACCCCCGTGCCGGTGGAAGTACCACCACGGAATCCCGTTCTGCACCGTCACCACGGTGGTGTGCGCGTCGAAGAGCGGCGGAAGCATGCCGGCGACGCTCTCGATCTGGTGCGCCTTGACGCCAAGGATCACGACATCCTGAGGCCCGACCAGCGCGAAGTCGTCGGTGGCATCGACGTTGGTGACGATGCGCTCCACGCCCTCGGCCCCGATGATCCGAAGCCCCTCGGTTCGGATCGCCTCGAGATGATCCCCCAGCGTCACCAGCGTCACGTCGTGGCCGGCCTCGGCGAGCCGCCCGCCCATGAACCCGCCGATCGCGCCCGCCCCTGCGACGCACACCCGCATGCCTGCGCCTCCTTTAGAGGTCCCTCATGTGGCGTGATGATTGCCCGTGGTCCCGGCTACACTTCGCAAGCTCCAGGCCGCCCTTCGACCCGTGCTCCGGGAGGTCACCCGATGTCGAGCTTTACAATCAGGCCAGCCCGGCCGGATGACGAGCCCGCGATCCTCGAGATCATGCGGCCGTGGAACATGCACCATGTCCCCTCCGCCGAGATGGAGGCGCTGGACATGGGTTGCTTCTTCGTGGCCGAAATCGGACCGGTAATCATCGGAGCGTCGGGCTATAAGGTGCTCGGCCAGGGTCAGGGGAAGACTACGCTGCTCGCGGTTCGCCCCGAGTACCTGGGCTCAGGGGCCGGCGCTGCCCTTCAGGTCAAGCGTCTGCAGGCGATGGCGGCGCTCGGGGTAGATACCGTCACGACCAACGCCGACCGCCCTGAAACGATCGCCTGGTACAAGTCACGCTTCGGCTATCGGGAGGTGGGCAAACTTCAGAAGATTCACGACTTCGGGCGCTCGGACATCGACCATTGGACCACGTTGCAGCTGGACCTGAAGGCCTACATGGAGGCCGCCGGACGGGCTGATCGCGCCGCGTCCTGATCGCGGCGTACGGTCCACATGATGTCGCAGGTCCGCAACGGACCGCGGCCGTCCGCGGGGGCTCGCGCCGCTAGGGCTCGCTGTCGGCCGCCGGCACGAGCTTGTAGAGAAATTCGCCTTTCCGGATCATCCCGAAGGACTCTCGCGCAACCCGCTCCTGCACCCGGGGATCTCGCTCGATAGCGCGGGCCGCCACCGTGAGGGAGTCCACCGTGCGCTGAAGCTCAGCTACCTGGGCGGTCTCCTCTCGTGCCTGTCGCTTCAAGGTCACCAGATCGAAAATGCTGTACTCGCCGCCGAGGAGCGCAAACGCGGCCGCCGCGACGAACGCCGCCAGGCCAAGCCAGCGTCCCGGTGTCACAGCGGGTACAGGTCGCGGCCGGGATAGTGCGCCAGCTCGCCCAGCTCCTCAGCGATGCGGAGCAGCTGATTGTATTTCGCGGTGCGATCGGTGCGGCTGGCGCTCCCGGTCTTGATCTGCCCAGCGCCGGTCGCGACCGCCAGATCGGCGATGAACGTGTCCTCCGTTTCGCCCGAGCGGTGCGAGATGATGACGCCGTACCCGCTCCCCTTCGCCAGCTCGATGCACTGCAGCGTTTCGGTCAGCGTGCCGATCTGGTTCACCTTGACCAGCACCGCGTTGGCAACCCCTTCCTCGATGCCGCGGCCGAGCCGGTCGACGTTGGTCACGAACAGATCATCGCCCACCAGCTGCACCCGGTCGTGCAGCCGCTCGGTCAGGAGCGCCCAGCCCTTCCAATCGTCCTCGGCAAGCCCGTCTTCGATGGACACGATGGGGTAGCGGTCGATCCAGCCCTGATACAGCTCCACCATCTGCTCCGCGCTCCGCCGGCTGCCGTCGCCCTTCTTGAAAACGTACTCGCCGTCCTGGTGCAGCTCCGACGCCGCCACATCGAGCGCGATGGCGAGATCCTGCCCCGGCTTGTACCCGGCGGCGTCGATGGCCTGCATGACCGCGTCCAGTGCGGCCTCGTTGGACGGCAGCATGGGGGCGAAGCCACCTTCGTCACCCACCGCGGTGGAAAGGCCCTTCTTGGAGAGCACCTTCTTGAGCGCGTGGAACACTTCCACGCCCATCCGGAGCCCCTCGGCGAAGGTCTCGGCGCCGATGGGCACCACCATGAACTCCTGTGCGTCCACGTTGTTTGAGGCGTGCGCGCCGCCGTTCAGGATGTTCATCATCGGCACCGGGAGTACCCGTGCCATGGGACCGCCGAGGTAGCGGTACAGGGGGAGCCCGGTCTCCTCGGCGGCGGCCCGCGCCACCGCGAGCGACACCGCCAGGATCGCGTTCGCGCCGAGCTTGCTCTTGTTGGGCGTCCCGTCGAGCTCCATCATCTCGGCGTCGATCGCGATCTGATCCGCGGCGTCCATCCCCTCGAGCCGCGGACCGATCACCTCGTTCACGTTGCGCACCGCCTCGACCACGCCCTTTCCGACGTAACGCTTGGTGTCCCCGTCGCGCAGCTCGACGGCCTCGTGCTCGCCGGTGGACGCCCCGCTGGGCACCGCCGCTCGCCCCTTAGCCCCACTGGACAAGACGACATCGGCCTCGACCGTGGGATTGCCCCGGCTGTCGAGGATCTCGCGCGCGTGAACTTCGATGACAGTACTCACGGTACCTGAGGTTTGGGTGAAAAAGTGCTCGCGTAGGCGGTAAGGGTATACCCCCGCCGTGCTCACGCAAAATGGTCCCATCCGCCGAGCTCGACCGGGGCGCCGTGGAGCGAATAGCGCACACCCGAGCCGGTTCGCACCTCTCCGATCATGGTAAGCGGCACCGCGCAGGCGCGGGTGAGCTCGGCGGCATCACCCTCGCCGAAGGTTGGCGGCAGCGCGACCAGCAGCTCGTAGTCCTCGCCGCCCTCGGCTGCGAACCGACTGGCATCAAGGCCGGCGCGCTGCGCCTCGGCGAGCGCCGCCGGCGCCACCGGAATCCGCTCGAGCTCGATCGCGAGCGCGATACCCGACGCCGCGGCGAGATGTCGGGCATCGCCGCCCAGTCCGTCGCTCAGGTCGAGCATCGCATGCGCCCCGAGCCCGGCAAGCGCCAACCCCGCCGCGATGCGTGGCTCGGGCCGAACGAATGCCTGTCGAGCGTCCGCCGGCGGCGACTCGCTCCGAACCCAATGGCTCAGAGCGGCCCGGGCTGCTCCGAGCGACCCCGTCACCCACACGCGGTCGCCGGTTTTCGCGCCGGCTCGGGTGAGCGCGCGCGCCGTCCGCCCAACCACCGTGATCGCAATGCTCCATTCCGCTCCCCGGGAAAGATCGCCGCCCAGCACCTTCCCGCCGGCTGCCACCGCCGCACCGCCGACCCCTCGCATGACGGCTGTGAGATCGGCCTCTGATGCGTCGGCGGGTAACGTGACCGCCGCCAGCAGTCCGATGGGCGTTGCCGCGCTCGCCGCCAGGTCGGACAGCGCCGCCGCGGCGGCGCGCCATCCGATCTCTTCACCGCTCAGCCACTCACGCCGAAAATGGACGCCTTCCACACTGACGTCGGTGCTCAGCGCCAGCAGGCCCTCGCCAGCGACCAGCGCGCAATCATTGCCGAGCGATGACGCGGCCGGACCGAGCGCGGCTGCGATGGCGCGGATCCGGTCGAACTCGCGACCGGGGCCGAGCGCGAGGTGCGCGCTCATACCGTTGCGGGGCGGGACAGCTCGAGGAGGATCGGCGGGCGGACGACCTGGCCGGACGCCAGACGCGACCATTCGCGCCAGAGATCGGGCAGCGCCGCGATCACGTCCATCGGTCGGAGGCTGCGGGCGCCAGTGCGCCGGGCGGCGAGGTCCGCGGCGCGCCCGAGCTGCTGCGCGCCCAATGCCGCGGCAACGTCGGGCTCCACACCTCGGGCGAGCACGGCGCCGATCAACCCGGCCAGCACGTCCCCGCTCCCACCGGTGGCAAGCCCCGGATTGCCGGCCGCGATCGTGAGTGGCCGCCGACCCGACCGCGCCACCACCGTCGGCACGCCCTTGAGCAGCAGGGTGGCGTCGAGACGATCGACGGCCGTGACGGCGGCACCCCAGGGATCCAGCTCGCGCCGGCCTGCAAGCTCGGGGAACAGCGTTCGGAACTCGCCGGGATGGGGAGTGAGTACGATGGGTCGAGCTCTAGCGAGCATGGCAAGCTCGGCCGTATGGCCATGGAAGGCGACGAGCCCGTCGGCATCCACGACTGCGGCCTGCGCCAGCTCCAGCACGGCGGCTGCCAACTCGCGCCGTCCCCCGTCGCGCCCCAGGCCAGGACCGAGCACGACAGCATCGGCCTTGCCGATCAGCTCGCGGGCGGCCTCGGAGAGCGGCGTGTCGAACGGCTGCGCCAGGGTCTGCAGGTCCGGCTCCGCCTGAACCAGCGCCGCGATGGTATCCGAGGGCGCGATAGCGTGGACCAGCCCGGCGCCTGCGGCGAACGCCGCACGCGCCGCCAGTCGAAGCGCACCGCTCATCCCGGGGGCGCCGCCCACGACCACGACCCTCCCACGCACGCCCTTATGGTCGGCCGAGTGCAGGGCCGGCAGCCACCCGGCCGCGTCGATGTCCCGAAGCAGCGCGGGCCAGTCCGCGGCGGCCGGAGGGTGCCCGATGTCCACCACGACGATGTCCCCGGCCTCGTCTCGGGCGAGCAGATGTCCGCGGCGAACCCCACCGAAGGTCACCGAGACATCCGCGCGCGCGACGCCGTGCACCGCCCCGGTTCCAAGATCGAGCCCGGTTGGGCCGTCCACCGCGACCACCGGCAGCGCGACGTCGTGCAGCCGGTCGAGTAACCCCGCGATCGCGGGGCGCGGCGGTCCAGACGCGCCAGTGCCGAGCAGTGCGTCCACCACCACCCCGGCGGTGGGCCACGGGCCGTCGGGGGCAACCTCGCGGACGCCGGCGGCACGGGCCAGCGCGGCCATCTGCTTTCTGAGGGGAGATCCATCGCCGGGGGTCGGGGCCACCCAGACCGGAACGTCGAGCGCATGAAGCGCCCGAGCGGTCACCCACCCGTCACCGCCGTTGTTGCCGGGTCCCGCCGCCACGAGCACCCCGTGCCTCAGCTCGGTGCGGTAGCGCTCGGCCACGACCGCAGCCACCGCGCGCCCGGCGGTCTCCATCAGCGTGGCCATGCCGATGCCAGCGGCTTCGGCCTGGCTGTCCCAGGCGCTCGACTGCTCGGGCGCGAGGACGGGAATCATGCGGGGAATGACGAAGGGCTCCGACGCGGAAAGGCGCACCGGAGCCCGACACGACATGGTTGACTACCGGTCACTCCTCACTCGCCACATCTCTCACTTGCCAGGCGTAGTCTTCCGCGAACGCCGACGCGAAATCGTAGACGTCGGCGAAATCCTGCTCCCGATCCCCCGGCTGCGTCACCAGCAGGCCGATCTCCACCAGGACGAAGACGATCCGGCCGAAATCTTCGGTACGCGTGATCCCCCAATGCTCGAGCACGTGCGGGGCCAGGAGCCCGAACTGCTCCCGCGCCAGGTCGCGGCAGGCCCACGCCAGCTCCTGGCCGGTGACGTGCCTGCGTACCGGAAGCCGGGTCTGGACGTACTCGACCGTAGCGAGCATGAAGAGATACGCCCGCTCGTGATAGGTGCCGCCGCGCGCCCGGATCTGCGCGAGCACGTCCTCGGCGAACTGGAGCTCGTTCACGCGGGCATCCCCGCGAAGGCAACGGCGGTCATGCGGATCGCCGCACGCGAGCGCGAGATGAGCCTGCGCGCTCGTAGAGTGGGAAGGAGGAGGTCAGCTCGAGCACCTCGCCCCGGATGCGGCCCAGCGTCGCGTCGTCCTGCTTGGACAGCGCCAGATCAATGAGCTGCGCCACGCGTTCCATCTCGTGGCGGCCCATACCGCGGGTGGTGACTGCCGGGGTGCCGATGCGGATGCCGCTGGTGACGAACGGCGACTGGGGATCGTCCGGAATCGTGTTCTTGTTGACCGTGATACCCGCCTTGCCGAGGATCGCCTCGGCTGCCTTGCCGGTCAGATTCTTGGCGCGGAGATCCACCAGCATGAGATGCGAGTCGGTTCCGCCCGAGACGATGGCAAAGCCGCGCTCGACCAGCGCCGCGGCGAGCGTCTGGGCGTTCTCGACGACCTGCCGGGCGTACGCCTTGAAGTCCTCGGTGAGTGCCTCGCCGAACGCCACGGCCTTGGCGGCGATCACGTGCTGCAGCGGTCCTCCCTGAGTACCCGGGAACACCGATTTGTCGACCGCTTTGGCGTGCTCTGCGACCGAGAGGATGAGCCCGGACCGGGGGCCGCGGAGGGTCTTGTGCGTGGTGCTGGTGACGACCTGGGCGTGCGGGACGGGCGAGGGGTACACCTCGCCGGCAACCAGCCCGGCGAAGTGCGCCATGTCCACCAGGAAGAAGGCGCCGACCTCGTCGGCAATGGAACGGAACGCAGCAAAGTCGATGATCCGTGCGTACGCGCTGCCGCCCGCGATGATCAACTTGGGCTGTTCCTTCTTTGCCTGCTCCCGCACCTGATCGTAGTCGATTCGCCCGGTGGCGGGGTTCACGCCGTACTGAACCGAGTGCCAGATCACCCCGCTGTGATTCACCGGGGCGCCGTGGGAGAGGTGGCCGCCGTGCGGCAGCGCCAGGCCCATGATGGTGGACCCCGGGGGCACCAGGGCCATGAACGCGGCGAAGTTCGCCTGGGCGCCCGAGTGGGGCTGGACGTTCGCGTGAGCCGCGCCGAAGAGCTGCTTGAGGCGGTCGATCGCCAGCTGCTCGACCTCGTCGACCACTTCGCACCCTCCGTAATACCGCTTCCCCGGATAGCCCTCGGCGTACTTGTTGGTGAGCGGAGTGCCCATCGCGTCGATCACGGCCCGGCTCGCGAAGTTCTCACTGGCGATCAACTCGAGCCCCTGCTGCTGCCGGCGAAGCTCGCGGTCGATGAGGCGCGCAACGACCGGATCGGCGTCCCGCAGCGAGGCGTTGTGATCGAGCGTCATGAGGACTCCCCGTCGATTTTGGCGATGCGGCGGGCGTGACGCCCGCCTTCGAACTCCGCGTCGAGCCACGCCTTGAGGATCACGACCCCTTCGTCGTCG
>DATAFP010000013.1:0-24676 GCA_036257415.1 Gemmatimonadales bacterium
CGACGCGGCCGCCCTCCTCCAGAAGCTGGCCACCAAGGCCTGAGCGGCCGCTCCAGCTTCGTAATCTGCCGCTTCGGCGCCGCAGGCTCGCGGGCGTCCAGCGTGACGCTGCGCACCGAGCGATCCCGAGCCTGGCTATACGCTCCCCGGATGAGTGACGCTCCGGACGTGCTGGAAGGATGGATGGACGGAACGCCGTTCGTCGTCCGCCGCGGCCGCTTGCCTCCGGATCAGGCGGATCCGATCGAGAGCCGGTTCTGGGAGTGGTGGCGGGTCGAGGTGAACGGAGCGCAGTACGGGCAACGGTTCCGAGCCTCGACCACCGACACCCCATTGTCCGTGGTGCAGCAAGCCAAGCTCATCCTGCGGCGGAGCCTCGGCCAACGCTCCTAGAGAGCCGACAGCCGTCGTGCCTCCTCGAGCAAGCCTTGGACCCTTGCCGTCAGCTCATCGAAGTCGAACGGCTTAACCGACCATCGACCCTCGAACTCGGCCTCTGACACGCAGTCCACGGTCGGTGCCGAAAACGCCGACATGTAAAGCACCGGGAGCGCCGGGTTGGTGTGCCGCAGCAGCCGTCCCAAATCATCGCCGCGCAGGTGAGGCATGACGATGTCCGTGACGACCAGGCTGATTCGAGAGTGATTGGTTTCCTGAACCAATTTCAGGGCCTGCATCCCGTCGTGCGCTTGTAGCACGTCGTAGCCGGCGAGCAGCAGGCAGCGGGTGGTCGACGCGAGCACGGCCGGATCGTCGTCCACCACCAGGATGGTTGGTTTCGCCACACGCACTGAGGAATTAGCGAATTTGCACGCGCCTTCGCGCCCGCCACATGCGATCCCGAACACCCGCGTGCCGATCACACCGACCTTGGCAGCCGGTAGGTGGTGGCGGGTGCGAAGGTGCTGGGCTCGGGATCTATAGGCGCTAACGATAAACGCTAGTGGGCGCTCCCGCGATCAAAAATCCGTAGTCGCCCGAATGGTCAGGTTTCGTCCGGGATCCAGGGCGTACGTCTTGTATCGGCTCAGGAAGTTGGTGAACTGCTTGTCGAATGCATTACGGAGCGACAAGTCGAGCCGAATGCTCGTCGAACCGACCGGAACCCCGAATCCCGCGCCAAAGTTGACGATCGTGTACCCCTCGGACTGATAGCCGCTTTCGCCGAAGAAGGCGGCCTCGCTGGGGTCGAGACGGGTTTGCTTGGCGTTCGACTCTCCACCCATCGAGAGGTAGGTCCCGATGAGCGAACCCAGTCGTTCTCGTTCCAGCCGCACGGAATAGATTGCCCGGAACGGCGGAATCGACGGGAGCGGTGTATCTGTAGTCGTGTTTTCGCCGCGAGTGTAGTCGGCCGTGACGTCGAAATGAAGGAACGCGGTTGGATGATACTGGACCGCGCCTTCGAAGCCCACGAGCCTGGCATCGCCCTGGGTCACGTCGAAGATCTGGAATCCCGATTCGGGATCCACCTCTGCGGTGGGTTGGGAGTAAATGAAGTTCTGGATGAAGTTGGCGAAGGCACCCAGCTCGGCCCGAATCTTGGCCGTTTGGACCCGGAAGGCCAGATCGGTGTTGATCGAGTGCTCGTTCTGCAGGGTGGAATCACCGCGCTCGAACGCTATCGTGCCCTCGTGCACGCCATTCGCGAACAGCTCGAAGGAAGATGGGGCGCGAAAGCCGCGTCCTGCGTTGAACACCAGCGCGGTGGACTCCGATAGGTGGTAGAGGGCGCCGATGTTGCCGGTCACCGAGTTGTACGTCCTCTGTTGCTCGACCACGCCGAGCTCTTCGTCAGCATCCACATCCAGCACGCGGTAATCGAAGCGCGCTCCGAGCGAGAAGTTCCACCGCCCGTAGTCCGCCTGCTCGAAGCCGTACACCCCCACGCTCTTCCCTGTCGAATTGGGGATGAGTGTTTCCGCGCCGAACTTGTCGAAGCTGTTGATCAGGCCGGACGCCCCGAACACGCCCGCCCAGGGTCCGAAGGCGACATGGTGGTAGTGCAGATTCGCGGTGTAGGTCTTGGACAGAAGTCCGAGCGCCACCTCCTCAGTGCCCGCCTCCTCGAACTCGCGCCGACGGTTCCGCTCGAACGCCAGATCGCCTTCAAGCCGGGCCGCGCCGACCGGAAGCGTCGTCGAAACTTTGGCGCGATCTTCGTCGATACGTTGGAACGGTGTCGCCGTCGGGTCCTCCGCTGGATCCTCGTGAATTTCGATCTTTTCGTCGCGGTGGGTGTAGGTGGCGGCCACAGAACCCCACCCCCCGCGGTAGCCGACCGCTCCGGTGCCCCCCACGGCCCGATTGCCGCTGTTGAAGAGCGGCCCAACGGGCGTGTCGATATCATTGCTGGTTCGGCCGGTGAGCGCCGCGCGGAAGCCGAACCCCCCTTCAGCGCCCTGTAACAGGAGGGAGCCGTCCGGCTGTTCGTTGTTCGTGCTGTAGGCCGTGGTGAGGCGGCCGCGCACGAAGCCCGGCCGGCCGATCGCGTCGGGAAGGTCTTTCGGAACCACGTTTACCACTCCTCCCAATGCGTCGGAGCCGTAGAGGACGCTCGCGGGCCCGCGGATGACCTCGATCCGGTCCGCCTCCTCGGTCTCGACGTTTGGACCGTGCTCGTCGCCCCACTGCTGCGTTTCCAGGCGTTGCCCATCCACCACCACCAGCACGCGGTTGGACGTGAGGCCGCGGATCACCGGCTTTCCGATGCCCGTTCCGGTGCTCAAGCTGCGCACGCCGGGAAGACTCTGAACCGTTTCCCCGAGGCTGGGAGACTGGCGCACGAGGAGCTCGTTGCCGGAGAGTGCGCTCGCCGGCTGAGGCGAGTCGAGCAGCGTCGTCGCGTTCGGGCTGGCGGTGACTTGGAGCTCGGTCAACTCGACCACGGAGGGCTTGAGCCGGATCTGGAGCGACACCGCGCTGTCGCCGACCGTGACACGCTGGATCACCGGCGCGAACCCGATGGCGCTGACCGACAGCCGGTATGCGCCCGGCGCCACGTTGGTGAACGAAAACCGACCCTCGGGATCGGTGGTGGTCGCCCGGGCGAGCTCGATCAACGTGACCCGGGCATCGGTCAGCGGGGCACCCGACGTATCCGTTACGGTGCCGGACACCGTTTGGGGCGCGGGCGCGTGCAGTGAGAGCGCCAGAGCCGTAAGCAGCGCGTACATGTAGCCTCCGCACATGAGGAGAGATCGGCCTCGCGCGCCGCGCGAAGACCGGTCGATATGGATCTCGTGTGGATCGGACCGAAGTCCGATCAGGAGGCGTCGGGAGGCGGGCGGGCGGTGTAAAGGAAGTCGGGGGCTGCCGAGTCAGGCAGGACCGGGGTCCGCGGCAGGGTTGGGGCGGACACGGTTGTGCCGACCGGGACCCGTGCGGAGGCGACTGTGGCAAGAGAGCGGACCAGGGCCGAGGGGGCGAGGACGCAGTGCTCCTGGTGCGCCCCGCAGCCGCCGGGTGGATCGATATGTGCCACCCCTGCCGGGGCTGAGTCGTGCCCGGAGCCGTACAGGAGGGCGTCCAGCTCCTGGAGCCCCATCCCCCCACCGATGAATACGGCGAGGAGGATGATGCCCGCGAGCCGTCGGGCCAGCTCTCGACTCATGAGCGGCAGTCTAGCAGCCGCAGGCGGGGTTTGTCTACAGCGGCGGGGATGGTCGGCTCGTTCGCGGCTGTGCAATGCCGGACGCCAGGCGCTCACCCATCGTCAGTTGGTCGATCGCTTCGTTGAGCCTCCGCACCGCATACGTCTGATCTTGCGGATTGGCTCCCCCGCGGTGTTGGACGTTTAGAAACAGGCTCTTGCCAGCGGGGCTCACGTAGACCCCGGTCGGCTCCGCATCGCAGTCGGTGATGGAGATGAAGCGGGCGATCGGCAAGGACTGGGTCGCGTGGTCTGAGTTGAAAGGTGCGAACCATACCTCGTCGCCGAGCGTCTTGCCTCCGGCGGCGTTCCCGGGGACACGCTAGCGGGTCTCTCGCACGGTAAACCCGCGGTCACGCAGGAAGCTCCTCGCCTCGGGAATGGTGGAGCCCTTGAAGTGAAAGATCGATGCCGCGAGCACTCCGTGGGCGCCCGCGTCTAGAGCCTCCGCGAGATGCGCCAAGGTCCCCGCCCCGCCCGACGCAATCACCGGAATTCGCACAGCGGCGGACGTCGCGCGGAGGAGTTCGAGGTCGTAGCCCGATTGGGTGCCGTCCCGATCCATGCTAGTGAGGAGGATCTCGCCCGCGCCAAGCCCTTCCAGCCGTCGAATCCACTCCACGGCCTCGAGCGGCGTCTCCTCGCGCCCGGCCGAGACCATCACCGCGAGCCGCCCTTCGCGCCGCTTCACGTCCACCGCCGCCACCACGCACTGTGAGCCGAAGCTCGCGGCGAGGCGCTCAACCAGCGACGGGTCGCGCACTGCCGCGGTGTTGACCGACACCTTGTCGGCTCCGGCACGGAGCGCCAGCCCCGCGTCGTCCACACTGCGGATGCCGCCGCCCACGGTGAATGGGATGAAGACCGTGTCGGCAACGCGGCTCACCATATCGAGGGTAGTGCGGCGGTCGTCGGTGGTGGCCGAGATGTCGAGAAACACGAGCTCGTCGGCGCCGTCAGCGTCGTACCGCGCGGCTTGTTCGACCGGATCGCCGGCATCGCGAAGCGACTCGAAGTGCACCCCCTTCACCACCCTGCCGCCTGCCACGTCGAGGCACGGGATGATGCGGCGGGCTAGCATACCCGCAGCACGTCGTCGACCGCGCCGGCGTCGCCACCGGCGAGAAGGGTGAGCAGGTCGTCCATCGTGCGCCGCTCGCGGGGCCAGGCGTACCGGCTCCGCGCCGCGTCGGGAGCCAACCACTCGAAGCGATCGTGCTCCGGGCTCAGCCGGATGGTGGACGCCGGGTCCACGAACGCCGCGAACACCGGCACCAGCGCCACTTCGTCGGGCCGGTGCTGATAGAAGAGCTCGACCCGGCTCAGGTTGTAGAGGCGAGTGGGCGCGAGACCGGTCTCCTCACCGAGCTCCCTGCAGGCGGCTTCCGCGGGCGTTTCCCCCGGCTCAATGTGGCCGTGCACGGTTTCCCACGACCCGGGGCACCTCCCGCCGCGGGCGCGGCGGAGCACAAGACACTCGAGCGTGGGGCCGGCCCCGCGGAGCACATACACGTCTACCAGCGAGACGCTGAGCGAGGTCAGGGAGACCACCTCGCAAACGCCGAGAGCAGCTCGATGCCGGCGCGCTGCGACTTCTCGGGATGAAATTGCGCGCCGACCACGTTTCCCTGCCCCACGATCGTCGGAAAGACGTAACCGTAGTCGGCGGTGGCCAGCACCGCCTCGTCCGGCAGTCCGGTAGGATGGTAGCTGTGCACGTGGTAGAAGAACTCGCCGCCGTTCATCGACCGAAGCATCGGGTGGGTCCGCCCCGCCGCGGTGGGCCGCACCTCCGCCCATCCCACGTGGGGGACCGGCAGGTCCACCTCAAGCCGCCTCACGCTGCCGGGGAGCAGGGCCAGGCCGCGTGCGTCCGGCGCCTCCTCGCTGTGCTCGAGGCAGAGCTGAAGGCCCAGGCAGATGCCCATGACCGGGCGGCCCGCGGCCGCCACGTGGCGCACGGCATCGCCCAGGCCGCTCCGCGCGAGGTTGGTCGTGCCCTGCCCGAAGTTGCCGACGCCCGGCAGCAGCACCCGATCGGCGCGGCGGACAACGGCGGGCTCGGCGGTGAGCTCCGCGGCGTGGCCCCCCGCGAGCAGCGCACGGACCACGCTCTTGACGTTGTTCACACCGTAGTCCACTACAGCGATCACAGCACGCCCTTGGTCGACGGCACCCCCAGCACCCGTGGATCGATCGCAGTGGCCGCGTCCAACGCCCGGGCAAACGCCTTGAATGCCGCTTCGACGATATGATGCGGATTGTCGCCTCGGATCAGATCGATGTGTGCCGTGAGACACGCATTGGTGATCAGAGCGCGGAAGAACTCCGGGGTGAGAAAAACATCGTAATCCCCCAGCATCTGCCACTTGGGGATATCCACCTGGTACGCCAGGAACGGCCGCCCCGAAACGTCGAGCACCACCCGCACGAGCGCGTCGTCGAGCGGCACCATCGCATCGGCGTACCGGCGGATGCCCGCGCGATCGCCCAGCGCCTGCGCGATCGCCTGACCCAGCGCGATGCCGGTATCCTCGACTGTGTGGTGCCCGTCCACGTGCAGGTCGCCGGCGGCCTGCACCTCGAGATCGATGAGCGCGTGGCGGGCCAGCGCCTCGAGCATGTGGTCGAAGAACCCGATGCCGGTCCGGACCCGAGCCTCGCCCCGGCCATCGAGATCGACCCTCACGCGGAGCTCGGTTTCCTTCGTGCGCCGGGTGACGTCGCCTATCCTGGCCACCGATCCCTTCCGCTCACCGCTCACCGCTCCTCTCCAAAGATCCGCTCGAACGCACGCGCCACCGCCTCCATGTCTTCGTTGGTCCCGATGGAGATGCGCAGGCATTCCTGCAGCTCGTTCGCGCCGGAGAGGTCGCGCACCAGGATGCCATGCTCGTCGAGCAAGTGGCGGAAGACCTCCCGCGCGGGGGTATCGAGGCAGCGCACCAGCACGAAGTTGGCGGCGGTGGGATACACCGTGAGGCCCGACAGGCGGCGAAGACGATCCACCGTCCGATCGCGAGTCGAGACGATCGATCGGATCCTCTCCGTGCGCAGCTCGGCATGCTCCATCACCGTCGCTGCCGCGGCCAGGGTAATGGCGTTGACGTTGTACGGCAGCTTGCCCTTGGCGATCTCGCGGGCGAGCGCCGGGTGCGCCAAGGCATACCCGAAGCGGAGCCCGGCCATTCCGAACGCCTTGGAGAATGTGCGGAGCACCACCACCCGCGGCGACGAAGGCAGGAGCGGCACCGCAGTCGGCCCGCCGAAGTCCTGATACGCTTCGTCGCACAGAACGAGGGCATCGGTGGTTTCGAGCAGCCGCTCGACGCCGTCCGGCGGCAGTGCGCTGCCAGTGGGGTTGTTGGGCGAGCAGAGCACCACGACCCGAGCCCGCTCCCGCGTCGCCACTTGGATGAGCGAGTCGACGTCGTAACGGAAATCGCCCCCCAGCGCGACCGGGACGTAGCGTCCGCCGAATACGTTGGTCAGCAGCCGGTACAGCGAGAAGGTGGGCGAGGGCGACACCACCGCATCGCCCGGCGCGAGCGTCGTGGCCAGCACGGCCTGGATCAGCTCGTTGGATCCGTTGCCCACCAGGATGCCGTCAGGGTGCCAGGCGTGGGCCGCCGCGAGGCGCTGCAGCAGCTCTGCCGGGACGAACTCGGGATAGCGGTTCCATGGCAGCGCCATGGCGCGCTCGACGATCTCGCGTTTGAGCGGTTCCGGTACGTCCCACGGGCTCTCGTTCTGATTCAGCTTTCGGCGGGACGGACGCGGGACCAGCGTGTAGGCGGGCTGACCGCGGACGGCCGGCTTCACCAGCTGGAGCGCGGGGCTCGCATCGGCGAGCGATTCGGTCATCGGGCGCGGCGGCCCAGGACGGCCTCGAGGCGCGCCGGCAGGGCGCGGGCGCGGAATGGCTTGCTCAGGAAGTCGTCAGCCCCCAGCTCGAACACCCGCACTTCGTTCTCCTCGTCGCCCTTCGCGGTGAGCACGATGACGGGAATGTCCCGGGTGGCGCTGCGGGAACGGAGCTGCGAGAGCACGCCATAGCCGTCGAGGCCGGGGAGGTTCAGGTCGAGCACGATGATGTCGGGCGCGTGGCGGTCCACCTGGTCCAGCGCCTGCACGCCGTCGCGAGCCTCCTGAACCGTATACCCCTCACGCTCGAGCAGATCGCGCATTACCCGTCGAAGATCGTCTTCGTCGTCTACCAGCAGCACCACGACGTCCCGCGGCCGCCCGCGACCATCAGCGGACGGCGGCGCGTCATCCAGCAGCTCGATGTCCATCCCGAGATCGAAGGATGTCCCGGACGGCGGCGGGGACGGCGCACTGGCAACCCGTGGCGGTGGAGGTGGCGGCATAACACCACGCCGCTTCGGCTCGGGCGGCGGGCGCCGGGTGGCCTTGGCCCGCTGAGCCAAAACCTCGGCGGGCACGTCGGTGACGCGCAACAGCTCATCCACGGTGGTCTCGCCCGCCACCACGTGCTGCAACCCGCTTTCCCACAGGGAGCGCATGCCCTGCTCCCGGGCGATTTCCGCGATCACGTCGGCGGTGGCGCCGCCACCGATCTGGCGCTCGAGCTCCGGACTCATCGTGAGCACCTCGACGATGCTGAACCGGCCTCGATAGCCGGTCTGCGCGCATTCCCCGCACCCCACCGCGCGAAAGAGCTTGGCCCCAGGCGGAAGCAGGCGCTCCACCCGCTCCGGCGCGCCGTTCTCGGCGGGCTCCTTGCATGCCACGCACAGCCGTCGCATGAGCCGCTGCGCCACGATGCCGCGGAGGGCCGACGCGATCTTGTACGCCTCCATCCCGATGTCGAGCAGACGGGTCACCGAGTTCGGCGCGTCGTTCGTGTGGAGCGTGGACAGCACCAAGTGTCCGGTGAGGGACGCCTGCAGGGCGATCTGTGCCGTCTCCTGGTCGCGGATCTCGCCGATGAGCACGACATCCGGATCCTGGCGGAGGATGGATCGCAGCGCGGACGCAAAGGTGAGTCCGGCCTTCTCATGCACCTGCACCTGGACGATGTTCTGCCCCAGGCGGTATTCAACCGGGTCTTCCACGGTGACAATGTTGACGCCTTCGCTCTGGATGAGCCGGAGTGCCGAATACAGCGTGGTCGTCTTGCCGGAGCCGGTCGGGCCGGTGACCAGTAGAATCCCTTCCCTGTATCGCAGCAGCCGGGCGATCGCCTCGCCCTCCTGAGGGTTGAGCCCGAGGCCGTCCAGCGATAGCACGGTGGCCTTCTGGCTCAGAATCCGGATCACGACCTTCTCGCCCAGTGACGCCGGTAGGGTCGACACTCGGAGGTCCACTGGCTCGCCGTTCACCGACACCCGCGCGCGGCCATCCTGGGGCCGCAACCGGTCCGCGATATCGAGCCCCGACATGATCTTGATACGGGAGATGAGCGGCAATCCGGCGGACCGCGGGATCTTCATGACCTGGCGCAGCACGCCGTCGATGCGATAACGGACCACCACCGCCCCTTCGGATGGCTCCACGTGGATGTCGCTGGCGCGGCTGATCACGCCGTCGGCCAGCATCGTGTCCACCAGCCGAATGATGGGCCGCTGGCTGGCTTCCTCCGCGGTGACCGCGGCCTCCTCTTCGTCCTTGACCTCCTTCACCTCGAAATCGCCGCCCATGCTGTCGAGGAAGCGATTGATCGCCTCCTCGCCGCGGTAGAGCTCGTCCAGCTTCTCGCGAATGCGCGCAGGCGAGGCCAACAGCAGACGCACGTCCCGTCCGGTGGCGAACGCGAGCGCCTTTTCCGCGTCGAGATCGAACGGATTGGCGGTGCCGATCTCCAACAGTGACTCCGTGACCCGAAGCGGGACCACGTTGAATTTTCGGACCAGTTGCTCGGGCACCGATTCCTTTATGTGGGGATCGACGCCTGCCAGCTCGGCGATGCCGATCCGAAACCGGGCCGACACCGCGTTGAGGATCTGCGAGTCGGTCAGGAGCTTGCGCTGAACCAGCATTCCCCAGAGCGAACCCGCCGGCCCATCGGCCGCCCGAAGCCCGGCGATGGCATCGGCGGGCAGCAACGTCTCAATGGTGGGCACGAGCCATTCGTCGGTAAACTGCATTCGCCGCTCGGGATGCTGGTGAGTTGGGAAGCTGAAAACTAACGGGCCGACCGGCCTACAGAATCCCCCACCACTCGGGGTGGATGTCGATCGTGAGGCCGACGTCGCCCTCGCGAAGCCCGACACCGGCTTCGACCCGGATCAGACGCATGAGCCACTCGAGCGCAACCCCGGCGACCGGCCGGATGCCGTCGCTCGCGCTCCAGGGAAGCCCGGGCAACGGCCGTCCGGTCCATCCCGCCGCCACGAACGGCGCCACGGTCATAGTCCGGCCGGTGGAGGCGAACGATCCCAGCGGAATAGCGGGAACCGGTACATCCAGGCGCCACTCCGCGCGGGCCAGCGCGAACTCGCGTCCTCCCCATGCACGGAAAGGCTCGCCGACCAGCGTGCCCCGCCCGCCCAGTACGAAGCTCCGGTACGCCGGAAGTCCGGTGGTGCCAATGCCGGCATCAGCTTTCAACAGGAGCTGGGTTCGGCCCACCGGCGCGAGCCAGGAAACGGCCCCGGCGGCACGGAGGTAGTCGGTCGGGCCCTCGCCTGCTTCCACCGAAAGCCGCCCGGCCAGGCCCGAGGTTGGCGGCGTCGGTCCGGCCCGCTCGAACGTCACCCGCCCGAGGTGATACGTTCCCGCGCCGAGCGCGGGGTTCGCGCGATAGGTCCCGCGGGCCGGCTCGGCTGCTACTTCGAGCGAGCGACTTCTTTCCACAGCGGCTTCGATCGTCAGCGCGGTGAGGCCGCCGAGGCCCTGACGAAGCCGCGCACCAGCGGCATCCAGCAAGACGTAATCCCCCGCGTCGTGCCCGCCCTCCTGGGCGCGGAACGAGTTGAGAAGTCCGGAGATGACCGGAATCTCGCTGAAGTCCGTCACCCGGCGTCCGCCGAACGCCGTGACAGTGGAGGCGCCGAGCCCGAGCTCCACCTCGAGACCCCCGGTGACGCGCTCGTCCGCCGTTCCGTACCCGATTCGCGGCCGGAGCCGCACGCGGCTGTCGGCCAGCCGAAAGGTGCTCCCGAGACCGAACGTCAGTCCTTGAACCCGGTTGACATGGACCAGGTCGCTGATCGACCCGGTGGCCAGCCGTCCCGCGGGCAGTCCACTCAGGGCGCGCGAGCCCGCGATGCGCTCGACCTCGGCTCTCAGCTCCTGGATGTCGCGACGATCGAGCGGCGGCTCGGCGCCGGCGATCGCCTGCCGAAGCGGGACGGTCCAACGCGGATCATTGGGCCGCGGCTGCTCGAGACCACCGATCTCAGGACCCGCCAGGACCGCTGGGGGAATCGCGAGACCAAGGTCGTAGTCGCCGATTTCCCAGCGCCCCCGGATGATCCCGCGAGCAGGAAAGTCGAGCCAGCTGGTCCGCCGACGGATCTCGATCTCCTGGCGGAACGGAAGCCAGAACCGGCCCTCCACCAGCGAGTTTTCCAGCATGACGCTGATGTCCTCGAGCTGTCGGTCGAGGTACGCCGCGGGCGTGAAGCTGAAGCGGAACCGGACCACGCGGGCGGACGCGACGTCCAGATACAGCGAGCCGACCACCAGCGGCGCAGCGAAATCGCGCGGTCGTACCCGAAGTTCGCGCACCCGGATCTGACCGCCGGTGGTGCGGATCGACAGTGAGTCACCCAGTGCGAACTGATAGGCCTCGAGGCCCGCCGGCGACAGCGGATGCGGAACGTCGCGGACCTCGTCGCCTTCACCGATGCGAATCACGTCGCCGAAGTCGTTGGTGACGATGCCGAGGTGGTCGCGATGGTAGTCGATGTCGGTGGGAAGGAACTTGCCGTCCCGCCAGCCCAGGATGATTTGCTTGCTCCTTCCCGGCACCTGCCAATACACTTCCACGTCCAGCTCGTCCGCCTTCACGAGGCGCGGCGGTCCGGTGAGTCCATCCCCGATCTGCGTCAGGAAGAAGACGAAGCCGTGCGCGCGCGTCCGCCAGCTCCGGAGCGCCGAATCGGCCTGGGCCTCCTGCCGCCGCTCGACGCCTTGGCGGGCCAGGGAAAGAGCGCCGGGAGCGTTCCAGGATTGGGCCGTGAGCTGCGGGCAGTGAGCAGTGAGCAGGAGACCGACCACCGTCATTCCGCGGGGAACGCAGGCCACCGACATGCCGCAAGTTAGCCCCTGCTCACCGCGCACCGCTCACCGGTTACCCGCTGGTCGGGTCGTGCAGGCCGCCGCGCTGCTCACCCTCGCTGCGTGCGCCGCCCGGAAGGCCATCGAGCCGGCTCCACGACCGCCGGAGACTACCGGCGACCCAACCCGGCGGTACACCTTGGACCAGGTGTTCCTGCTGGAGACGGCCGGCGTGCCTCCGGACGATACCACCCTGACGCTGGTGCGTGGAAAACGGCGGGTGATCGTGCTTCGCCATGGCCCGCCCGACAACCTGGTGTTCGCCGACGTGGTCGTGCCGGCCGAAGCAGTCGATACCGCGGCCGCTCCCGATTCGATCCAACTCTCGGTCCGCCCACGGCCCGGCGTGTATGGGATAGATCTCCAGAGCCCGACCCCGCTCAAGAATCCCGCGGTGACGTTCGAGTATGCGGTCCATTTCTCCGCTCCGGCGGACGCCCGTCGGCGCTACGGCAGCGACGCGGCGTTCGAGGCTGTGCTGGCGGTTGGCGAGCTCCTGCCCGATGGCGGGATCCGGTTTCTCATCTCGACCCGTCCTGCCGCCGACAATCTCACCGCTGTGCTGCCCGGCGCCGGAAGCTACGTCGTCGGAGCGCCTCGATGACCGCGGGGCTGGAGGCGATGGCGGCCGGCGCCCGCCGGGGCGGGGCGATCGTGCCGGTCACCCGGCAGGTGCTCCTCGACGGCGATACGCCCGTCTCCGCGTTTGCCAAGCTGCACCGCGGACCGTTCGGGTTCCTGCTGGAGTCGTTGGAGGGCGGCGAGCGCTGGGCTCGCTACACCTTCCTCGCCACCGATCCACGCGAGGTGTTTCGCTATTCCGGCCGCCGCTGCGAGCGATGGACCGCGGCCACTGGATGGCAGCCGGAGGCGGATGACGTGGCACCGCTCGAGCACCTGGGGTGCACGATGCGGAAGTACGCGCCCGTGGAGGTGCCCGGCCTGCCACGGTTCACCGGCGGCGCCGTGGGCTATCTCGGGTACGACATCGTGCGCACCATCGAGTCGCTGCCCCCGCCACCGCCCGACGATCGCGGCCTGCCCGACGCGCTGCTCATGGTGGCCGACACGTTGCTCGTGCTCGACAATCTGTACAACCGGGCCACCGTCATCGCGAACGTGGAGGTGCCCGAGGGTGCCGACGACGCGACGCTGGCTCGACTTCACCGGGCCGCTGAGGCGCGGATCGACGAGTGGCTGGCGCGGCTCGCCGCGCCCAGCGCGCTTCGGCCGCTGCGGATGGAGCCGGTTGCGCCGCCACCCACCACGACGCCGTACCGCGACGACCGGTTCCTGGATGACGTCCGTCGCATCAAGGAATACATCGCCGCGGGCGACACATTCCAGACGGTGCTCTCGCGCCGGCTCGATCTCCCTGCGCCCGATCCATTTCTCACCTACCGCTACCTGCGTGCGCTCAACCCGGCGCCGTATCTCTACTGCTTGCATTTCGACGACATCCACGTCGTGGGCAGCTCGCCCGAGATTCTGGTGCGAGTGGAGGACGGCGAAGTGACGCTGCGCCCAATTGCGGGGACTCGGCCCCGTGGAGACACCCCGGAGCGCGACGAGTCGCTCGCCGCCGAACTGGCCGCCGATACGAAGGAGCGGGCCGAGCACCTTATGCTGGTGGACCTGGGCCGGAACGACGTAGGGCGGGTGGCGGAGTTCGGCTCGGTTCATCTGACCACGTTCATGACCATCGAGCGTTACTCCCATGTCATGCATCTGGTGAGCGAGGTGCGCGGCCGGCTCCGTCAGGGGCTCGACGCCCTGGCCGCTCTCGCGGCCTCCTTTCCAGCCGGCACGGTGAGCGGCGCGCCGAAGGTCCGGGCGATGGAGATCATCGACGAGCTCGAGCCGGTGCGCCGAGGCCCATACGCCGGCGCAATCGGCTATGTCGGTTGGGGGGCTCAGGTGCTGGACACCGCGATCGCGCTCCGCACCTGCGTCATGCAGGGCGGACGGGCATGGGTTCAGGCCGGTGCCGGCATCGTTGCCGACTCGGACCCGGCCTCCGAATTCCGTGAAACCGAGGCCAAGGCGCGTGCCGTACTGCTCGCCCTCGCCTTGGCGAGCGAGAGCTAATTTTTCCGGCGCTACCGCCTACTTTAGTCCCATGCCGCAGTACCGCCTCGTCAGCACCGCCGGAAGTCAGGCGTTCGACCTGCCCGCTGGTCGCCCGTTGATCCTGGGTCGCGGGGTCGCGAGCGACGTGCCGATCTACGATCCGACCATCTCCCGGCGCCACGCCGAGCTCACCGTGACTGGCGACGGCGTCCAGGTCAAAGACCTCGGCTCTTCCAACGGGACCAGCATCAACGGCCGGCGGGTCACCACCGGCCGCCTGGGCCCGAACGACTCGGTCTCCTTCGGCAAGCTCACCTTCCAGCTCCAGGCGGTGCGGAGCCCCGGCGACGTCGCACCGCCCCCGCCGCCGACCGGCGCACCCGCCGGCGGCACGATCGTGAGGCAGCTTCGGCTTCAGAGCGCCGACGGCGCCGCGTCAGACGCGGTCGCGCGGAAGCTCAACCTGTTGCTGAGCGTCGCGCAGAAGCTCTCGGGCGAGCTCGACATCGATCGCCTGCTCGACACCATCGTGTCGGTGACGTTCGAGGTCATGCAGGTGGACCGGGTGTCGATCCTGCTCAGGAACGACGGGACGGGTGAGTTGGTGCCCCGCATTTCGCGCACCCGGGTGGGCGACGCCGAGTTCCAGCACGTGCCGCGCTCGATCGTACAGAAGGTGGTGGACGAGCGGCTCGCCGTGCTCACCCAGAACGCCGCCACCGACACCCGGTTCAAGGGCAAGTCGATCCTCCAGCAGAGCGTCCGGAGCGCGATGTGCTCGCCGCTCATGGCCCAGGGCGACGAGGTGCTGGGCGTGCTCTACGTTGACAACCTCGCGATGGCCAATTCCTTCGCCGACGACGATCTCCAGTTTCTGGTGGCGTTCAGCGGCCTTGCCGCCGTCGCGATCGGCAACAGCCGCTACGCCGACCGCCTGCAGCGGGAGGAGACCGTCCGGGCCAATTTCGAGCGCTACTTCGCGCCCAACGTCGCCGCGGAGATCGCCCGTCACCAGCAGGCGATCCGGTTGGGCGGCGACCGGCGCCCCATGACCGTGCTCTTCGCCGACATCCGGAACTTCACCGCCATGGCCGAGCAGATGGAGCCCGACGCCATTGCGGCGCTCTTGACCGATTACTTCACCGAGATGGTGGAGGTGATCTTCGAGCACGGCGGCACGCTCGACAAGTTCATCGGTGACGCGCTGATGGCGCTCTGGGGCGCCCCCATGGCGCAGCCGAACGACGCGCACCGCGCCTATCAGGCGGCCGTGGCCATGCAGCAGACCGTGGAGGGTTTGAATCAGCGGTGGCGCGCGGCCGGACGACCCACCATCGCGGTCGGTATCGGCATCAACTACGGCGAGGTGTTCGTGGGGAACATCGGCAGCCACCGCCGCCTGGAGTACACCGTCATCGGCGACGTGGTCAACGTGGCCCAGCGCCTCTCCGCCGAGGCCGGGCCCGGCGACATCCTGGTGAGCGAGGACTTCCGCCGGGCGGTGGCCGGCCCGGTCGACGCGGAGCACATGCCCGGTACCGGTCTCAAAGGGAAGACCCAGACCGTGGAGGTGTTCCGGGTTCGGTGGTAACGAACCGGTAGGGCCGTCCGGCTTGCTCCATGAGGGCAAGCACGAGGCGGAGCGGCAACCCCATCACGCTGAAGAAGTCGCCTTCGATCCGCTCCACCAGCGCAGCGCCGTATCCCTGGATGCCATAGGCGCCCGCCTTGTCCATTGGTTCGCCGGTGGCGACATAGGCGCTCAGCACATCCCGCCCGGCGGGACGGAAGGTCACCCGGGTGACGTCGGTGGCCTGCCGGGTACCCCCAGGCGCCCGCAGGGCGACCGCGGTGATGACCTCGTGGGTGCGACCGGCAAGTTGCTCCAGCATCCGGAGCGCGTCGGCGGCATCGGTCGGCTTCTCCAGCATCTCGCCGTCCACGACCACGGTCGTATCCGCGGCCAGCACCAGGTCACCGGGCACGGCCGCCGCCTTTTCGCGGGCGAGCCGTTCCACGTACGCCTGCGCCGTCTCGCCGGGTGCCCTTACCTCCGCGATGTGGGGCGGCCGCACTTCCACCGGGATACCCAGCATCTCGAGCAGCTGGCGCCGACGGGGCGACGACGACGCGAGCACCATCAGCGGCCCGCTCACGCGCGGCGCTCGAGAATGAGCGTCACCGGCCCGTCGTTCACCAGCGCCACCTCCATCATGGCCCCGAACCGGCCCGTCTCCACCAACAATCCCAGCGAACGGAGCGCGGTGACGAAGTGTTCGTAGAGCGGGATCGCCAGCTCCGGCCGCGCGGCGTCGATGAATGAGGGCCGCCGGCCCTTGGCGGCGTCACCGTACAAAGTGAACTGCGAGATCACCAGCAACGCCCCTCCCGCTTCGACCAGCCCGACGTTCATCTTGCCCTCCGCGTCGGGAAAGAGGCGCAACCCACTGATTTTGTCGGCCATCCAGTCGCACTCGGCTGGAGTATCGGTGTGCGTGAACCCCACCAGCAGGCAGAATCCCCGGCCTATCGATCCGGCGATCGTGCCTTCGATGGTGACCGATGCCTGCGATACCCGCTGAATCACGACCCGCATCGGGAGCACAATATACGGTCACCCTTCCGCAGTCCCACGCGGCCGGCTGTACTTTTCCTCGTATGGCTACCAAGAGTCCCTTTCGCACCCGGCTCAACTTCGCCCGGTGCTACGTCCGCGACGCCGCCGCCGACCGGCGGCAGGACGCCTGCGTTCCGGTGCAGCCGGCGCCGCATCGGCCCGACCCGTCCGGCTGGGACGACGATCGCACGTCGGTTGCCTGGCTGGGCCACGCCACCATCTTGTCCAACTTCATGGGCAGCTGGTTCTTGACCGATCCGGCGCTCGAAACCCGGATCGGAATCGGTCGCGGGCGCGCCAAGTTCGGACCCCGGCGGCTGATCGCGCCCGCGCTCACCACCGGCGAGCTCCCGCCGCTCGACCTCCTGCTGTTGTCGCACGCGCACATGGACCACACCGACCTGGGCACCCTCTCGCGCTTGCCGCGCGACCTGCCCGTCGTGGTGCAGCCGGGCAACCGCGACCTGGTACGGCGCTTCCGGCACGTCACCGAGCTGGCGTGGGGCGATCACACCGAGATTGCCGGCATCGAGGTCGAGTCGGTCGAGGTGCGCCATTGGGGGGCCCGGATGATCACTGACCGGCACCGCGGCTATGGCGGCTATCTGCTGCGGCGCCGCGGCCAGACCATGCTGTTCGCCGGCGACACCGCGTACACCGAGGCGTTCGCCCCGATCGGCCTCCGAAGCCAGGTAGACCTGGCGGCGCTTCCGATCGGCGCGTACGACCCCTGGATCGCCAACCACGCGTCGCCCGAGCAGGCATGGCGGATGGCGAAAGCGCTCGGCACCCGGCACGTCCTGCCCATCCACCATTCCACCTTCCGCCTCAGTCGCGAGCCGCTGGATGAACCGATCGCGCGCCTGCGCGCTGCGGCCGGGCCCGAAGCACACCGCATCGCCCTCACCGAAGTCGGCCAGACGTTCACCCTGCCGACCTGACCCCCACGCCGTCGCCGCTGGATCAGCGACCTAGACAAAACGCCCCCGGACTTACCGGGGGCGTTTGTTGACCAAGCGATGATCGGTGGGGGGACGTTATCGTTTCGTCCGCTACTCCACCGTCACCGACTTGGCCAGATTTCGCGGCTGATCCACGTTGCATCCCCGCCGCACCGCCACATAGTACGCCAGCAGTTGTAGCGGAATGCTGGTCAAAATCGGGGTCAGAAGGTCGAGCGTCTCCGGAATTTCGAAGGTCGCGTCCGCCAGTCGCTCGATCTCCGCGTCTCCCTCGTTCACCAGCGCAATTACCTTGCCACCCCTGGCTTTCACCTCTTCGATGTTGGACACGATCTTGGGGTGCACCGCGTCCTTGGGGGCGATGAAGACCACGGGCATGTTCTCGTCGATCAGCGCGATCGGCCCGTGCTTCATCTCCGCCGCGGGATACCCCTCCGCGTGGATATAGGAGATCTCCTTCAACTTGAGCGCGCCCTCGAGCGCGACCGGGAAGTTGACCCCGCGGCCCAGGTACAGCGCGTTGTGCGTGGTGGCGAGGAACCGGTCTGCCAGCTTCTCCAGCTCGTCCGCCCGTTGAAGAATGGCGGCCATCTGATCGGGCAGGCAGCGCAGCGCCTGAATGATCTGGCGGCCCTGGAGAATGCTCAGATTGCGCAGACGCGCGGCCCGGAGTGAGATCAACGCCAGTGCCGCGACCTGGCTGGTGAACGCCTTGGTGCTGGCGACGCCAACCTCGGGCCCGGCGTGCAGATAGATACCGCCGTCCACCTCACGCGCGATGGTCGAGCCGACCCCGTTGACCACCCCGATGGTCCGGGCGCCGCGGCGTTTGGCCTCGCGGATGGCCGCCAGCGTATCCGCGGTCTCGCCCGACTGCGACACCCCGATGACCAGCGTGTGCTCGTCCACCACGGGATTGCGGTAGCGGAACTCGGAAGCGTACTCCACCTCCACCGGGATCCGCGCCATCTCCTCCAGCATGTACTCGCCGATGAGTCCCGAGTGCCATGAGGTGCCGCAAGCGGTGATGACGATCCGCTCCACTTTCGCGAGCTGCTCGTCCGACAGGTTGAGGCCGGACACGCGGGAGGTGCCCTCATCGTCGAGCAGGTGGCCCCGCAGCGTGTTCCGCAGGCTTTCCGGTTGCTCGCAGATCTCCTTCAGCATGAAGTGGGGATAGCCGCCCCGCTCGATCGTGGCCAGGTCCCAGTCGATTTGCGAGATCGGCTTGCTGATCCGGGCGGTATCGAGGGTTCGCACCCGATAGCCGTCACGGCTGAGCACCACCATCTCGCCGTCGTCGAGGTAGACCACCGACCTGGTGTACTGGAGCAGCGGGGACGCGTCCGACGCGACGAACCACTCGTTCTCCCCCACGCCCACCAGGAGCGGCGACCCCTTACGTGCGGCCACGAGGACGTTGGGCTCGTCGGCCGAGATGAACGCGAGACCGTAGGCGCCTTCCACATCGCGCAGCGCGAGCGCCACCGCCTCCTCGAGGTTTCCGCGGTAGAACTCGCCCACCAGATGGGCCAGCACCTCGGTGTCGGTCTCGGATCGGAAGGTATGACCCCGCTTGGTGAGCGCTTTCCGGATGGCGGCGGAGTTCTCGATGATCCCGTTGTGGATCACGGCGATCCGCCCCGACTGGTCGGTGTGGGGATGCGCGTTCGGTGTGGTGGGGGCCCCGTGGGTGGCCCACCGGGTGTGCCCGATGCCGAGCGTTCCACCGGGGAGATTGCCGTCAATTTGCTGCTCCAGCGCCGACAGCTTCCCCGCCGCCTTGTGAATCCGCAGGCCGTTGCCGTTCACCACGGCGATGCCGGCGGAGTCGTAGCCACGGTATTCGAGCCGTCGCAGTCCTTCGATCAGCAGGCTGGCCGCCGGACGGGGGCCGATATATCCGACAATACCGCACATGGGTGCGTGATCCTCTCAGGTGACCGGTTCGCGCGCGGCGGAGACCAGCGATTCCGCATCGGCAGCGGTGGGGGCTTCAGCGATCAATCGGACGATCGGTTCGGTACCCGATGGACGCACGTGCAGCCATCGGTCGCGCCACGCCAGCCGGAGCCCGTCCCGGTCGTCCACGCTCGCATCGGGAAAGCGCCGGCGGAGCCGATCGTACAGCGGGCCCAGCTTCGGCCCGCGCGGCCCCTTCGCCTTGAGAATCACGTACCGCGGCGACCCGGCGACGACCCCCGAAAGCGATCCCCCAACCTTGGCTAAATAGTGCAAAATCAAGGCCACTCCGAGCGGTGCGTCGCGCCCGGTGTGGAGCGCTGGCAGGATCACACCGCCGTTGCCTTCCCCGCCGATCACGGCGCCTTCGTCGCGGATCGCACGGGCCACGTTGGCCTCGCCCACGGGCGCTCTCACGAAGCGGGCGCCGTGATCGCGAGCCGCGTCTTCGACCACGAGGCTGGTGGAGAGATTGACCACAACAACCGGCTTGGCGTCACGGTTCCCACCCAGCACCGCGCGGACGGCGAACGCGAGGGTGTAATCCTCGCCGATCGGCGCGCCGCTCTCGTCCACCAGCGCCAGGCGGTCTACGTCGGGATCCACCGCGAGCCCCAGGTCCGCACCGCTCTCCCGCACCAGGCGGCCGAGATCCTGCAGATTCTCCGGCACGGGCTCGGGCGGGTGGGGGAACCGCCCGTCCGGCTCGAGATGGATCCCGCTCATACGCACGCCGAGCCGATCGAGCAGTGGCGGGATCGCCACACCTCCGGCGCCGCGAACGCAGTCGAGCGCGACATGAAAGCGCCGCGCGCGAATCGCTGCGACGTCGATCACCGGAAGAGACAGAATCGCGTCGAGGTGCCGGCCCACGGCATCCGGGTCATCTCGCACCCCGCCGATGCCGTTCCACGAGGCACGCTTGGGACCCGACTCGGCCAGCGCGCGGACCGCGGCCCCGGCCTCGGCGTCGAGGAAGATGCCGTCCGGCCCCACCAGCTTGAGCGCGTTCCACTCGATCGGGTTGTGGCTGGCCGTGAGGATGAGCCCTGCGCCGGCGTGGTGGTGCTCCACCGCCAGCTGGGTCGTGGGCGTCGGGACGACGCCGAGGTCGATCACGTCGGCGCCAACGGACATGAGGCCGGCCGTTGCCGCGCGCGAGAACATGGGGCCGCTGGTGCGAGTGTCGCGACCGAGGACCACGAGCGGCCGCCCCTGGGCAGCGGCCCACGCTCCCAGCGCGGCGGCGTGCCGTGCCACCAGCTCGGGCGTCAGGTCGGTCCCGACCTGCCCGCGCATCCCGGACACGCTGATCATCAAGGTTCCGGACATCCGCGGTCAGATCTGGAGAGGCAAGGCGGCTGGCTCGGGAAACGCGGTGAGGAACGCCGTCACGACCGATTCGTCGAAGTGGGTGCGGGTGCAACGGCGGAGCTCGTCCACCGCCTCGACCGGACTTCGGGATGCCCGGTAGGCGCGGTTGGTGGTCATGGCGTCGAATGCGTCCACCACGGCCACGATCCGGGCCTCGAGCGGAATGTCGGAGCCGGCCATCCGGTCGGGAAACCCGGTGCCGTCGATCCGCTCGTGGTGCGACCGAACGATCTGGAGCACCGCGGGGGACTCGTCCAGGAATGGTGCGAGGATCCGCTCGCCCAGGGTGGTGTGGGCCTTGATGTGCTCGAATTCCTCGCCGCTCAGCGGGCCCGGCTTGTTCAGGATCGCCTCGCGGGTCCCGATCTTTCCGATGTCGTGGAGCTCGCCCCCCAAGCGGATCTGTTCCAACTGGTCCCCGTTGACCCCGAGAAGCAGCGCCGTCCTGACCGCATAACGGCTCACCCGCGCGGAGTGGCCGCTGGTATAGGCGTCCTTCGCCTCGAGGGCGTGCACCAGCATCTGCACTCCGTTGATGAGCGATTGCTTGTTGCGGCGATCGAGCTCGCGCACCCGGCTCTCCAGATGTTGCTGATAAAACCGGTTCTGCAGAATCAGATCTCGCTTCTCGAGCGCCTTCTGCACCCGAGCCCGCACCTCGTCGATCAGCGCCGGCTTCGAGATGTAGTCGAGCGCACCAAGCTGCAGACATTCCACGGCGGTGCTCACCTCCGCCACGCCGGTGAGCATTATGATCGCCATGTCGGGGTAGAGCCGTAGTGCTTCGCGCAGAAAGGTGACGCCGTCCATCTCCGGCATGTAGATGTCGGAGATGCACACCGGGAACTCCCCGTCGGCCTTGAGCAACGCGAGCGCCTCGGCTCCGGAAGCGGCTTCGGCACAGGCCAGACCCTGGGATTCGATCACGCGCGCGAGTGCGTTGCGCACCTGCGGGTCGTCGTCCACGACTAGGCAGCGGGTGCCGGCCGCGGCGCGAATGGGAGGGACGTTCACTCCGCGAAGCTACCCCGTGAGGGCCCAATCTTCAACCGCAGCTTGCCCGGAAGTGTCTCCCGCCGTTACGCTTCCGCCACTTTCCCGATCCGGAATCCGCCCTCGGTACGCCCATGACGCGCGCTCGATCCGACGACTCCAACCATCGCTTTGCGACCAAGGCGATTCATGCCGGCCAGCTGCCCGATCCGGTCGCCGGAGCGGTCATGCCGCCGATCTTTCAAACCTCCACCTACGTGCAGGACGGACTCGGCCGGCCTCACCACGGGTACGAGTACGCCCGGACCCAGAACCCGACCCGCGAGGCGCTCGAGCGGAACGTCGCGGCTCTGGAGGGAGGCGAGTTCGGGTTCGCGTTTGGATCCGGGCTTGCGGCCCTCGACACCGTGCTCAAGCTCCTAAAGTCCGGGGATCACGTCGTGGCAGGCGATAATCTGTACGGCGGCTCGCAGCGGCTCATGAACCGGGTGTACGCCGATCTGGGGCTTCGATTCACGTTCACCGACATGCGCGACGTGAACGCGGTCGAGCGCGCGATCACCCCCGCTACCCGGGTGATCTACTGCGAGACACCGACCAACCCGATGATGTTCCTCACCGATCTCGCGGCAGTGGCCGACCTGGCCCAGGCGCGGGGCATCATCACTGTGGTGGACAACACGTTCGCGACCCCGTTTTTCCAGCGGCCATTGGCGCTCGGGTGCGACGTGGTGCTCCATTCCACCACCAAGTACCTCAACGGCCACAGCGACATGGTGGGTGGGCTCCTGGTGACTAGCCGGGAGGATCTGGCGGAGCGGTTCGGGTTTCTTCAAAACGCCGCCGGGGCGGTCCCCGGCCCGATGGACTGCTGGCTGGCACTCCGAGGCATCAAGACGCTTCCACTCCGGATGCGCCAGCACGATCTGAACGGCCGGCGGGTAGCCCAGTGGCTGAGCGGCCGTTCCGAGGTGAAGCGGCTCTACTATCCCGGGCTGCCTAGCCATCCGCAGCACGAGCTGGCGTGCCGGCAGATGAGCGGATTCGGCGGCATGATCTCGATGGATCTCGGCGACCCCGCCCGAGCCAAGCGCTTCGTCGAGGCCACCCAGGTCTTTGCACTGGCGGAATCGCTCGGCGGCGTGGAGAGCCTGATCGGCCACCCGGTCTCCATGACTCACGGGTCGGTCCCGTTGGCGCTCCGCGAGGCTACCGGACTCACCGACAGCCTGGTCAGACTCTCCTGTGGCTGCGAGGATCCGGAGGACCTGATTGCCGATCTAGAGCAGGCGTTTTCATTTTGAAACATCGCACCCGTACGAACGTAGGGCCCCGCATACTCGAACCGTGAGCCGTCCATGACCATCCCCGCCACGCGGCCCCGCCAGCGCTTCCCGGAGATCGCGGCCGTTTCGTGGGAGCATCCCGCGGACCGAGCCGCGCTACAGTCGCTCCGCATGCTTCCCGGTTTCGATGAAGTAATCCGCAAGGTCATCGCGTTCCTCGGCGGGGAGCGGGGCATCCGCCTTCTCTTCCAAGGCAACTCGGTACGCTCGGGGCCGACCCAGTTCCCCAAGCTGTGGACCGTGCAGACCGAGGTCGCGCATACCTTCGACTGGCCCAAGGTCCCCGAGCTGTACGTGTCCCAGACCCCGGTCTTCAATGCGGGCGCGTACGGCGTGGACGATCCCTTCATCGTGGTGCACTCCGCGGCGCTCGAGATGCTCGACGACGACGAGCTCCGGGTGCTCCTGGCCCATGAGATGGGCCACGTGGTGAGCGGCCATTCGCTGTACCGCACGATCGCCGAGATTCTGCTCAGCGTCGGCCTCTCCGCACTCCCGATCCTCGCGGGGATTGCCCTGTTCCCCATCCGTCTCGCCATCCTGGAGTGGGCGCGCAAGGCCGAGCTCTCCGCCGACCGCGCCGGCCTCATCGGGGGGCAGGACGTGCTGGCGGCGCAGCGCCTGTTCATGAAGATGGCGGGCGGAACGCGCGGACAGATCGTGCGCGGCGAGATGAGCCTCGACGCCTTCATCTCGCAGGCGAACGAATACCTGGGATCGCGCGAAGGGTTCGACGCGATCTACAAGATCCTGAACACGCTGGCGCTGACCCACCCGATGAACACCATCCGCGCCGCGGAGCTGCAGCAGTGGGTGGCCGGTGGTGAGTACGACCGGATCCTTCGCGGTGAGTACACCCGGCGCGGCGCCGAAGAGCAGGCGCGGCCGCTGGGTGACGATGTGGCCGCGGCAGGCTCGTACTACGCCGCCGAAGCTCGCGAGTTCGCGTCAGCCGTGGCCGAAGCGGCGAAGCGGGCCGCCGAACGCGCCGCCGAAGCGTTCCGCTCCGCCCAGCGTCGGTGAGGATCCTCGTCGTCGGCGGTGGAGGGCGGGAGCACGCCATCGTGTGGCGCCTGGCCCAGAACCCGACGGTCGACCGGATCTTCGCCGCACCGGGCAACCCCGGGATCGCCGTCGATGCCACCTGCGTTCCGGTGGATCCGGACGACGTGCGCGGCCTCCTCGAGCTTGTCGAGCGGGAGTCGATCGACCTGACCGTGGTCGGCCCGGAGACGCCGCTCGTGGGGGGCCTGGTGGACGAGCTGGACGCCGAAGGGCACCGGGCGTTCGGCCCCACCGGCGCGGCGGCCAGGATCGAGGGATCGAAGGCGTGGGCCAAAGAGCTGTGCCACAAGTACGGGATCCCCGCCGGGCGCTCCCGGTCGTTCACCGACATGGACGAGGCCGTCGCATACCTGGACGAGCTGGCGCCGCCCTACGTGATCAAGGCCGA
>DATAFP010000138.1:0-8370 GCA_036257415.1 Gemmatimonadales bacterium
GTGTGCGGATCACCGCCGGCGATGTGGCTCCGGGAGCCAACGACGAACGGCCGCACGATATCGTGATGACCGACGACTTCATCTACGGCGAGCCGCACGCGCTGCAGTAAGCGGCCAGCCCCATCACTCACCACACGCTTAGGAGAGGTGAACCGTGAATCAACGTTCCAACGCGCTGGCCGATCGGCTGGAAGAGGGAGCCAGCGCGCTGGCGGGCCTCGCAACCACCCTTACGGACGCGGAGTGGCAGGCCCGCGTCCCCAGGGACGGACGCAAGATCGGCGTCATCATCCATCACGTGGCAAGCGTCTACCCGCTGGAGATCCAGTTGGCCCAGATGCTTGCGAGCGGTAAGGCGGTGACCGGCGTGACCCCGGAAGCCGTGAACGAGATGAACGCCGGGCACGCCAAGGAGCACGACACGGTCACGAAGGAGACGGCGCTGGACCTGCTGCGGCTGAACAGCGCCGCGGCCGCGGCCGCGATCCGAGGTCTCAGCGACGAGCAGCTCGATCAGGCTGCCCCGGTCTCGCTCAACTTCGACGCCCCGCTCACGTGCCAGTTCATGCTCGAGGATCACGCGGTCCGGCACAGCTATCACCATTTGGCGCGTATCCGGGCGGCTCTTCGCCGGTAAGCGCCGTCACCCCTGGCTTAGAAACCCTGGAGGACCTGGTTTGTGAACAACTGGATGCTGGTGACGGCGATGTGGACGCTCGCCGGCGGATCGCTGGATGGCGCAAGGCGGGCGTCCGATTGGACGGTACCCACTTCCCATTCAGTGCCGAGCGCCACCCTGTGCGAAGGAAGGTTGAGCTTCGGTGGCCGGACAACGCTCGGCGATTTCACCGGCACCACCACGACCGTTCGCGGCGAGATGACCGGGGGCAGCGACCTGACCGCGCTGCGCGGCTGGGTCGAGGCGCCGGTGAAGACGCTGGTCACCGGCAGCGGGAGCAGGGACAAGCAGCTCAACCAGTCGATGGAGTCTGAGAAGTACCCGACCGTGCGCTTCGAGCTCACCGGCGTGACGCCGAAGGCGGAGCACGGCGACACCGCACTGGTGGAGCTCCAGGGAAAATTCCGCATCCATGGCGTGGAGCGCGCGGTGGCGCTCCCCGCAATGGTGGTGCTTGGAGCAAGCGCTATCCACCTTCGCTCCGCGACACCGTTGAGCCTCAGGGACTACCGGATCGGTGGTCTGACCAAGGCGTTCGGGATCCTGCGTATGGACGAAGCCATCGTGGTCCATATCGACGTCACCTTCGCCCCGCCGGCATAGCCGGCGGGTTGGCACCCTCCCGTTCCCGCGGGTATTCTTGTGCATCAGGTACACCGCCCTTCAATAGGCCCCATTGACCGATCTCCCCAGGCAGCTCCAGGAGGGATTGAACGGCCGCTACGCGCTCGAGCGCGAGCTCGGCCGCGGGGGCATGGCCACGGTCTTCCTCGCCCACGATGTCAAGCACGACCGCCCGGTCGCGCTCAAGGTGCTCCATCCCGAGCTCGCCGCCTCGCTCGGCCCTGAACGGTTCCAGCGCGAGATCCGCTTCGCCGCCCGGCTGCAGCATCCACACATCCTGACCGTACTGGACTCCGGCGAGGCCGCCGGACAGCTCTGGTTCACCATGCCGTACATCGAGGGCGAGTCGCTCCGCGCCCGGCTCAACCGCGAGCGACAACTCCCGCTGGCGGACGCGCTCCAGATCACCCGTGAGGTCACTCGGGCCCTCGACCACGCGCACCAGCACGGCATCGTGCACCGCGACATCAAGCCGGAGAACATCCTGCTCACCCGGGACGGCTCGACCCTGGTGGCCGATTTCGGGATCGCGCGGGCGCTCGGCGGCAGCGACGGGCTGACGCAGACCGGCATGGCGATCGGCACGCCGGCCTACATGAGCCCCGAACAGGCGAGCGGCGACAAGGGGGTGGACGCTCGCACCGACGTCTACAGCCTGGGCGCGGTGCTGTTCGAGCTCTTGAGCGGCGAGCCCCCCTACACCGGAGCCACAGCGCAGCAGATCATCGTGAAGCGGTTCACCGACCCGGTGCCCAGCGTGCGGCGGGTGAGACCGAGCGTGCCGGAGGGGGTCGACCGGGCGATCCAGCGTGCCCTGGCACCGATCGCGGCGGACAGGTTCGCGACGCCGGCGCAGTTCGCGCAGGCGCTGGGAGGCGGACACGAGCCCGCGGTCGCGGCCCCCACGGTTGCCGCGTCCGCCCAGCCGGTGGCGTCCGCCGCCCCGGCGCGACGCGCGCCGTTCCGCCTCCCCGCCGCCGCCCTCACCCTCGGACTCGGCTTCCTGATCGGGCTCGGCGTGCTGTTCGCCTGGCGGCGGAGCCACTCCGGTGCCGACGCGGAGAGCGCGGGCCCCAAGCGCATCGCCGTGCTCCCGTTCGAGAACCTGGGCGACTCGACCACGGAGTACTTTGCCGACGGCGTGACCGACGCGGTCCGCGGCAAGCTGTCCGCGCTGCCCGGCCTGCAGGTCATCGCGAGCCGCAGCTCGAACGAGTACAAGCGCAGCGACAAGAGTTTGCCCGTCATCGGGCGCGAGCTGGGAACCGACTACCTGGTAATCGCGCGAATCCGCTGGGCCAAGGCACCCGACGGCAGCAGCCGGGTGGAGGTGAGCCCCGAGCTGGTGGACGTGAGCCCGGGACGCACTCCGACGACCAAATGGCAGCAGCCGTTCGAGGCGGCGATGACGGACGTCTTCAAGGTCCAGGCGGAGATCGCGAGCAAGGTGGCGTCGAGTCTGGACGTGGCCCTCGGCGCGGCCCAGAAACAGGTGATAACCGAGCGGCCGACAGCCAGCATCGCCGCGTACGAGGCGTTCCTCAAGGGCGAGGCCGCGACCCAGAGCATCGGTTCCTTCGAGGCCTCGGACCTCCGCGACGGCATCGGCTTCTACGAACAGGCGGTGGCGCTCGACTCGACCTTCGCGCAGGCCTGGGCGCAACTGGCGCGTGCCCAAGCGCAGTACTACTACAATGTGATTCCCACTCCCGCCGCCGCGGATGCCGCCCGGCGCGCGGCGGAGCGCGCGGCGGCGCTCGCTCCGGGTCGTCCCGAAGCCCAGCTCGCACTGGGCGACTACTACCTGTCCGTCCTGGGTTCGAACGCGGAGGCCCTCGCCGCGTACAAGGCCGGACTCGAGGCCGCACCCAGCGACGCGGGGCTGCTCACCGGTTCCGCCCTCGCCGAACAGAGCCTCGGGCGCTGGGAGGCGGCGCAGGCGCATCTGGAGCGCGCCGCCCAGCTCGACCCCCGTTCCGTGGCGACCGCCCGGCGCCTTGGCACGACGTTGATCCGGCTCCGCCGCTACCCGGAGGCCTTGGCCGCCGCCGAGCGCGGGCTGCGCCTCGCACCGACAGGCCTCGACCTGGTTGAGAACCTGGCGATGGTACATCTCGCTCAGGGCGACCTGGACAAGGCCCGAGCGGTCGTCCGAGCCGCTCCCGCTGAGGTTGAGCCGACCGCGCTCGTGGCGTACATGGGCACGTACTGGGACCTGTTCTGGGTGCTCGACGACGCCCAGCAGCAGCTCCTGTTGCGGCTCCCGCCCAGTGCCTTCGCCGACGACCGCGGCAACTGGGGAATCGTGCTGGCCCAGACATATTATCTCCGGGGTGACCGGGCGCGGGCGCGGGTCTACGCCGACTCCGCGCGGTCCGCCTTCCTGGCGCAGCTCGCGGCGACGCCGAACGACGCGCAGCGCCACTCATTGGTGGGCCTCACCCTGGCGTATATGGGACAGAAGGCGGACGCGATCCGCGAGGGCGAGCGCGCGCTCGAACTGATGGACCCGGGCGACGACGGGTATACCGGGCCCTACATCCAGCACCAGCTGGTCCGTACCTACCTGCTCGTGGGCGAGCCGGAGAAGGCGCTCGACCGGCTCGAGCCGCTGCTCCGGATGCCGTACCATTTGTCGCCCGGATGGCTCCGGATCGATCCCGCCTTCGCGCCACTCAAGGGAAACCCGCGCTTCGAGAAGCTCGCCGCGGGCGGTTGAGCCGCGACGGCAAGCGAGGGATCGCCCCGACAAGATTTCCCGACCGCTTCACGGAAACCTCACGATATCGGTGCTACCGTAGCGCCGGCGCTCTGGCTCTGGCTCAGCGCCACCTTACCAGGAGGCAACCATGTCCGCAGGAAGGATTTGCAGTCGCGTGGTGGCGACCGCGGTGCCGACGGAGACGATCCGGACAGCGGCCCGCCGCATGGCGGAAAACGAGGTGGGCACGCTGGTCGTCGTCTCGGGAGACGCCGAGTCCCGCGCCCTCGGCGTCATCACGGATCGCGACATCACGATCCGGGGCGTCGCCGAGGGGCGGGATCTGGACCGGACTCCGGTATCGGCGCTGATGTCCACTCCGGTCCAGAGCGTCAACCAGGCCACGCCAATCGAGCAGGCACTCGCGCGCATGGGCACCAGCGCAACGCGCCGGCTGGTCGTGACCGGCGACCGGGACCGCCCGATCGGCATTCTGAGCCTCGACGATGTGCTCGAGTTGCTTGCCCTCGAGGCGGAAGCGATCGGTCGGCTCTTGGGGAAGCAGAAGCCGGAGATCACGGCGGGACTATCCGGCTGGTCGTGAGCGGCTAGCCCTAACGATGCCATCGTAGCGCGCGGCTCTCGCGGTTGGCGCCAAGTGGCGCCCCCAGCGTGACGAAGCTCGCGGGCTCGCACCAACGTCTGCTCGTACGGCGACGCGCAACTGGCGTGTATGGCTAGCCGTTCGTCGGCTCAGCGCCGGCCAGCAGGCTCCGAAATCCGTTCCACCACCCTCCCGACCTCGGTGGCGCCGATTACCTCCTCGTGCCGCGCCAGATCGGCCTGCGCCACCATCCCCACGCAGCAGCCGCGTGCGTCCACCACCGGGACCCGCCGCACCTGCTTGTCGGCCATCACTTGCTCCACGTCCCTGACGTCGTCCTCCGGACGGCAGCAGGTCGGGTCCTTGCTCATCACCTCCCGGACCGGAGTATCCGGACCCTTCCCCGCGGCCAGCCCGCGGCAGGCGAGATCGCGGTCGGTCACGGTCCCAATGATGCGCCTGGACTGCATGTCCTCCACCACTGGAAGACAGCCGCAGTCGTGCTCCTGCATCAGCTGCGCCGTACGCTGCATCGTCTCGTCCGGAGTACAGCACGCGGGCTTTTCGGTCATGATCTCACGGGCTTCCATGGCGCCCTCCTTTCATCGCTGTGCTCCGAGACTCTTGCCGTGGCCGCGTCCCGGCCGTGAGGCGCATCACCGGTCGTGCAGTGCATTGCACGCTCTGGCGCTGTCCGATACCGAAGCGTATGCTGGGCTCGTCGCGTATTTCCGCCCGACATTCCCAACCGTCGCTCTGGAGGTGAGCATGAGCCTCCTTCCCCCGGTCGCGCGCGCCTGCCTGGTGGGCGGCGTGCTGCTGGCCGCCGCCGGCTGCTCCGATACCTCGGGGCCCGTCGGTCCGGCCCAGCCACCCGACAATGCCGCGTTGGGTCCGGCTACAGCGCAACAACCCGCCGACGATCCCGTCGGCCTCGTCCGCGGAGTCCGCGGTTTCGGCGGCTTCTTCCTCGACCAGGAGGGCCGTCCCACCGTCTATCTCACCGACCCCGCCGAGGCCGATGCCGCCGCCAACGCTCTCGCGCCGTTCTTCGCCGCACGGGGGATCGACCGCTCCCGGCTTCAGGTGCGCCGGGCCGACTTCGATTACGCCCGGCTGGAGGGCTGGTTCGACGTGGTCTCGCCCGAGGCGCTGGCGCTGCCGGGCGCGGTGTTCGCGGATCTGGACGAGGCGAGCAACCGGATCCGGGTTGGTCTGGCCCGGGGCGCCGGGCCGGCGGAGCTGCACCGAGCCCTGGCCGCGCTGCACGTGCCCGCCGAAGCGGTCGTCGTTCAGGAGACCGCGCCGATCCGGCAGCTGGCCACGCTGCAGGAGCGGGTCCGCCCGGTGCAGGGCGGCCTCATGATCGATTTCATCCTCGGCCTCTGCAGCCTCGGCTTCAACGCGCTCCGCAGCAACCAACTGTCCTTCATCACCGCGTCCCATTGCACCTGGGCGCAGGGGGGCGTCGAGGGCACGATCTGGTACCAGCACACTTGGCTCGATTTCTCCGGCAGCGACAACACCATCGGTAGCGAGGTGGACGACCCGGTGTATTTCGCGGGCCGCAAGGGTCGGCGCGGCAGTGGCAACGGGTGCCCTGCCAACCGGGTGTGCCGCCGCAGCGATTCCTCGCGGGGTGCCTACAGCATCGCCGCCGGCGACGTGGGGCTGGGCAAGGTCGCACGGACCTCGGGTGAGAACAACGGCCTGACCGATATCGTGGGCAGCTTCCAGATCACCGCCGAGCATCCCAGCGAGTCGTTCGCAATCGGCAGCACGGTGCACAAGGTCGGCATGACCACCGGCTGGACCAGCGCGGCGGTGACTGCCACCTGCGTTAACGTGAACATCGACGGTACGTCGATCACCCAGCTGTGTCAGACGCTCGCCGGGTTGGAGGGGGCAGGCCACCCGGTTATTGTGGGGCCCGGAGACAGCGGGTCGCCCATCTTCATCAAGACCGGAGACAACACCGTGACGCTCGCGGGCATTCTCTGGGGCGGGACGCCCGAAGGCGGATTGCTGGCGTTCAGCCCGCTCAAGAACGTGCAGCAGGAGCTGGGCGATCTCGTGGTGGTGGCGCCCTGAGGTGATCTCCGGCATCCTCGTCACGCTGGGTGCGCTGGCGGCCGTGCCTGCCGATTCGCCGAAGGTCGAGCTCGACGTGCCGAGCGAGGTCACGGCCGGCACGCCGGTGCCGATGACCCTCCGGGTCACCAATACTTCCGATCGGCCGCTCGAGCTTCACTTGCGCGGGCGGCCGATCGCGTTCGATTTGGTGGTGCGCCAGAGCGACGGCTCAGTCGTGTGGCGAAGGCTGGCGGGGGCGATGATCGCGATGGTGTTGCAACTCAGAACGCTGTCGCCGGGCGAAACGCTCGAGCTGACGGATGCGTGGCCGCAGCAGAGGACCGACGGCAGCCCTGCGGCCCCCGGGGACTACACCGTGACCGGAAGCCTGCTGACCGATTCGCAGGCGTCGCTCGACAGCCCTCCCGTTCCCTTCCGCGTTCTGGCAACCCGCGGTCGATGACGGCAGATTAACTGGCGGCCCGCACCAGGAAGGCCCTATGCCGGTTCAAACACTACGTGAATTTCTAGACCGAAACCGCATCAAGTACGTCCTGATCTCCCACTCGCCCGCCCACACCGCGCAGGAGGTCGCCGCATCGGCCCACATCCCCGGTCGGGCGATGGCCAAGACCGTGATCGTGAAGCTCGACGGCCGGCTCGCAATGGCCGTCCTGCCCGCGTCGGAGATGATCGATCTCGAGCTGCTCGCCGACGCGGCGTTTGCCCAGAAGGCGGAGCTCGCCGACGAAGAGGAATTCGGCGACCGCTTCCCCGATTGCCAGCTGGGCGCCATGCCGCCGTTCGGGAATCTGTACGGGATGGATGTGTACGTCGCGGACAGTCTCGCCGAGGACGACGAGATCGCGTTCAACGCCGGGTCCCACACCGAGCTGATCCGGATGGGGTATCCGGATTACGCCCGGCTGGTGAAACCGCGGATTCTCCGCTTCGGCGCGCCCCGGTAGCTGTTTAGGGAGAGACCGTACTCGAATCGATCGGGGGCGGCCCGGGCGGTAGCGGTGGAGGAACCGGAGGCGGGGTCCAGCCCACCACGGTGAGCCGCACGCCGCTCACGGTGGTCTGCTCCAGCTCGATGACATGGCTGCCCACGGCGCCGTCCCAACCCGGCTCGCCGCCGGGTTCCGTCTGCATCAGCGGCTCGTACCGCAGTGCCTCCACCCGCATGCTGAAGCCGAACCGGAAGCGCGCGGCGCTGCAGGTGAACTCGGCCCAGTCGATCGTGGCGCGGTCGGCCGTGCACGCCCCGCTGAGCTCGGCGAGCGCGTTGCTCTGCTCGCCTTCCACCGCCCACCAGCTGCCGACGTCCCGCACCAGGTACTCGCCCATGAACCCGGGATAGCCCCCGCCCCCGCCCCCGCCCCCGCTTCCGTCGTTGCCGCCGCCGCTCACCGCCGAATCGGGAGGATCGGACGGCGCGGGAGGTGTCGGTTCGACCGGGGTCGCGGGCAGGGCCACCATCACATCCGGCACGGTCGGCTGCACGCCGCCGCCACCGATGTCGCCGACGATGCGAACCACCTCGGCCATGCGCACCGGCTCCCACGCGATGAGCGTACGCATCGAGGAGGTATCCACCACGGTGCAGTCCCCCGGGTACGGCTCAATGGAGGGAGCCGTACCCGGCATCGGGATGACGCTGTCCGCTGGGACGGCGATGCCGCTGTC
>DATAFP010000019.1:0-2102 GCA_036257415.1 Gemmatimonadales bacterium
ACCCTGAGCCCCTTCGCCCTGAGCTGCCGGCAGGTCTCCAAACCGAGCCCTCGGTTGCCACCGGTCACAACAGCGACGCGCGCACGCTCAGACCCGACCATGCGACTCTCCCGATGCCAGTGCGCGTCCGATCAGGTGTGCCACCCGGAGCGGCTCGGGCATCCGAGACTTCCCGAGTGAGCCTCTTATAAGGAAAGCAGAATCGTCTGCGGCGATTCCAGCGGCGGACACGTAGAGTCCGTCACCCAGGCGCTGGGCCGGCGGGCAACGCTCGAGGATGGAAAGGCGTGCATCCAGGCCCGCGGCGACGAGTGCCCGACGGAGCTCCGACTCGGATGGGTCGTGGCGAGTGACGGCGAGCACCGGGGTCGCGAGCCGGGTCGCGAGCGCTTCGATGTCCACCAGCCCGAGGCCGGCGATGGTGATCCCTCCGAGCACGACGGCCTGGACACTGGGCCGGCAGCGGAGCCCGCCGATCCACTCGGCGAGGAACCCGGTGGCGCCGTCGCCGTCCACCGGGAAGCTTGTCACCGCGACACTTTCGACGAGATCGGCGGCCTCCATCAGCACGCCGACCACCGATACCGTCGCGTCGGTTCGCTTGACGAAGGGGGCGTCGTCAACGCCGAGAATGTGGAAGCGGGACACCGGCGCCATGCTCATCAAGATAGGTGTCGCCAGAGGACATGCCGCGATGTGACTTTCGACAAGAAGCGGCGGCGTCAGCCCGAGCGGCGGGCACGCGTGGCCGCAAGAGCGTGATGAGCCTAGGTTGTTGAGGTTTCGAGCGGCCCTTCCGACCGAGCGATGCGGCGGGTGGGCACACCCGCCGCCCACGCGCCCGCCGCCACGCCGGCGGGGCGGTGAATCGGATCGGCGCCGATCGTCCCCACGAGGCTGTTCAGGTACTCCGTCCCGCGGATCCGCTCGAGCTCCGAGCGCGCATGCCGCAGTCGCTCGGCGATGCCGAGCCGCTCCGCCTCTTCGCGGTGCCCGGGGCGGGACAGAAAATCGGTCAGGCTCCGGACGTGGCGCTGCCAGAGTGCCACGTCCCGCGCCTGCTTGATCGCCAGCCGCTCGCGATACCACTCGCTCGCAAGCAACGACTCGCGGGTGAACAGCGCGCGGATGTCCGGGTGGTGGGCGTCCTTACCCTCATAGTTCCCGTGCGCCATGATGTGGAGCAGCGCCTTGAGCGGCGGACACAGGTCGTCGATGGTGCCGTCGTCGAAATACGCCCGTGCCACCCGCTCGTGCGCCTCCACGATGTTGCTCACCCCGTCGGCGAAGACCGCCGGATCCTGGATCTCCGGCTTGAGGATCTCCTCGGCGAAGACCGCCGTCGGATTGTCGAACACGCGGCCGAAGAACGTGTGCACGAACTTGGCCGTGATCCGCCAGCCGAGCCGGCTCGCCAGTACGGTCTTGCCGGCATACTCGTAGTCCTCCAGCCGCTCCAGGTGCCCGGCCTCGATCAGCCGCTTGGGATCCCGCTCGTGGGGGAACAGGCGGCACCAGATCTCGGGGATGAGCAGGCTCACGTCGTGATCCACCCGGTAGCGCGGGCCGATGAAGCCCGCTGCCGAGCTGAAGCCGGCGTAGCCGGTGAGCAGCATCGACACCAGCGCGTTGTTGAGATCGGCAGTGGCCGCGAGCGCGTTGAACGGTCCTTTGGTCAGCGCGCCCTCGGAGCCGGCCCCGGTGGTGCTGGGCGACGTGCCGGTGAGCGAGCACACGTAGTCCATGAACAGCTCGGGCAGCTCCTGGTAATGGATCGGCCCGTATACACAGAGCGGACGGGTGCCGTCGCCCGGCGGGTGGTTGCGGCGCCCGGACAGCACGCTGATCACCGGAAACACGAGCGGCTTGTGGAACGGAAGCCGGCGGTTCAGCCTGGCGCCCATCTCCGCCACGTACCGGTCGAGCGGGTGCGCCACGTCGGGCCGTACCTGGAGGTAGCGCGGGTTCTTGCTGCGGTTGCCCCCGATGATCCGCGGCTCGGCCGAGCAGATCGAAAAGCCCTCGGTGCGTGCGGCGTTCCGGGCCACGTGCTCGCGCATCGGCGGCGTGAAGGCGTCGTGGACCGCAACATCCTCGAAGAT
>DATAFP010000266.1:0-5973 GCA_036257415.1 Gemmatimonadales bacterium
CGGCCGACGCAGGCTTTCGCGAACTGCTCCTTGAACGAAGCGAAGGCTCCGAAGCCGCGGTTGATGGCGTCGCCGAGCGCGCCGGTCGGCTCCTTGGCCCCGCCGGGCCGCATCCATTCCCAGAACAGCGTGTGATTGAGATGGCCGCCGCCGTTGTTCCGCACGGTGGTGCGGATGTTCTCGGGCACGTCGGTGAGCTTGCTCAGGATCTGCTCGATCGTCTTCGACTGCAGCTCGGCCTGGCCCTCGAGCGCGGTGTTCAGGTTGTTCACGTACGCGCCATGATGCTTGTCGTGGTGGATCCGCATCGTCTGCTCGTCGATATGCGGCTCCAGCGCGTTGTAGTCGTACGGCAAGGGGGGAAGGGTGAATGCCATGGGGGGCCTCGTCTGCACACTGTTCGTCGAGCGATGTCAACTCGTTCGTGAGCCGCGCAATATGCCCGCGTTCCGTGGGGCGGGTCAACGCGTCGCGTTGCGGATCAGCTGCGCGTAGAACCGGATGGCGTGGGCGTGCTCGCTCAAGCCCACCCGTTCATCGGTGCCGTGGATGCGGGGCGGGCTGTCGGCGGTCTCGAGCCCGGGCGCGAACCGGAGCACCGTGGGCGTGAGCCCTACGTAGTAGCGTGCATCGGTAGCCCCGATGACGAGATAGGGAGCGACGACGGTGCCGGGGTACACCTGCCGGATGGTGGTTGCCACCGCCCGGTAGCCGGTGGATTCCGGGGATGAGACCGGAGACGCCTCGATGGGATCGGGCAGCGCACGCACCATCACCGCCGAGTCGTCCACCGCGCGCCGCACCGCGCTGACCACCGTGGCCGCGGAGTCGCCGGGCAGGGTGCGGAAGTTCACAATGGCCCGCGCCTCGGTCGGCAGCACGTTCGCCTTGGTCCCGCCCGACACGATCGTCACCGCCGCCGTCGTGCGGACGGCCGCCGCGCTCCGCGGGTCGCCGGCGAAGCGGGCCAGCACCGGACCCTCGAACAGCCACAGGTTCGCCATCGCGAGCCGGAGCGGCAACGACATTTCCGGGGCCGCGTAGGCCAGCAGCGCCCCGGTGGCGCCGGCCACCCGGGCCGGGAACGGCCGGTCTTCGATCCGACGTATGGCCCGCGCCAGTCGCCCGATCGCGGTGTGCGCCGGCGGCGTGGACGAGTGCCCGCCCGGATCGCTCGCGATGAGCTCCAGATTCAGGTAACCCTTTTCGGCGATGCCAACGACCGCAACCGGTGCCGCGATCCCGGGGACGATGCCACTGGTGATCGTGCCGCCCTCGTCGAGCACCCAGTCCACCCTGGTGCCGCGCGCGGCGATGAGGGCCGCCAGGCGCTTGGCACCCTCGCGCCCCGAGATCTCCTCGTCGTGACCGAAGGCGAGAAGGATGGTGTGCGCGGGCGCGAACCCCTCCGCGAGCAAGACCTCGACCGCTTCGAGAATCGCGAGCACACTGCCCTTGTCGTCGAGCGCGCCGCGCCCCCAGACGAAGCCGTCCGCGATCACACCGCCAAACGGCGGGTGGGTCCACCGCGCCTCGCTGGCGGAGTCGATGGGGACCACGTCGAGGTGACCGGTCAGAAGAATCGCCGGGAGCGACGGATCGGTGCCCGGCCAAGTGAACAGCAGGCTGCTGCCCACCGTCTCGCGCCGGAGCTGGCGGTGGACGCGCGGAAATGCCCGCGCCAGCGTGGCGTGCAGGCGCGCGAAGAGGCTGTCCGGAGCCGGCCCGTCCTCGCGGGAAATCGTGGGCACCCGGATCGCCTCCGCCAGGCGTTCCGCCGCGGCGAAGCTGTCGACCGCGATCGGGTGTGCAGCCGGTGGTTTCACCTGCCTGGTTCGGAGCCCCGCCGCTCGCACCAGCAGGAGTGCGACGAGCGCCGCGACGGCCAGGCCGAGACCGAACGCCGCCCGCCTCACGCCCCGCTCCCCCCGCGACGCAGCACGACTCCCGGCCGGGCACCGGTCGGCTTTCCGTCGCGGTAGACCTCTACCCCATTGGTCCACACCCGCAGGATGCCCGCCGCCGGGAGGCTCGGGCTGGCTGGCGTGGCGCGGTCCGCCACGGTCTTGGGATTGAAGAGCACCAGGTCGGCCCGACTGCCCGGCGCGATCGTCCCGCGATCCTTCAACCCCACGTGCGCGGCCGACAGGGACGTCATCTTGCGCACCGCATCCTCCAATGACACCACCTTGCGCTCACGCACGTAGCGGCCGAGAACCCGGGGGAACGCGCCCCAGCCGCGCGGGTGGCCGCCCCCACTCGCTCCGTCACTGCTGACGTTCGCGTGGGGCCACGCGAGGAGCGTGGCGATGTCCTCCTCCGCCATGCTGGTCCCGATGATGCCGATGTAGTCGTCGCCGGCACGCTCGATCGAGTCGCCGCGCTGGGCCAGGCGCATGAGCGTGAGCACGGGAGCCTCACCGGCATCGCGCGCGATCTCCGCGATGCTCCGTCCCACGATGGACCGGTCGGCGGCGTCGGTGATCCTGATGCCGTCCGCCGCCGCCACCTCGGCCAGCACCAGCTCCGCCTCGCCCGAGTCGGAGAAGTTCCGCCCGGGAAACAAGACCGTGATGGTGGACTGCCAGTAGGTGTAGGGATAGACGTCGAGCGTGACGTCCACGCCGGTCTTCCGCGCGCTGTCCAGCCGTTCGAGCAGCTTGGGCGCGCTGCCCCAGAGACTCCGCATCGCGAGCTTCGCATGGGATAGCTGCACCGGCAGCCGCGCCTGTTTCCCGACGTCGAGCAGCTCGGTGATGGCGGAGTAGAAGCGGCGGTCCTCGCTCCGCACGTGACTGATGTAGCGCCCGCCGGCAGCCGCCGTCACCTTCACGAGCGCCAACACCTCGTCCGGATCCGAGTAGATGCCGGGGTCATACTCCAGCCCCGTCGAGAGGCCCAGCGCGCCTGCCGCCAGCTCACGCTCCAGCCTTTGCCGCATGGTGGCCACTTCAGCCGCGGATGCCGCGCGCCTGAAGTCGTCGCCCAGCACGTCTCGCCGAATCGTGCCGTGGCCGGCATACGAGGCGACGTTCACCGCGGCCGGGGACGCCTGCAGGCGTCCGAAGAAGTCGGCGAGCGGGTACGGCTGCTCCCCGTCCTGGCCCACCACGATGGTCGTGATGCCCTGGCTCACCGCCGGAAGCGCGTCGAGTCGCACCAGCAAGCTGTCGTCGTAGTGCGCGTGGGTGTCGATGAACCCCGGCGCTAGCACGAACCCACGTGCGTCCACGACGCGGTCGCCACGGGCAGGTTTGAGCGCGCCGACCGCGAGAATGCGTCCACCGGCGATGCGCACACTGGCGCGGCGGCCCGGGGCACCGGTGCCGTCCACGACGACGGCATTCACCACCAGCGTCGTTTCGGCGGGAGTTGCGATGGCGAGAATCGAAAGCAGAGCGAGCGGAGTCATAGATCGTTGAGAGGAGAAGCAGCACGGAAGCCATAGGCGAGACCGCCGGCCGCGAGCACCGTGAATACCGCCTCGGCGTCAAGCCCCGCGATGAACGCGAGCTCGGCGCCGACGCATGATGTCACGAACCCCAAGCGACGGGCCCCGTCGAACAGGAGTAGCGCCGGCGCCCTGCTCGGCTTCGCGAGCTTGAACGCAAGGGCCGCCGCGAGCAGGAGCGCGGCCGCGGCCGCTGACATTGGAGCGAGGCTCGCGAGCGCGCTGAACCCGAGTGCCACGAACACCGACGCGAGCCGCCCATCGCCCGCGGCATGCCAGAGTCCGAGCACCGCGAGACCAACGAACACCGGCTGCCAGTGCAGCAGCCCTTCGTGCGCCATCGGCTCCGCCATTCGGAGCCAGGTTGCCACACCGAGCGGCGCGAGCAACACCGGGCGTACGACCCCGTGGAGCGGCCAGAGTCCCATCCATGCCCACGCGACCAGCCCGAGCGGCAGCGCCACCAGCCGAGCCGCGGCGGGGCTCATGGGCACATCGGTGAGCGTCGCGAGCCTGAGCGTCATCGGGCCGGCGACCGTCTGAACCAGCCAGCAGGCGGGGATCAACGCCAGCGTGACGACCGGCAGCACCGGGACGCGCGGTCCGGATCGGAAGATCATTTCGGCGCCGACCGCGGCGAGGATGAGCCCGAGCACGACGAGCCACACGAGCGGAGCCAGGAACACGAGGGCAGCGCCGAGCACCAATAGCGTCACGGCGGGTCGAGACACACGAGCCACACGGCCCAGCGTGGTGGGTGGCTGCCGTGCCAGGAGGGCGCAGTCGAGCCTGGCCATGGCCTGATAGACCCGCACGAGCCGACCGAGCCCCACGAGAATCCACCAGGCTGCTGGAGCTGCTGCCGCCCACACCAGAGCGGTCCGCGCGCCGATGGAGCCGAGTGGGGGCACGAGCCTCAGGCCGAGCGCGACCGCGCCCACCAACAGCAGGACAGCTCCGGGAATCGAACGGCTCGATCCTGGCGCGGGGCCCCGGAGGGCCCGGGCTGCTGGGACCAGCGGGAGGCCGGTACCCGCGATCACAAGACCAAGGCTGACACTAACATACCCGCTCGAATCAAAGGGAATCACCGCCAAGGCCGCGCTGCCCAGGAGTGCGGGAACCAGCCCGGCCAAGGCCGCGCGGGCCAGCGGCTTGGGCTCGAGCAGCGAGGCGCCGACAACCAGGAAAAGGCAGAGCTGCCACCACTCGAGCCCGTGGATCACAATTTGCCCTAGGAGGGGCTAAGTGCCTGATACGGCATAAGCTGTTGGCTCGCCAACCGAATTCCGCAACCGGCCCGGGATACTTGCAATGACCGCCATCGTCGACGTGTCGTCAGCCACGCACGAGCAGCCGCCGCAGGCGCAGGACGAGCGCGGGCCCGCCAATGGGAAGCGGGGCCGCCGCCTCTGGCGCCCGGCCAGCGAGATCGCGGTTGATCTGGGGACGGCGAACACGCTGGTGCTGGTCAAGGGCGAAGGGGTGGTCTTGAACGAGCCGTCGGTGGCCGCGGTGGACCAGGCTACCGGCGAGATCCGCGGCATCGGCTTGGAAGCGAAGCGGATGCTGGGCCGGACGCCGGAGGGGATCGTGGCCGTGCGCCCGATGAAGGATGGCGTGATCGCGAACTTCGACGTAGCGGAGAAGATGCTGCGCCATTTCCTCCGCACCGTGCTCGACCGCCGCATCCTGCGGGTGAAACCGACTGTCATCGTGTGCGTTCCCTCCGGCATCACCGAGGTCGAGCGGCGCGCGGTCCGGGACTCGGCGCAAACCGCCGGCGTCAAGCGGCTCCTCATGGTCGCCGAGCCGATGGCCGCCGCGATCGGCGTGGGCCTGCCGGTCGACTCACCCACCGGCAACATGGTGATCGACATCGGCGGCGGCACCACGAACATCGCCGTCATCGCGCTGTCGGGGATCGTCTGCGACGCGTCCATCCGGACCGGCGGGGACGAGCTCGACCAGTCGATCGTTCAGTACATGCGGAAGAACTACAGCCTGCTGATCGGCGAGCCCACCGCCGAGGCGGTGAAGATCCAGATCGGCTCGGCGGCGCCGCTCCAGCCCGAGCTCGAGATGGAGGTGAAGGGCCGCGATCTGATCTCCGGCCTGCCCAAGACCGTGCGGGTGGATTCGGCCGGGATCCGCGACGCGATGCAGGAGCCGATCTCGCGCATCACGAACGCCGTCCGCCGCGCCCTAGAGATGACCCCGCCGGAGCTCGCCAGTGACATCCTGGATCACGGCATCGTGCTGACCGGCGGCGGCGCGTTGATTCGCGGCCTCGACACGCTGCTCAGCGAGGAGACTGGTCTCGCCGTGCGCCGGGACCGCGATCCGCTCACCGCGGTGGTTCGCGGCACCGGCTGCGTGCTCGACGAATTTACCCGCTATGAGGATGTGCTCACGACCTGAGCACGTCCCGCTTCGCATTCCCCCGCACCGCCAGCAGCTCCAGCGTCGCTTGCACCATCCCGGCGAGCCGGAGCTTCGAGCCGCCTATGTGGAGCCATTGG
>DATAFP010000269.1:0-2337 GCA_036257415.1 Gemmatimonadales bacterium
CAGTGCCGACCCGTCCCGTACGTTGTCGGGGCTGCTCCCACCGTCGCGTGCGTTCCCACGTCCCGGCTGCCCCCAGCTTCACCGGCCAGCTGCGACTGGCCGGCCGCGGAGTCCTTTCAACCCCACTCGATTCCAGGCGCCGCGTGGCGCACCACCGGTTTCCAGTAGACCCCGGTGGGGTAGGTGTCAAGTACCGGGTTTTCTGGAGACTGGGTTGTCATGCGTCGGGCGGTTGCCGGGCGCTGATCTTGGGTGGCGGGGGAAGCTGGGCCCCTTCCTCCGCGTGTGATCGTCTTACGGCGCTGGTCGGTGTCAAGGTCGTTCGGCCTCGCTGCGCTCGGGCGCTCCACCTTGACGCCTCCGGCGCGCCGCAAGGGCGGGCCGGGACGGAGGAAAGGCCGGGATGTGGTCAGGGTGCTCATGCGGCGTGCTGCTGGCGCTGGTGCGCCCGCTCGTGCTCGACCGGCGGGATCAGGCCTAGCTCGCCGTGCAGCCGGCACTGGTTGTACCAGTCGACGTAGGCGGCGACCGCCGGTTCGAGATCCCCGATGCCCTGCCACGGGCCTTTGTTCCGGACGAGTTCGGCCTTGAAGATGGAGTTGAAGGCCTCGGCCATCGCATTGTCGAAGGAATCGCCGCGGGAGCCCACCGAGGCGACCGCGCCGGCCTCGGTGAGCCGTTCGGTGTAGCGGACCGCGACGTATTGCACGCCGCGGTCGGAATGGTGCACCAGCGCAGAGAGGTCGCTGAGGTCGGCGCCCTCGCGTTGGCGAGTCCAGATTCCCATATTTAGCGCATCGAGCGCGAGGTCGGTGCGCAGGCTGGTTGACAGTTGCCAGCCGACGATGCGGCGGGCGAACACGTCGAGCACGAACGAGGCGTACACCCACCCCGACGCGGTTCCGACATAGGTGATGTCGGCCACCCACAGCCGGTTCGGCCGAGCCGCGGCGAACACCCGATCCACCAGGTCAGGGCGGTGGTCCGGGGCCGGTGCCGGGCGGGTGGTACGGGGCGTCTTGGCCCGAGTGATCCCGCGCAACCCGGCCTCGCGCATCAGCCGCGCGACCGTGCAGCGCGCCACCGGCACTCCGTCGACACCGCCTTCTCGAGCCAGCTGGGCATACACTTTCCGAATCCCGTACACCCCGTAGTTATCCTTGTGCACCCGCTCAATCTCCCCTATTATCGACGCGTCCCGGATCGAGCGCTGCGACGGTGGCCGGGACTTGTTGTCGTAGTACGTGCTCGGAGCGATATGCACGCCGGCGTCCTTCAACACCGCGCAAATCGGCTCGACTCCGAACTCTTCTTTGTATTGGTCGATGTAGTCGACAACTACCGGTGTGGGCGGTCGAGCTCCGCCGCGAAGAAAGCCGACGCCGACTTCAAAATTGCGTTCGCCCGGCGCAACTCACGGACTTCCCGCTCCAGCTCATCGATCCGGGCGGCATCCGCGGTGGTCGTGCCCGGGCGGACACCGGCATCGACCTCAGCCTGGGCAACCCACCCCCGCAACGTCTCCGGGTTGATCCCCAACTGGTTCCCGATCCGCGCGCAGGCACCCTTCGCGCTGCCCGGCTTGGCCTTGGCGTCCAGCACCAGCCGGACCGCCCGCTCCCGCAGCTCGTCGGGGTACTTCCTCGGCGCGACCATGGTCCTAGCTCCTCCAGGTTTGCTGGCCTCCATCAAACCCGGTACGGCTCACATCGCGTTCGCGCCACCGGACGTGATGGCGTTGGTCTCGCGGCGCATGATGGCCTATACCGCGCGCACCGTGACCTCGCCGGACCGACTCCACTTCGCGCTGAACTCGGTCCGGATGACACACCTGGCCGTTTCCCACGGGGAGCTCATCGACGGCGACATGGCCGTGGCCACCCCCGTCTTCGCTGGCGGAGAAGCCGTCGCGGCGCTCGAGCTGCAGGTCCACGACCTGCACGACGACCTCAAGCTGTGCAGGGCCACCCTGACCGTGGCCGCCCGTGGGCTCTCGCGCGCGCTGCTCGGCGATGCTCCTCAGGCCCGCCGCCAGCGCCTGCGCCTGCCGCAGGAACAACCCGCTTCCGTCGGTCTCGCATCCGGGAGTTGACCGGCCCGAAATCCTCCCGCCACAGCCGAAAGGACGATCCCGTGGCCCGTAAGACCGCTGAAGAGCTTCGTAGTCATCGTTGGTACGGGGCGACCGATTTGCGTGCGTTCGGGCATCGTTCGCGGACGGCGCAGATGGGGTTCGAGGCCGCGGATTACCGGGGTAAGCCGGTGATCGCGATTATTAATACGTGGAGTGATATCAACCCGTGTCACACGCATTTCAAGCAGCGTGTGGAAGAGGTG
>DATAFP010000032.1:0-6664 GCA_036257415.1 Gemmatimonadales bacterium
ACAGGTGAGCGGCGGCGTGTGAAAGTCGGGCAGGAAGAGCGCGGTGAAGACGGCCACGGTTGCCACGGCGCCCGTGACCAGGAGCGTCCAGGCCCACCAGGGGAGCTCGCTCATCGTGCTTCCGCCGCAGCGGGAACCAGCGAGAGCTTCGCGAGCAGCGGGTGATGATCCGAGCCGAACACGTACGGTCCCCGATCCTGCGGCTCCTCGTCCACCCGCTCGATCTCGAGCCCCGCGATCAGGGAGTCGGGATCGCGCACCAGCATCCAATCGAGCAGCAGCCGTGGCATCCGGTGGTAGGTGTGTGCCCACCCGGGTTGACGCTCCGGCACGCCATGCCGGAACCCTGCGTCGGTGAATGCGCGGTAGGCTCGCTCCCGCCGTCCGCGGGCGAGGTTGAGGTCGGCGCCGAGCACAACCGTCATGCGATCGCGGTCCAGCTGCCTCAGCACCTCCTCGGCCTGGGTCCCACGACCGAGCACGCCGAGCAGATCGCGCGCGCTCCCGCCTCGAGGGTCGAGGTGCGCACTGCAGACCCGGATCGCGCGCCCGTCCGGAAGCTTGAGCGTCGCGGCGATGGCGACCCGCCGCTGGTACGAGAGCGGGAGCTCCCAGGCGAAGGTATCCTCGAGGGGCAGCGACGAGAGGATGGCGTTGCCGCGGTCGCTCCGGTGAGCCCCGTTCCGCATCGATGGCGCGAAGCGGAGATGAAGCCCCAGGTCGCGGGCAACGGCGTTGATGTCGAGCTCGGGAAACGCGCGCTGCGAGAAGTCATTTGCCGCGAACGCGGTCGCTTCGCGCGGCACGGTGTCGTCGCTGCGGAACGCCTCCTGCACCAGGATGACCAGCGGGAGGTCGTGGGTGTCCCGGATGCGGCGGACCAAGAAATCGAGCCGGCCCCGCCCGATCCAGACATTCCAGGCCAGCACCAGCAGGGCGTCGCCGTTCCACCCGGCGGGCGGAGTGGAGTCAGGCGCGTCGATGGCGAGCGGAACGCCGACCGCGCTCCGCCAGCCGGCAAGCCGCGGATCGGCCCGGAGCGTCAGGTCGAACGGCAGCGATGACGGTGCGTTCACGCCTCAACATGGCGCCCCCCGGGTGACGGGGCCGTAAGCGCCGTCACGACCCCACCGAGAGCCTCCGCATCCGCCACGCTGCCCTGCGCAAGCCGGGGCGATCCGCCGCCGCGTCCGCCGGTCGTGGCCACGGCCGCTTTGAGCCGCGCACCGGCATCCACCCCGCTGTCGGCCGAGGTCGCGATCAGCACGGCCGGCGGCGCGGCGACCGCGGCCACCAGCACGGTACGGGGCAGCGAGGTGAAGGCCAGCGCCAGCGGTCGCACCGACTCGAGGCCGGGCGTGTCGCGAACCACCGCGCGACGCAGTCCGTCGGCGTCCGGTGTGGTCGCTTCGTACAGCTCGCGGGCGCGATACCGCGCCAGACTCTCGTCCGCTTCTCGCCGTGCGGCCGCCGCCGCCTTGAGCTCGGCCCGCTGTGATTCGAGGATGGCGGGCAGGTCGTCGGGGGCGGCGGAGCCCTGAGCCGCGAGCGTGGCCAGCAACTCGCGGTCGGCGCGGGCGCGCCGGAGTGCGCGGCCGCCGCACACGAACTCGAGCCGGACGTTCTTGCGCACCCGTTCGACGCCGCGAATCAGTACCGGGCCAATCTCGGCGGTGTTGCGGACGTGAGTACCGCCGCACGCGCTCCGGTCCAGGTCACGGATGCTGATGATGCGAATCACGCCGGCGCGGTCGCTCGGCTTCCGGAGGCCCCGCGCGCTAGCGGCTTCTTCGAAGGTTACCTCGACCGGCCGCTGCTCCCACACGACCGCGTTGGCACGAGCCTCCGCTGCCGTCAGCTGCGCGGGCTCGATCGCCTGCGCTTCGAGGTCGAGGGTCGAGCTGGCGGGCCCAAAATGCACACTGATGGTTTCGAAGCCGAAGAGGTCGGCCAGCACCGCCGACAGCAGGTGCTGGCCGGTGTGCTGTTGCATGTGGTCGAACCGGCGGGGCCAGTCCAGCTCGCCACTGACCTGCCCGGCCGCGAGCGGCTCGGCCAGGACGTGCGCGATCCGCTCGCCCTCGTCCACCACGTCGAGCACCGGCACGCCGTCGAGCCGTCCGAGATCGTGCGGCTGTCCGCCGGACGTGGGGTAGAAGGCGGTGCGGTCGAGGTAGACGCGGCGACTCCCGTCGGCTCGATCGACGACGGTGGCGTGGAAATGGGCCGCGTACGCGTCGGTGTAGTAGAGCCGTTCCGTCACTGCTTGAGCCAACCCTGCCGGCGGAACCAGATGCCGATTCCCAGCGCCACCACGAGGCAGAGCAGCAGCGCGGCGGGATAGCCCCATGGCTGTTCCAGCTCCGGCATGTACCGAAAGTTCATGCCGTACACACCGACGATGAACGTGAGCGGCAGGAAGAACGCGCTCACGACGGTCAGCATGCGCATGGTCTGGTTGGTCCGGTGGGACGCGAGGCCGATCTGCAGGTTGAGCAGCGTGTCGAGCTCCTCGAGCAGCTCGTCGGACCAGGTGAACATGGCGTCGAGGTTCTCCCGTACGTCTTGCAGCAGGATGCCATTCGCATCGGTGGGCGTGGGGATCCGGACGAAGGCGTTGATCGTGTGCGCCAACATCCGTTTGACCAGCCCGACCCGGCGTCTCACCACCGCGAACTCGCGCAGCACCGGCACCAGGTCGGGTTGGTGAAACAGGGTGCGCTCGAACTGCTCCAGGTCCCGCTCCGCCGCGTCGAGCGGCGCCTCGTAGGAATTCACCGCCGCGTTCACGATGTCGGCAAAGAGCCGCGTCCTGATTGCGGTCCCGTCGGCGGGCGGGCGGGACGCGTACTCCTCGCGCAGCCGCGCCAGCCACGGTTGGTCCTTTCGGTGGACCGTGATGAGGTAGTCCGGGCCGACGAAGATCGCGACTTTGCGGGTCAGCGCCTGGGCGCTGGCCGCGTGGGGCGAGCACAGCTCGTCGTAGGCGCGGACGATGATGAACTGCGCGTCACCAGCCCGTTCGTACTTCGGCAGGTGGTCCGGCTCGAGGCTGTCCTGCACCAGGAGGGGATGCAGCCCGTAGCGGGCGGCGATGTCGGCGAGCTCACCCGGTGCCGGCGCCGTCACATCCAGCCAATGGAACGGCGGCTCCTCGATTCGGAAGACGATCTGCTCGCTCACGGGGGCGTAAGGTGCGACGCCCGGGCAATGCCGCGCAAGCGCGTGTGAGCGCAGCGCGCCAGAGGCGCGCGCTCCACCCGTCACCCAGCACCAGAACGAGTCCCAGCAGAATGAGGGGCGCAGCCGCCAGGGCGCGCGGCGGGATGTGCTCGCCACCCAGCCAGGCGCCCAGCGCCAGCGCGACCAGCGGATTGACGTACGCGTGAGTGGAGGTGCGGCTGGGCGACACGGTTCGCGCCAGCCAGGCAAAGCAGGTAAAGGCCAGGATCGAGCCGAACACCACCAGGTAGGCGTAGGCGGCCACCGACGTGGCGCTCACCCGCTCCAGCGCGAACCCGGCCGGCTCGGCGGCAAGGGCGCCGACGCCCAGGGCAATGCTGCCGCCGGTCAACATCGTCATGGCCGACGACAGCGCCGGGTCCGCCGGCAGCGCGGCGCGGCGGAGCACCACCATCCCGAGCGCCGATGCCATCGATGCGATTGCCACCGCGACCAGCCGCACGCCGCCGGTGAACGCGAGGCTTTCGGTCCCCACCAGCACCAGCACACCGGCAAAGCCGACCAGCAGGCCGGCGAGCTTGGGCGGAGTGAGCCGCGCTCTGCTTGGGGCCAGGCGTTCGAACAGCGCCACCCACAGCGGAATCCCGGCCGCCACCAGCGCCGCGAGCGCGGACGGCACTCGCTGCTCGGCCCAGACCACCAGCCCGTTGCCGAGCGGGACAAAGAGCGCGCCTACGATCACCGCCGCCCGCCAGGCGCGAGGACTCGGGCGCGGGACGCCGCGGACCCGCGCCCAGGCGTACAGCGCGAGACCGGCCAGCACGAATCGGCTCCCCGCCATGAGGAACGGCGGCAAGGTTTCCACCGCGTATCGGATCGCGAGGTAGGTGGAACCCCAGACGATGTAGACGACGGCGAACGCGGCGACGACGCGAGACGTGGCGCGGCGGCTCACAGCCGGAGCACCATGCGGATGTTGGAGCGCCTGTAGGGGGTGCCGCCCAGCGGCACTTCGACGAATCCCAGCGAGCGGTACAGGTTGATCGCGGCGCCGAGCGCCGTTTGCGAGAGCAGCTCCACCTGATGCGCGCCGCGCTCGCGGGCCAGCGCCACCAGTGCCACGCAGAGCGCCCGCCCGATGCCGCGGCCCCGCGCTCGTTCGGTGACCGCCATTTTCGCCAATTCGAACTCGTGCGGCCCCGTCGGGATCAAGGCACCGGTGCCGACGGGGATCTCGCCGTCCAGCGCGAACAGAATGGCGCCGCCGGGCGCCAGGACTTCGCCCTCTGGATCATTGAGGACCCGCCGGTCTTCCTCCTCGACCTCGAAGTACGTGCTGATCCATTCGAGATTGAGGTCCCGGAACGCCCGGCGGTGCGCGGGCGAGTACGGGACGACGCGGATCGAGCTGGCGGCGGTGGGCATGTCCAAAACCTAGCGCGGCTGGCGATACCATAACAGTTTCAACCCATGACAACTGTTACCGGAACAGTTGGACGACGGGGGCCCACCCGCCGGCGCGACCGGGTGCTCTACCAGCGCCTGGCCGACGAGCTCGCCGGCTTGATCGAGCGGCGCGCGCTACGGGCGGGCGACCGCCTGCCCTCGGTTCGGGGGTACAGCCGTCAGAAGCGGGTCAGCCTGGCCACCGTGCTCCGCACCTATCAGGTGCTCGAGGATCGCGGCTACGTCGAGGTGCGTCCGCAGTCCGGCCACTATGTCCGGGGTGCCCCCGCCTTGCCGCCGTCACCGTCGGTGCGTCGGGTTCCACCGGTCCGCGAGGAGGTCAAGCTCGCAGACCTCATCTGGGAGCTGCTTTCGCGTGTGAACGATCCCGGCCTCGCTCCGTTCGGGGTCGCGACCGCGGCGCCCGAGCACTATCCCGCCCGCCGGTTGGGCCGCCTGGTCGCGCGGGCCGCGCGGGACGCGGACTGGACCGGCGTCGCATATGGCCATCCCGCCGGGCACGAGGCGCTGCTCCACCAGCTGGTGCGGCGCGCGGTCGCGGTGGGCGTCCCGTTGGCGCCGGACGAGCTGGTCGTCACCAACGGGTGCACCGAAGCCATCCAGCTCGCGCTGCGCGCGCTGGCGCGGCCGGGCGACGCGGTGCTGGTGGAGTCGCCGGGCTACTACGGTTTTCTGGAGCTCGCGGAATCACTCGGTCTCGTGGTGGTGGAGGTCGACACCGATCCCGAGACCGGCGTCTGCCTCGAGGCGCTGGAGGCCGCGATCCGGCGAACCCGGCCGCGTGTGTTCCTCACCAGCCCCAACTTTCAGAACCCCCTGGGATTCGAGGTTTCGGTCGAACGAAAGCGCGAGCAGGTGGCGCTCCTCGCGCGCCATCACGTCGCGATCGTAGAGGACGATCTCTACGCCGATCTCCACTTTGGTGACACGCGCCCGCTGCCGCTCAAAGCGTTCGACTCTTCGGGCGACGTCGTGCTCTGCTCTTCCTTCTCCAAGACCATCGCCCCCGGCTTCCGGGTCGGCTTCGTGGCGGCTGGCCGCCATGCGGCACCGATACGGAAGCTCAAGATCGCGAGCTCGATACATACCAACACGCTGGCCCAGCTCGCGATCGCGGAATTCCTGCGGGGCGGGGGAGCAGAGCATCATCTGCGCCGGCTCAGGCGCACCTTCCAGGCACAGGTGACCGACTACGCGCACGCCGTGGCCCGGTTCTTTCCGACGGGGACACGTGTATCCCGCCCCCGTGGGGGGCATTTGCTATGGATAGAGCTGGCCGAAGGCATCGACACCCTCAGACTGTCGCGCCGGGCGCTCGCACATCGCATCGGAATCGTCCCCGGCCGGCTCTTCTCGGCCCGGGGCCGCCACGCGAACTGCTTCCGGCTCAACTGCGGCTGGGCACTGCGCGGGCCTCTGGAAGCGGCGCTGACCACGCTCGGCCGCCTCGCGACGGGCTAACCGCCTACAGCCGCGCGACCTTCAGCCGGTTGTGCAAGTCGACCACGCCGGGCACGCTGCGCGCGATCTCCTCGGCCAGCCACTTCGCTTCGCGAGTATCCACCCGGCCGGTCAGCGTCACGTCGCCATCCTCGACCACGATCTCGATTTCAGTCGCGTCCAGATCGTGATTCGTCGTCAGGTGATCGTGGATGTCTTCCCAGATCGCTTCGTCCGGCCGTGGTTCCGCGGCTCCACCGGTCCGCGGATTCTCCTGCGTGTCAGTTTTTCGCGTCATCGCTCCGTTGCCCGCTGAGGTGGGACCCTGAGCCGGCGCCGTGCTTCGCCGGATGAGGCCGGGCGGTGACGCGGGTTACATCACCGCCGGTACGGCCCCCCTATATCGCACTTCCGCACGTGGAGGAAAAGACCCCGGAGGCGATATGAAACCGCACCGGGCCCTGATCGCCGGGTTGTTGCTCGGGGCCAGCCTGATGTACCTCCTCGACCCCGATCGCGGGCCGCGTCGCCGCGCGCTCGCGCGCGATCGCGTTGGCCGGGCCCGCCGCAAAGC
>DATAFP010000012.1:0-17804 GCA_036257415.1 Gemmatimonadales bacterium
CCTTCTGGCCCAGAGCGAGCGGACGACCGTCCTGCTCACCGGCGAGAGCGGTACCGGCAAGGGCTGGGTGGCCCGCATGATCCACGATCTCTCGCCCCGAGCGAAGGCCCCGTTCGTCGAGGTGAACTGCGCCGGTCTCAACCCCACGTTTCTGGATTCGGAGCTGTTTGGCCATGAGAAGGGCGCTTTCACCGATGCGAAGGACCGGAAGCAGGGGCTGTTCGAGATCGCCGACCGCGGCACGATCTTCCTGGACGAGATCGGCGACCTGGCGCCGGAGTTGCAGCCCAAGCTGCTGAAAGTGCTCGAGACGAAGACGTTCCGCCGCCTTGGCGGGACCCGGGAGATCTCGGTGGACGTCCGACTGATCGCGGCCACCAACCGCCAACTGCAAGCCGAGGTCGAGGCGGGCAGATTCCGGGAGGACTTGTACTATCGACTGAGCGTGATGCCGATCATGCTTCCCGCGGCGCGTGACCGGTCGCGGGAAGACCGCTTGTCGCTCATCACCCGCATCATGTCCGATCTCCGGAAGGAGCTGCCCGACGCGCCGGGCACACTCACGAGCGAGGCGCTGGAGCGGCTCATCGGGTATGCCTGGCCGGGCAACGTGCGTGAAATGCGGAATGTGCTCGAGCGCGCGATGATTCTCGGGCGGGGCCAACCGGCGGTGAGTGTCGAGCACCTCCCGGGGGAGTTTCGAGCCCGGCCCGGCATCGGCGACCGCCGGCACACACCGTTGAGCCTGGACGATCTCGAACGGCAGCACATCGAGCGCACCCTCAAACACCATGGCGGCAACCGAACACGCGCGGCGCAGGAACTCGGCATCTCGCGTGCGACGCTGATCAACAAGATCAAGCGCTACGCCATCAACGCCTGACCGGGGCGGACGCATGGCTCACGAGCTCAAAGAGAAGGACGCGATGGGGTGCCGGGCTTGCGGTCGCGAGGAGCGGGCAAGCGAAGGCTATCCCTGCGTCGACTGCGGGACGTTCATCTGTCTCATCTGCTCCTTCCGGGGCGTGGTGCGGTGCGCCGAGTGCGCGGCGAAGGCGGAGGCTCGCTGACCGGACCGCACATCGGCGTCGTCGCAGTCGCCGCCGTCACGCCCCTTCTCGCCGCGCCTACCGTTCGCGCCGAGCAGGTGTCACAGCTCGTTCTGGGCGAGACCGGGGAAGTGCTCGCCCGGGAAGGCGAGTGGTGCCGGGTGCGCGGAACGCACGACGGATACGAAGGCTGGGCGCATCACGGCTACCTTCGCGAGGCGGACGCTCCGACGCTCCAGCGCTGGGAGTCGGCGGCGTGGAGCTCCGGCGCGGAGCTCGATGCCGACGGGACGCCGGTGCGACTGCCCCTACGCGCCCGGGTGCTGTTGGAGGAGGGCAGGCTACGCCTGCCGGACGGCCGGACCGCGCGGCTCGTGAGCGGCGGCATCGCCGCGCGCGTGGCCGCCATCGCCGACGCGCTCACCATGCCGCCCGAGGAATGGGCGGCGCGTCATTTTGTGGGAGCGCCGTATCAGTGGGGTGGCGTGACGCCGTGGGGTGCCGACTGCTCGGGTTTGGTTCAGACGACGTTCGCCGCCCGGGGGATTGCCGTGCCACGCGATGCCCAGCAGCAGGCCGGGGCCGGGGTCGCCGTGCTCTTCGGCGAAGGACGCCCGTCCGACCTGCTGTTCTTCCGGGGCGAGAGCACCGATCGCATCACCCACGTGGCCTTCCTCGCCGCGGGACCCCAACTGATTCACTCAACCATCAGCCGGGGTGGAGCGGTCCGCGAGGCGTGGCACCCTACATCGGACGCGTGGGCGAGACTTGGCGGCCGGCTGGTGGCGGTGCGCCGCTACCAGTAGCCGGGTCCGCTTAGTTTCCTCGCCGTCCCCTTGGAGCCCCGGCATGCAGAAGCTGGTCCTGTTCGACATCGACGGCACCATCCTCCGCTCGGCCGGCGCCGGCCGGAGAGCCATCACCGCGGCACTTGCCGAGGAGATTGGCGACGCCAGCGGCTTCCAGCGGGTGCGCTTCGATGGCAAGACCGACCCCCAGATCATCGCCGAGCTGCTCGAAGCCGCCGGCCATGCCGGGCCCCACAGCGAGGAGCGGGTCCAGGCGGTGTGCGCACGGTACGTCGCCCTGCTGGAGGACGAACTTGCGTCGACGTCGGGCATGAGACTCTTGCCCGGATTCCCCGCCCTTCTCGATCGGCTCGAGGCCACCAGAGGCGTGATTCTCGGCCTGCTCACCGGGAATCTCGCCCGCGGTGCCGCGCTCAAGCTGCGTGCGGTCGGCGTGGATCCGGAGCGGTTTCGGGTCGGCGCGTTCGGATCCGACTCGGGACACCGCCCGGATCTTGCCCCCATCGCCGCGCGGCGGGCCGCTCCGTTAATCGGCTGGGTGCCGAGCGGCGATGAGGTCGTGATCATCGGCGATACGCCAGCCGACGTGACTTGCGGCAGCGGCATCGGCGCCCGCACGGTAGCGGTTGCCACCGGATCCTACGCCATGGCCGAGCTGGAAGCCTGTGGCGCGCACGCCGTGCTTCCGGACCTGGCCGATACCGAGGCCGCGCTCGCGGCAATCCTGGCCGGGTGGGACACGGCGTGATCCTGGTCCCGGAGCTGGGACCGGCTCTGGGACGACTCACGGACCGGGGGGCACCGACCGCCGGGCGCATTCCCCTCGATGATCTTCGATTGCAGTTGGTCACCACGATGTTCGAGCACGCCGCCGCGGCGCGAGCGTTCACCGGTGACGCCCCGGCCGCCGCGAGCGCACTCAACCGAGCCGCATGGCTCGGCGCCTGGGAAAGCACTGTTGCGGCCGCGGCCGCGCGGATCGGCGACCACATCGACAATCAGTTGAAGGCAGCGGCCGACGAGTCTCGACTTCCGTCCAAGCGCCGGGCTCAGCTTGCGCTCAGCCCGAGTGACCGCCGCGCGATCGCGGGGCGGCTCGGCGCCGGCAGTTTGCCGTTTCTCCGCAGCCTCGACGCACTCGAACGTACCATTCCCGCGGTCTCGGCTAAGGGCGAGCGCGCCCACGCGGGCCTGGCGGATTGGCATCAGGCGCTGCTCGCAGTCGCACGACGGCTGGAGTCTGCCTGGTTGGGGCTCGAGGAAGCCGCGGGTCGCGAGCCTGCCGTGTGGGCCTCAGCTGTGGAGCAGGTGCGGTCCTGGCGCCGACCGATGTGGCCGGTCTGGGCCATCACCGCGGGCGTCCTGCTGTTGGCCGCCTACGTCGGTCTGGTGTTCGGGGGGTACCTGCCGGCAGTTGGCCCGATCGGTGAACTGGCGCGCGCGTGGTGGTATCGGCTGTAAACCCCGCCAAGTGGCCTCTTCCAATCCCGAGCAGGCCGCTCTACTTTGGGCCTACCCGTTCAGAACTACTTGAAAATGATTCTCATCGCGCCGGCCATCTCCCTCCTTCTCGCCACGACTCCCGGCGATTCCGGTCAGACGGACGACGCCACCGCTGCGGCCCGCCGCGTTACGGCGACCGCCCAATTGGCTGCCCAGGAGTACCGGCTCGGGGTGGCCGGCGGTCGCGTGGTCGCTGCCGCCGAGGTGGAGGAGGCGCGGCTGTTTCTGGGCGAGGCGCGTCGGAGCGCTACCCAGCTCCCGCTCCTCGCCAGAGACTCCGCGATGCGCCAGCTCGACCATCTCGTCGCTCTGGTCGCAACGACCGGCTCGCCGGATTCGCTCGATGCTGGGGTGCGCCGCCTGGCGGCGGGCCTCGAAACGCGTCTCGGCGTGAGTCTCGCGGAAGTGCCATCCAGCTCGCCATCGCTCGCCCGCGGGAAACAGGTATACACGGAGAGGTGTGCCTCGTGTCACGGTGACGCCGGAAGGGGCAACGGCCCGGCCGGCGCCGGGCTCGAGCCGGCCCCGGCAAACCTCGCCGATGCCGCGGGCCTGCGCGATGCGTCCCCGCTCGACTTCTACCGCCGGATCAGCATTGGAGTGATTGGCACCGGGATGCCGGCCTTCGAGAAGGGCCTCAGTTCCGACGATCGCTGGGCCGTGGCGGCGTACGCCTCCCTCCTCCGGCTCCCCCGGCCCGCGGGGAATATTCCCCCGGCGCTTCAGAGCTTCGCCACCACCGCTCGGATGAGCGACGCGCAACTGGCCGTGGCGCTGGCCGCGACGGGCGACAGCTCCGCCGCGCACGTCGCGGCGGTGCGGATGGCGGAGATGGGTCGGGCAGACCTTGGTCCGGTATTCGCCCGGGTGCGTGCCCAGGCCGACAGTGCGGTGGCGCTGGCGCGCGGCGGCAGACCCGATGCGGCCGGCACGGTGGCGCTCGACGCCTACATGACGTTCGAGCAGGTCGAGCGCAGCCTCCGCGCCAGACAGCCGGACCTCGCGGCCTCGGTCGAGGCGAGCTTTGCCGGCTTCCGCACGGCTGCCGGCAGCGCGGCGGGGAAGGCGCGGGTGACGGAGGCTCGCGCTCTCCTCGCGGCCGATCTCGAGCGGGCCGAGCGGGTGCTGGGCGAGTCGACATCGCCGGTGAGCCTGTTCGTCCAGTCGTTCGTGATCATGGTCCGCGAGGGTCTGGAGGCCATCCTCGTGGTCGGCGCGCTGATGGCCTTTCTCGCGAAGACCGGAGCAGGGCACCGGCGCCGTGACATTCATCTCGGCGTGGCCGCGGCGATCGGGCTGAGTCTCCTGACCGCGCTCGCCATCGAGACCGTGTTCCGGCTGAGCCGAGCGCACCAGGAAGCGCTCGAGGGCGCCACGATGGTTCTGGCGACCGTGGTGTTGTTCTATGTGAGCTACTGGCTGCTCTCCAAGATGGAGGTGGCCAAGTGGAACCGGTTCGTGCGCAGCAAGGTGCAGGACGCACTCACCACCGGCTCGGCGTTCGCGCTCGCCTCGGTCGCGTTTCTCGCTGTCTACCGCGAGGGGTTCGAGACAGTCTTGTTCTACAAGGCCCTGGTTGTCGCGGCGGGCGCCGGCGCGTCAGTGCTGGCCATGGTGGGCGGAATGGTCGCGGGAGCCCTGCTGATGGCGGCGATTTACATCGCCATCAATCGGTTCGGCGTTCGGCTCCCCCTCAAGCCGCTCTTCGCGATCACCAGCGCATTCCTGTACTATCTCGCATTCGTGTTCGCGGGAAAGGGAATAGCCGAGCTGCAGGAAGCCGGCTTCCTGCCGACTACCATCGTTGCCGGCGGACCGCGTGTCCCCGCCGTCGGCCTCTATCCCACGGTCGAAACGCTGCTGGCGCAGGGAGGGCTCGTCGCACTCCTCCTCGCCGCCGTGGTGTGGACGTTCGTGCTCGAGCCCCGGCGGGTTGGGGTGAGGTCGGTGCTGGTGCCGGAGTCGGCGGTCCGCTCGAGGGCACCTGGGTCTCGCGAGCTCGAACCCTCCCGCAGGCCCTAAGCGATGACGGAGGCGGATCGAATCGCCGACGAGCTCGTCCGAGCTCACGCCGGCGATCCGTGGCATGGCTCCAGCGCCCGCACCGCGCTCGCCGGTGTGTCCGCGGCGCAGGCCGCGCGGCGGCCGATACCGAACGCGCATACGATCTGGGAGCTGGTCCTGCACCTGACCGGCTGGCGCCGCGAGGTGGCTCGCCGGCTCCACGGCGGGACCCCCGGAATGCCGGTCGCGGGGGACTGGCCGGTTATGCCGGCTCCTCCGACTGAACAGGCCTGGGTCGGGACGCTTGCCGAATTCGACGCCGCGGAACGGGAGCTGCTGGCCGCGGTCGCTCGCTGGGATCCCCAACGCATCGACGAGCCGGTGGGCGACGACCGCAGCCCGCCGCTCGGCACCGGCGTGTCATGGTACGTCATGCTGCACGGCGTAGCTCAGCACGACGCGTATCATGTGGGGCAGATCGCGATGCTGCGGAAATTGAGCAACGTCTAAAGACTAAACGCGGAACGGTCCGCCGATGTCGGCGGACCGTTCCGTTTGGAGGAGGTGGCAGATCGCCCCCTGAGTATACGGAAACGAACCGAAGTGTTCGCTCCACCCTTCTTCGACCTGCCACTTTTCCGTGCGGCCTATCGGCCGTCGACCGTTTCTTAAGCAACCTCAGTGCCAAAATCTGCAATACGCTAAGTTGGTCCTGCGAAAGAACATCGCAACAGTGGGCGGGTTGCCTCAGAGCCCGCTCTCGTGTATTGATCTTTGACGAGAAAGACAAAAGCCTGCCCAAGTCATTTGCGTACTGCCGGTTGCGACGCTGACCAGGATTTATCCTCCGCTCGCTTTCGCTCGCCCGAGAGGTACGGACCCGGGGGGATCTCCGGCCCGCGGTTCCAGCGCGCCATGAGCACGGCGCCGATGAGCACGAGACAGACGCTGGTGAGCTGCGCCAGGGTAAGCGGTCCGAGGAACCGATCGTCTTTGGCGCGCACGAACTCGACCAGAAACCGCTCGACCCCGGCGAACACCAGGTACACACCGAACAGCCAACCGGTTCCGGTAGCGCGGGTGCGGAGCTTCCACAGCATCGCGAACGCAACCAGCATGATCGCCGTCTCGTACAACTGAGTCGGATGCACGGCGAGCACGGTTCCGGGCTCGACACCTGGGGGGATCGGCACCCCGAATTGGCTGTGGAGCATCGCTGCGGTGGATGGCGGCAGCCCCTGCGGGAACTTCACTGCCCACGGCAGATCGGAGGGCCGTCCGTAGTCGTCGTTCACCAGAAAACAGCCGACGCGCCCCAGGGCATACGCCGCCGCGAGCGCGGGGGCGCCCACCTGCATCGTCCAGCGCGCCGGAACCTTGAGCCGCCAGCCGTTAAGCAGCACGGCCAGTGCGCCGCCGATGAAGCCGCCGTACCAGACCAGCCCGCCCCGGGAAAACAGGCTGCCCAGGTCCTGGGTGAGCGCGACATACCAGAGCTTCGCGCCCACGATGCCCCCGACCACCGCGGCCGCGACCATGTCGGTCGAGTACTCCTCGCGCAGCCCGCGCCGCCGGAGCTCGAGTCCGATGAGCCAGCCTCCCGCAAGGAAGGCCACCATCATCATGATGCCGTAGCCGGTAATCTCGAAGCTGCCGATGCGGATGATGAGCGGATAGATGGTCATTCGGAGGTCCGTGCCGCGGGTGTGGCGGCGGCGATTCCAGGGATCGGCAGATCGTCGCGGGGTTCGAGGTCCGCCCCACTTCGTTCCCCGCGTGCGAGCCGCCAGGCGCCGGCGGCCGCGATCATGGCAGCGTTGTCAGTGTTGAGCCTCGGGGAAGCTACGCTTACCCGGGCGACTCCCGCCAGCCGATCGCGGAGTGCATTGGCGAGGGTACGGTTGCATGCCACGCCGCCGCCGATCATCGCGTGGGAATAACCCAGCGCCTCGACGGCGTGCGCGGTCTTGGCCACCAGCACGTCGATCGCCGCCGCCTGGAAGCCGTGGGCAATGTCCGCCTGGTCGCGAACGAGGTTGTCGCTGGCTCGGACCGCGCGGAGCACGGCGGTCTTGAGCCCGCTGAACGAGAAATCGTACTCCGCGCCGCCGCGGCCCAGCTCCCGGAGGAGAGGTCGGGGAAAGACGAAGCGGTCCGGACGTCCCTCGCGTGCCAGTCGCTCGATCGGCGGGCCACCCGGATATCCCAGTCCCAGCAGCGTCGCCACCTTGTCGAACGCCTCGCCGGCGGCGTCGTCGAGCGTGCGGCCCAGCAGACGGTACTCACCCCACGCCGGAACGTCGAGCAGCATCGTATGCCCGCCGCTCACCAGCAGCGCGACGAACGGCGGCGTGAGCTCGGCGTCTTCCAGGGTGGGAGCGAACAGATGCCCTTCGAGATGATTCACGCCAAGGATGGGACGCCCGAGGGTGTAGGCGAGCGCCTTCCCATACATGACGCCGACGAGCAGGGCGCCCACCAGGCCCGGTCCCGCGGTGACCGCGAACGCATCCACCTGTTCCAGCTCGATGCCCCCATCGGCCAGGCTGCGCTCGACCACCGGCCGGATGGTGCGAAGGTGCGCCCGGCTGGCGAGCTCCGGTACCACGCCGCCGAAAACCTTGTGAACGTCCTGCGAGAGGATCACGAGGCTCGCCAGCCGCGCAGGCCCGGGTCCGACCTCCAGGACCGCGGCCGAGGTCTCGTCGCAGGACGTCTCGATGCCGAGGATCCAGCGCACCAGCGTCAGCTTCCGGCGTCGAGAAGCCGCTCGACCAGCTGGCGGTTCACCGGCGAGCTCCAGTCATGTGCGCCGATGACACGCTTCACGATGGCGCCGTCGCGGTCGAGCAGGAAGCTCTCGGGCACACCGGTGGTTTGGTACACCTGCTGGATGCGCCCGCTGGGATCGTGCAGGATGTCGAAGCTGAGCCCGAGCTCGGCCGCGAAGTTCCGCACGTCGGTCGGATCGCCTTCGTCGATGCTGACCGCGGCGATGCGGAAGCCGCGCGACCTGAGCGAGTCGTACACCGACTGCATCGCCGGCATTTCCACCCGGCAGGGCACGCACCAGGTTGCCCAGATGTTCACCAGCGTTACGTGACCCTTGTACCGTTCGCGCAGCGACACACTGTCGCCGGTCGCAAGATCGATCGCCGTGTACTCGGGAGCCCGCGCGCCCACGTCGACCGGCTGGGTATCGGGAGAAAATTTGACCAGCGCGGCCGCGCCGAGGGCAAGGCCGGCCACGATGGCGATAACGGCGATCCATTGCTTCCGCACGGTGAGCTCCTAGACCGTCACGGCGCAGCGACCCCGGAGCGCGCGCACGGCGGCACCGGGGTCGGGCTCGCCGAACACCGCCGTACCGGCCACGAAGGTGTCGGCTCCGGCGGCCCAGGCGTCCGCGATGGTGTCCACGGTAATACCACCGTCCGCTTCCAGCGCCGCGGGGGAACGGCCCTGGGTGAGCAGCGCCCGGCAGCGCCGGATTTTATCGGAGGAACTCGGAATGTACGACTGCCCACCGAACCCCGGATTGACGGTCATGAGGAGGACGAGATCCACGTCGTGAACCACTTCCTCGATGGCCGAAAGCGGTGTTGCCGGATTGAGCGCCAGGCCGGCCAGCATGCCGTGCTCGCGCACCGCCGTCAAATGACGTTGCGCGTGGACCGTCGCCTCTGCGTGGAGGGTGAATACCGCGGCACCCTCCCCCGCGTACTCGGCGATGTAGCGCTCGGGGTGCTCAACCATCAAATGCACATCGAGAGGCAGATCGGTAATGCGCTTGAGCGCGCGGATCAGCGGTGCCCCGAAGGTGAGATTGGGCACGAAGTGCCCGTCCATCACGTCGACGTGAATCCACTCGGCGCCGCCTTCGGCTGCCGCGGCGATCTGCTCGCGGAGCCGGCCCAGATCAGCGGATAGGACACTCGGAGCGATCCGCACCGTCACGGCCGCGGCTCGCGCGTGCCGAGTGGTGCCACCTGGGCTGCCGGGATGGGCACTGGGCCGGGCATCGCGCGGCCGCTCACGACCAGATCGACCCTCTCGCCGGGCTCGCGGCCGACCCCGGCAGCCGGACGAGTGGCGATGACTATCCCGGGCTCCGGATCGGCGGCGACGGTGTCTATGTCACCGGTCTTGAGTCCCGCGGCCGTCAGCACGCGCTCGGCGTGCTGGCGAGTGAATCCGATGATGTCGGGCACCGGGATCGGCGCCGCGCCGCTGCTGGCGGCGTAGTTGATCACGCTGTTGCTGGCGAGCACCATGCCGGGCGGCGGATCCTGCCACGCGATTCGGCCAGCCGGGATCGATGGGTGTGGGCGCGCGCCGCCCACCCGCCCACGAAACCCCAGCTCCGCCAGCCGGGCTTCGGCCTCGGCGAGCGGCAGGTCGAGCAACCGCGGAACTGCGTGATCCGAACTGAAGAGCGGCACCGGCGACAGCCATGCGGTCGCTACCGCGTAGCCCACGCCGAAGGTCGCCAGCACGATCAGGCCCGCACGAAGCCACCAACGGGCATCCGGCCCGGCCGGCGCTGTCGGGTCGGCGGGCCACGGATTCGACGGCGAGGGCGTCTCCCGATGCGATCCGGGGAAATGCCGTCGCACTCTCAATGCTGTCTCCGGAGCCGCGCCGCGTAGGCGCCGTCCATTCCATCTCGCTGAGGCAACGTCATGAGGTCTCCTGCTTCAGTCAGAAGCCCGCTGGGAAAACTAGGCGGCGGCTCGCGCACAAAGTCTGGATGATCCCGAAGGAACCGTTCGACCTGGTCGACGTTTTCCTCCGGCTCGAGTGAGCAGGTGGCGTAGATGAGCAGTCCGCCAGGTCGCACTCGATCGGCGACGGCGTGCAGGAGCGCGGTCTGGCGGCTCGCGAGCCCGCCCAGCGCGGCCGGCGTCACTCGCCATCGCGCGTCCGGGTGACGGGCGAAGCTTCCAGTGCCGAGACAGGGCGCATCCAGCAGTACCGCGTCCACCGGCCGCACCGGCGGATTCGCCGCATCTGCCACCAGCGGCATCTCGCGCCCAGTTCCCGCGCGGGACAGGTTCTCGCGCAAGCGGCGGAGCCGGGTCGGGTGCAGGTCAGCCGAGAGCACCCGCGCACCGCCCCGGGCCAACCCGATCGTCTTGCCGCCCGGGGCGGCGCAGGCGTCGTACACCACCCAGCCGGCCGGCACGTCGGCATAGCGGGCGACCAATGACTGTGCGGGGTCCTGGACGGTGAAGTCGCCGGCGGTGTAACCCGGCAGCCGATCCGGTCGCGATGCATCGACCACCAGTCCGGCGTGATGCGGCGCGGGTTCCACGGCCACCCCCGCCGCCTTGAGCTGCGCCGCCATCCGGTCCATCGTGGCACGCGCAGGTTGGAGCACCAGTCGCGGGCGCTTGTTGTTCCACTGCAAGAGCCGCTCGGTGCCCTCGGGTCCGAACTGCGCCTCCCAGCGCCGCACCAGCCAAGGCGGATGCGAATACCGCTCCGCGAGCCCAGTGCTACGCTGCCGGGCGGGCGTCGGCTCCTCGTGGCCCGATTCGCCACCCAGTCGCCGCAGTACGGCATTGACGAAGCCCGCGGCGCGCGCCCCTGCCGCCTCCCGCGCGAGCGCCACGCTGGTTCCGACCGCGGCGTGGGGGGGGACCCGGTCCAGCGCGGTGAGCTGGTAGGCGCCCAACCGCAGCACGTCGCGCACCGCCGGGTCCACCCGGGCCAGCCCGCGCGGCACCAGCGGTGCAAGCCGACGGTCGAGCCCACTGCGACCGCGCAACACACCTGCCGCGAGCTCATGCGCCAGCCGGCGATCCTGATCCGGAAGCGCTCGGAGCGTTTCGGCGAGCGCGGCGTCGAGCGGCCGACCGCGGCCCACGTCGCGCAGCACCTCCAATGCCGCTCGCCTCGCCGCGAGCCCTTGCGTGTTCGTTACCATCGTCGACTGCGAACCCATGCCGGCGCGCCCAATAGCGTCACTCGAGCATTCCCAGATTGGGGCTGGATGGCACCGCGATCTCGCGCCGAGGCATCCGGCCGGCAAGGAACGCCGCGCGGCCGGCATCGACCGCGAGTCGCATGGCCCGGGCCATGCCTGCAGAATCGCGGGCTTCAGCCAGCGCGGTATTCATGAGGATCCCGTCCACGCCCTGCTCCATCGTGACGCACGCGTCTGACGCGGTTCCCACCCCGGCATCCACGATCACCGGTACGGAGAGCCGCCGCTTGATGGTCCGGATGCCGTAGGGATTGAGCAGGCCGAGCCCACTGCCGATCGGCGACGCGAGCGGCATCACAGCGGCGGCACCGGCCTCTTCGAGGCGGAGTGCAGTCACCAGGTCGTCATTGGTGTACGCCAACACCTTGAATCCCTCCCGCACGAGCTGCCGGGTGGCCTCGAGCAAACCGTCCACGTCCGGCAGCAGCGTCTCGCGATCGCCGATCACTTCGAGCTTGACGAACTCGTTGAACCCGGCTTCCCGGGCGAGACGGGCATATCGGATCGCCTCGTCGGCGGAGTAGCAGCCCGCGGTGTTGGCGAGAAGGAAATACCGTTCGGGGGAGAGGTGATGGAGAATCCCTTCCTCGACCCGACGGTCAAGATTGACCCGCCGAACCGCCACAGTGACGATTTCCGCGCCGGACGCCTCGAGCGCAGCGACCATTTCCTGGTTCGAGCGATACTTCCCGGTACCGACCATCAGCCGGGACCGGAACACACGGCCGGCGATCTCGAGCGGCGCGTCGAGCGCGCTCTCAGGAACCGCGACGGTCACCTCACCCTCCTCCGACAAAGTGCACCACCTCAACGGCATCGCCGTCGGCGAGCTGGGTCACCCCCAACGCGGGCCGGCGGACGATCCGACGGTTGTGCTCGACCACCACCACGCGCGAGTCGAGCCCCAGATGCTGCAGCAGGTCGTCCAGTGTGGCCGGGCCCGCCACGCTGCGAGGCTCGCCGTTCACCGTGATCGCAAGCGCGCTCATCAGAGGAAAATAACCATGGACCGGCGTGCTGGTCGGCGGGCGCACGCTCACTGGAAGCACTGCAGGTAGGTCAGTGCGGCGCGGGCGGGGTCGGCCGACAGCCAGAGCCCGCGAATCGCGGCGACGCCGTACGCCCCCGCGTCGCGCACCTCCGCGATGCGTTCGGCGGTTATGCCGCCGATCGCGATCACCGGGAGTCCGGCAGCCACGCACGCCGCAACCAGGCCGGGGCCGGCGCCCGGACGATCCGGATGCGAGGCGGTATCGTACACCGGGCCGGCCATCACGAAATCGGCACCTTCATCCCGAGCGCTTGCTGCCTCGGATGCATCGTGCACCGAACGTCCGATCCAACCCCGCGGGAGCAAGGTCCGGGCGTCCGCCGGGGCGATGTCCGCCGCGCTCAGCTGCACGCCTTGCGCACCGAGTGCCGCCGCCACATCGGGTCGAGCGCTCACGAATACCGATGCTTCAGCCGGGCGGGACAGCGCGATGAATCGGCTGGCTGCCGCGACGATGGCGCCGACCGGCCCGCCCCGATGTCGGGCATGGAGCGCCACGGCCGAGCCGCCTGCCGCGAGCGCCGCGGCGCGAATGGCGAGATCGGCCAGGGCGAGGACGGCGCCGTCGGTGACCGCATGGACCCGGGGCAGCGGCCGGCGGGGGCTCATGTGAATCGGTCGCCGGTGGCGATGCCGCGCCCCCGCACCCACTCGGCCGCCGCCATTCGAAGCTTGCCGGCCGGCAGCACCTCGCTGACTTCGACCGCCTCGGCACCGCCCGCGATCACCAGCACCTGCCCGGCCCCGATGACCGTCCCCGGCTCGCCACCGCCGTCGACGACCCGCGCGCCGAAGAGCTTGACCGCACTACTCCGGACGGTGGCCCACGCTCCCGGCGTGGGATCGAAGGCACGAATCCGGCGGACGGCCGCGCGGGCACCATCGCCGAAGTCCACGTGGGTGAGGGCCCGGTCGATCTTGGGAGCGTAGGTGGCGGCCGCGTGGTCCTGAGTCTCCCCGATGGCGCCGGCGTGCGCCATGCGGTCCAGCGCCTGACCCAGCGCCACCGCGCCGAGCTCGGAGAGACGCTCGCTGAGATGGCCCGCGGTTTCGGCCTCGCCGATGGCGGTTCGGAGCCGGAGCAGCACGGGCCCGCTGTCGAGCCCGGCCTCCATCTGCATGACGCTGACGCCGGTCTCGCTGTCTCCCTGGAGAATCGACCACGCGATGGGCGCGGCCCCGCGCCAGCGAGGGAGCAGCGACGCGTGAACGTTGATCATGCCGAGGCGGGGAATCGCGAGCACGTCCGGGCGGAGAATGTGGCCGTAGGCAACCACCACGGCGAGATCGAGGTGGAGGTGCCGGAGCGCGGCGGTGAACAAATCGCCCACCGGGCGCTCGGGCTGCAGGACGCTGAGCCCGGCGTCGAGGGCCGCGACCTTGACGGGTGGAGCGACCAGGGTGGAGCGGGAGCGTCCTTGCGGCCGGTCGGGCTGGGTGACGACGGCCGCCACGTCCACCCGTCGCCGCAGCAGCTCGCGGAGCGCCGGAACCGCGAACTCCGGCGTTCCCAGGAAGGCGACTCGCATCACGCCGGCCGAGCGGACGCCGGCTGCACCTCTTTGATGGTCGGTGCGTCGCCGTGCTCGCGCTTCCAGCGTGCGAGCAGCAGCCGGCGCCGCATGAGGCTGAGATGATCCAGGAACAAGATGCCGTCGAGATGATCGATCTCGTGCTGGACCGCGCGTGCCACCAGCCCCTCGGCCTCGAGGCGAAAGCGCTGTCCCTCACGATCCGTCGCCTCGAGCACGATCCGCTCCGGGCGACTGACGTCGCCGTAGACGTCGGGGATGGAGAGGCAGCCTTCCTCAGCCACGGCGCGGCCTTCGGCGGAGACCACCTCCGGATCGATCATGGCAAACCGCTGGCCTTCGGCATCGATCACGGCCACCCTTCGAGCAACGCCCACCTGGTTGGCGGCCAGGCCGACGCCCTTCGCCGCGTCCATCGTCTCGAACATGTCATCGACCAGACGGCGAACCTCGTCGTCCACGATACCGACCTCCGCGCTGCGCTGGCGGAGTACCGGCTGCCCCAACAAGTACAGCCGCAGCAAACTCATCCCTTGCGGGCCTCGACGGCGCTGGTCTGATCCCCGATGCGCACGATTCGGCCGCGCTCCACCACCACGGTGGCCGTGCCGCTCTCGATGGTGATGCGGTCGTCCTTGATGTCCTTGACCCGCCCGATCAGGCCGCCGCTCGTGGTCACTTCGTCTCCCTTCTTGAGGCCCGCGAGGAGCACCTCATGCTGCTTTCGGGCCTGCGACTGCGGACGAATGATGAAGAAGTAGAACACCAGACCGATGCCCAGGACCTGCAGTAAGAGCACGGTGAGGCCGCCGCCGGCACCGGGCGCGCCGCCCGGCGTGGGAGCGATCAACGACAGGACGGGAAGGGTCACGAAGCGCCTCGAGAACGGGAGTAACGGTCGAGCCAGTCGCGGCTCCATCGGTCGAACGAGCCGTCGAGAATCCGGGCGCGTGCCTGTTCGCCCAGGCGGAGCAGGAAACGCACGTTGTGGAGCGCGATCAACCTCAGCCCGAGAATGTCTTCGACCACGAACAGGTGGCGCAGGTATCCGCGGGGAAAGGTGGTGCAGGTGTCACAATCGCACTCGGGGTCGAGCGGATCGCGCGAACCCTTGAGCGCGGCGCTCCGAACGTTCACTCGGCCAGTGGGCAGCCACGCCGTCCCGTGCCGACCGTTGCGGGTGGCAGCTACGCAATCGAACAGGTCGATTCCGCGCGCGATGCCTTCCAGCAGGTCGGGCGGAAATCCGACGCCCATAAGATAACGCGGCATGGAGGGCGGCAGGATCGGCTCCAGCTGATCGAGGACCGCATGCATGACCGGCTTGGTCTCGCCGACCGAGAGTCCTCCGACCGCGACGCCGGTCCAGGGCCCGCGATCGAGCGTCCCCTCGACCGATGCCCGCCGGAGGTCGTGGTGGGTGCCTCCCTGGATGATCGGCCAGAGCGTCTGATGGGCCGATGGTCCGACCGTCCGTGCTTCCATCAGTCTTGCATGGCTGGCCTTGCAGCGGTCCAGCCACCGCAGCGTGCGCTCCATGCCCTCGCGGGCCAGCTCGTACGAAGCCTGCCCGGGAACGACGTGGTCGAAGGCCATGGCGACGTCCGCTCCCAGGTCCCCCTGGATCTCCGTGGCGCGCTCCGGCGTGAGGAATCGGACGCTTCCGTCCACGTGGCTCGTGAACTCCACGCCGTCCTCGGAGATGCGGCGCAGCCCTTCGAGCGAAAACACCTGAAACCCGCCTGAGTCCGTGAGCATCGGCCGATCCCACGTCGTGAACCGATGCAGGCCGCCCATTGCCCGGACGATGTCTTCGCCGGGTCGGAGGTGCAGATGGTAGGTGTTCGCGAGAATGATCTGCGCGCCGGCTCGGCGGACGTCCTCGGGGTGCAGCCCCCGCACCACCGCGTGGGTGCCAACCGGCATGAATGCCGGCGTCTGAACGGCGCCGTGGGGAAGCGAGAGCGTCCCGGCGCGGGCAGCGCCGACCCGTGCCTCGACGCGGAAGTCGAACACGCGTGCTACGCGGGCCCTTCGCTCACGGTGACTGGAGGATCCGGTCGATTTGCCGACGGTGCACCAGGTCGTGCCCCCCCATCATCCGTATGATGTGTTCCACGCTCTCACGGCCGCGTTCGCTGTGCATACCGGCCCGGGCCAACTCCGCCGGAGCGAGCGAACGGTACAGCCGCAGGTTCGCGGCCCTGAGCGCGGCCAGCTGGCCCATCGCTTCGGCGAGCGGCACCTCGCGGTAGCGGAGATCGCGCGCGAAGGCGTTCTGGTCGTAGCCCTGCAGCGCGGGGGTTTCCTGAGTGAGGATGATTCGCACCCGCCAGCCGACGACGAGCTCGGAATCGGCGAGGTGCTGGACGACTTCGATCGCCGACCACTTGCCCGGCGCCTCGGGCCGCCGCAGGTGCTCGTCGGCGACGCTGAGGAATCGCGCCTTGAGCCAGGGGACGAGCTCCGCCAGGACGACCAGCGGGTCGCGGTCGCCCAGCACCGCGAGGATCGCCTTGGTGTACTCCGCTCCCGCGCCAGGAGCCGAGCCGGCTGGATTCGACAGAGCCGTCGTCATTGCCGATCTCCTCCTCTCTCTTGTCTCTCGTCACTTGTCTCTTGTCTCTCGTCTCTCGTCTCCGCCATCCCTACACGATCACCATCGCGTCGCCGTAGGAATAGAAGCGGTATCGACCCGCGATCGCATACCGATATGCCGCCCGGGTCGTCTCCACGCCGGCGAAGGCGCTGACCAGCATGAGCAGGGTCGAGCGGGGCAAGTGGAAGTTGGTGATCAACCGATCCACCACCCGGAACCGGTATCCCGGCAGGATGAGCAGCGAGGTCTCCCCCGACCCGGCCGGCACGACCCCGTCCGCGTTCACGGCACTCTCCAGTGCGCGAACAACGGTGGTTCCCACCGCCCATACTCGCCCTCCAACCCGGCGGATCTCCCGCAGGAGGGCGGCGAGCCGCTCGGGGATCTCGAAGCGCTCCGTGTGCATTCGGTGTTCTTCCGGGCGCTCGACTTCCACCGGCTTGAAGGTGCCGGTGCCGACCTCGAGGTCCAGCCCGGCGACGACCACGCCACGGGCCGACAGCGCGTCGAGAAGCGCGTCGGTGAAGTGGAGCCCCGCGGTCGGGGCCGCCACGCTGCCGGGTCGCTTGGCGTAGACCGTCTGATAGCGGACCGTGTCGGACGGGACCGGATCGCGGTCGATGTACGGCGGCAGCGGGACGCGGCCGAATCGTGTCATGGCCTCGTCGGCGGCGGCGCCGTCGATGCGAACCCGTCGATGGCCGTTCTCCAGTACCTCGACGGTCTCGACGCCCACTCCGTCACCAAGGTCGACCCGCTTGCTGGGTTGCAACGCAGACCCCGGACGACCCATCGCGATCCAGGTGCCATCGCCGGCCGGGCGGATCAGGAGCACCTCGGCCGGCGCACCGGAAGGACGCCGGGCCACCAACCGGGCCGGCCGCACCCGGGTTGTATTGATGACCAGCAGATCTCCGGGGGGAATCAGCTCGAGGAGGTCGCTGAACCGGCCGTCCTCCAGCGTGGCGCGCGCGCCCGGGCCGCCGATCCCCCGGCGCACCACCAGCAACCGGCTCGCGGTACGTTCCGCGAGCGGCTCCTGCGCGATCAGCTCGGCGGGAAGCTCGTATTCGAAGTCGGCGGTCCGAAGCCGGTGCTCAGCCCTCAAAGAGCGTGGCCTGGCGCTGAGGCGGAGTGATACCGAAGCGGCGGTAGGCGTTCGCGGTTGCGCAGCGCCCGCGCGGCGTCCGCTCGAGAAAGCCCTGCTGGATCAGGTAAGGCTCATACACGTCCTGCAGGGTATCGGCATCCTCCCCAATGGCAACGGC
>DATAFP010000020.1:0-7140 GCA_036257415.1 Gemmatimonadales bacterium
TAGAGTGAAGGCTTTCATCGGCACCTCCTTAAGGACCGACGAGCGCGGCGGTAATGTCTGACTTGACCCGCATGATGAACGACCTCGGATTGGTGAACTGCATCAACGCTTCGCGCAAGCCTCCAGGAAACGAGGCCTGAAGGAATCAATACCCACTACTGAGAATTCGGCGACCGTTCTTCGCGTTTTCACGCTGGAGTATTCAACGAGCATGGAACGGTGACGGCGCAAGCTATCGAGAAGCGCAGACCATTCGCTGATGTAGACCATGCCCCACTCGCCGAAGGTTCCACTGACCGCCGACACCGAATAGGGTGGTAGTGAGTCAAGCCTGATTCCCAACGATGCGCTTCCCGATCCAAGCGCCCTTGGCGTCAACACTGCGGCAAAGGCCCCGGTGCCCCTGCGACACTCAAACCTGAGACGGACAGGCTGATCCCGTGGGTCGCCCTTGGGGCCCTCCTTGCCTAATACCTCGAGGGTTGTCGCGAGCCTGACGACGCCATCGGAGCGCAGAGTGTCCACCTGCAGCATCCACAGGGCTGGGTCTGGCTCCTCGCCGCACGCGGCCGCCGCGAGGGCAATGAGGACGCCAGCCAACTTCAGCGCAGTACGCGGTTTGAAGATCATTTGGCGATTCGCACCGAGCGGCGGTAGGTCCGGTTAATCTGCTCACCAAGCGACCGAGCCTGCAAGAGTTGCTCACCCTAGCCGCCCTCTATTGCGTGCCGTAAGTTCGTCGAGTCCCTCTCCACAGCTCTAGCCCATGGCGACGCCGCAAGTGGTCTCCGCTCCGGTCGTTCTGCTGGTCGACGACGCTCCCGGCGTGCGCCAAGTAACCTGCCGCACGCTCTGAGCGAGCGCGTGCCCCGCGTCCGCTTCCCTCATCCGCTCGCCCTGCTCGTTAGTTGTATCCTCCTCGCCGCCGTCCTGACTTGGATCCTCCCGGCCGGCCGGTACGAGCGCCGCGAAGATCCCGCCACCGGCCGGAGCCTCGTGGTCCCGGGCAGCTACGCCCCGGTCCCGGCCACGCCCGTCGACCCCATGGATGCGCTCGCCGCGATCCCCAAGGGCATGCTCGACGCCGGCCTTATCATCTTCTACGTCTTCCTGGTCGGCGGTGCGTTTTCGGTCGTCGAGCGGACCGGCGCCCTGGGGCGGCTGGTAAACTCCATGGTCCGCGCGCTCTCCGGCCGAGGTCTGCTGGTAATTCCCCTGGCTGGCCTCGTCTTCGCGACCGGGGGCGTACTGATTCAGATGGAAGAGGAGTTGATCGCTTTCGTTCCCGTTCTTCTCCTCCTCACCCGGCGACTCGGCTTCCCTCCCTTGGTGGCCATCGCGATGAGCCTGGGCGGCTCGCTGGTCGGTGCCGCCTTCAGCCCCATCAATCCCTTTCAGGTCGGGATCGCGCAAAAGGTGGCCGACCTGAAGCTGGTGTCCGGATGGCAGTTCCGGATGGCGTTCCTGGTCCCGGCCCTCGCCATCTGGCTCGCTGGTACCATGCTCTATGCCCAGCGTACCCGGACCGCGCCCCAGCTGGTCGAGGAGGAGGCCGGGGCCGGCGCCGACTGGCGCCATGGGGCCGTTCTGGCTGTGGTGCTGGCCGCCTTCGTGGTATTCGTCGCGGGCGTGTTGCGCTACGGTTGGGACTTCGATCGCCTCGCCGTGGTCTTCTTCACCATGGGCGTCGTCGCCGGGCTGATCGGCGGGCTCGGTATTACCGGTACGGCAGAGGGATTCGTGGAGGGGTTCCGAGCGATTGCCTACGCTTCGCTCCTGATCGGGTTCGCCCGCGCGATCTACGTGGTGATGGACGAGGGAAGCATCGTCGACACCATCGTCTACGGGCTCTTCACGCCGGTCGCCGACTTACCGGTGACCGTGTCGGCCCTGGCGATGATGGGACTTCACACGCTGGTCCACCTGCCCGTGCCGAGCAGCAGCGGCCACGCGGTGCTGACCCTGCCGGTGCTGGTGCCGCTGTCCGATTTGATCGGGCTGTCGCGGCAGGTCACTGTGCTCGCCTACCAGTACGGTGCCGGGCTCACCAACCTGCTCTGGCCCACCAACGGTGCCCTGATGGCGATGCTCGCCGCTGCCGGGGTCCCCTTCGACGCCTGGCTCCGATTCGCGGTGCCGGTGCTCCTCGCCCTCTTCGTCCTTGCGGCGGTCGCGATCGGGGTCGGCGTCACGGTCGGCGTCTAAGCGAGGGCGCGGCAAAAACCGCCGCCGACAGTCCGGACCATCGGCGGCGGTTCACTGCGGGGTCATGCCGCGGGCCTCACCTCGCCGCCCGCACCCGGCGTCCCTCCACCTTCCACCGGCGGCTCCGCTCCGTCTTCCACTGGCCGCGGCACCCCCAGCACCGCCCGCGCGCTGACCCACTGCTCCAGCGCCGGCAGGTCGTTCCGATACCGGATCCGGATCCGGGCATCCATCCCCCGCACCAGCCGCCCGGCCTCCTTCGTCAGCGCCACCAGCTCCCGCGTCGCCGCCGTGTGCCGCATCCTGCCCTCGGCCCCCAGCCGCATCGCCGCGTCGAACTGGTCCAGCATCCGCTCGAACTCCACCAGCACCGACTCGGACAACCCATGCTTCACCAGCACCTCCTTGTGGGTCTGGGCCGCCTCCAGCATCGCGCGAGCCGCCGACTGGAACGCGACCAGCGTCGTGGCCCTCGGCCGGAACTGGAACGTCTTGCCCAGCTCGTGAACCTCCCGCGCGGCCAGCGCGCCGATCTGGGCCAGGTGCGGGATCGGCACCGTCACCATCGCGGTCCTGAGCTCCTGCTTCCGCGAGCGCGCTGCCCGTGTGTCGACGAAGCCGTTCCGCTGCACCGTGATGACGTCGCCCAGTCGCACCACCAGCGCCTGCAGCTGCGCCAGCAGTATCACGAACCCGGGCTCGTCATCCGGGTGTGCGCTCGCCCAGTTCACGACCCGAACGCACATGTCGTACATCCTGCGTGTTTCCGCTCTCATCCTACCCTCCGTCGTTGTGCTCGGAGGACTGCCGGGCATCCACCGGCACTGCTGGTGAGACTACTGATAGTGGAAAACCGATCGCGTCCCGGCGTCTTCACGATCGTGAGGGTTCGCAGACGCATCAGGTGTGCCAGTTGTTGCATGCGGAGGGGAAGAATCAGATGCGCACGCCCGCTAACCGATTGCGGTGGCGCGAGAATCCATTGCTCTTGGGGCGTCACGCGATCCGTCGGGTGCAGCGCGCGATGCATCCGCTCCGGAGGACACTCGGATGTTCGATCGATCCACTGCGGAGAGCCGGTGATGCACCGCGTAGGTGCCGAATCACGTCGCGATCGCCTCGCGCCGCGATCCGTCGGCTTGGCACGACGGCCCGGCGACGGCCCGGTGTGACCCGGCGGGGTGCAAGGGCGATGCGGAAAATTTTTCCGCATCCCGCGGCCGCCTCATCGCAGCCCGCCAGCCCCAGCCGACGGCCCGGCGGCCTTTTGGAGCACTGCTGACACCCGAAGGAAGGGCCGGGAGCCTCATCGAACCGGCCCGGCGCGGCGTCGCAACGGCCCGTCACGGGCGATGAGGGGCCCGTTGCGCGGCCGAAGGCGCCCGTCGAGACAAACGCGCGGCCGTTAGCGAGGCCGCGACGCCCGTGCGTGATACTCCTGCGCCCGTTCCTCCCGCCCCGTCGCCTCGCGAATCATGGCTAGCTGCCGTGCCGTCACTGTTTCAAGTAACGAAGCGCAACACATCCTGATTTGAAGATCTTCGACTCAATGAGCTTCAACTGTAATCGCTCCTGTAGGCTGGTACCGTCCAGCAACCGTCGCCCTTCTCCTGCAACTATCGGCTGAACGACAATACGATATTCATCGACCAGACCAGCCTCTATGAGTTGTGAAGGAATAGTCACGCCACCGATCAGAATACTCCTGCCTTGTTCCTGTTTCAGTTTGAGTATTTCGTCTTGAGGGTTTGTGCGAACTATTCTCGTATTGGCTCCTTCACCCCTGTCCAGCGATTGTGAGAAAACAACCATGCTGTTGACGGAGACAAATGCCTGAGCGAATTCGTTCATTCCTTTTGTCTGTCCGGAATGGTTCCTGGCCACATCGGGCCAAAAAGGCACCATCAATTGATAGGTTTTGCGCCCAAAGGCGAATAGGTCAACATCTCGCAGGAGGTGCGCATAGTATTCATGCATTTCATCATCGGCAATCATCTTGGTGTGGTCACAGCAACCATCTATCGTAATGTTGATTCCGAAGATGACATTTCTCATGCGGACCCCCTCTTAAGTGCTACTTCCCTGCCGCCAGCCGCTGGAAGCGCGGCTCCTTCCTTAGAGGATCGAACGCGGGGTCCAGCCGGAGCCAGCCCGCCGAGACGTAGAACGGTACCCGGAGCAGCGGCTCGAGCGCGTCGAGCGCCGGCCCGGGCTCGCCGGTGAGGGCGAGGATCCGCACCAGCTGGAGCTGGACGTAGGGGGCCAGGTAGGCGTCGCGGTCCAGCGGGAGCAGCTCGACCCCGCGCCGGCCCTCGCGGATCGCCTCCGCCTTGCGCCCCATATATGCGAGCGCCACCCCGAGGACCGCGTGGCGCTGGGCGTCGTCGGGCGCCGCGCGGCTCTGCTCTCTGAGCACGGTGCGCGCCGAGTCGGCATAGGCGGCGGCGCGGGCGCTGTCCCCCCGCAGGTGATACAGCTGCGCCCGCACGATCGCCCAGACGCCGCGGTCGCCGTCGAACGCACCCGGCGGTAGCGCCAGCACCCGGTGCTGCTGCTCGTCGTCCAGCACCCAGAAGAGATCCTGGTAGGCAGCGAAGTACGGCAGCAGGGTCGCTTCGTCGATCCGCGCGCTCGCCGCGCGGATCACGGCGCGCGCCGCGGCGCTGTCGCCCCGCCCGAGCGCGGTCAGCACCTTGAGGAACACCGCATGCGGGTTGGTCGGCCCCAGGGCTATCGTCCGGTCCGCCGCCGAGTCGGCGGCGTCGTACTGCCGGAGCAAGATCCGCGTCGTGGTCAGCCGGCGGGCCGCGGTGAACGAGCGCGGATCGCGCAGCCACGCCCGCTCGAGCCGCGGCACGACGCTGTCCCATCGCCCCAGCACGGCCTCGGCGATCGCGGCCACGCCGAGGAGGTCCGGGTCGTCGGGGCTGAGGCTGAGGCCGTGCTCGAACTCCGCGAGCGCGAGGCCGTTGTCGATGGGATTGACGTTGCTGTAGAGCTCGCCGGCCGCGAGATAGACCAGCGGCTCGTCGGGCCGGAGTGCGCGGGCGCGCTCCGCCGCAGCCCGCGCGGCCTCGCCCAGCGCCGGGTCGGGGACGCCGTTCGAGTACAGCTGCGTGCGGGCCCGCGAGAGCTGGATCCACGCCTGCGCGAACGCCGTGTCGAGAGAGACCGCCCGCTCGTAGAAGCCGATCGCCCGCCGGAGCCCGGCATTGTCCGCCTTCATCTCCTGTACCGCCGCCTCGCCCTTGAGGAACTCGTCGTACGCGGCGAGGCTTTCCGTCGGCTTGAGCCGCAGCTCCCGCCGCGCGCTGTCCCCCAGCACCACGCCGAGCGCGCCGGCCACCTCGGCAGCGATGTCGGCCTGCACGACGAAGACGTCGGTCAGCTCGGCGGCGAAGGGCTGCTGCCACGCGGCCCGCGGCGCGTGCGCAGCGGTGACCTCGACCAGCTCGGGGCTCACCCGCACCCGGCTCGGCCCGCCGGACGCCCGGTCCCATTGCACGGTCGCCGTCAGCAGGTAGTCGGCGCCCAGCTCGCGCGCGATCTCCTGGGGTGCCTTCGTGGTGTTGCGGTACTGGTTGGAGCTCCCCCGGGCGATGACCTCGACGCCATGGAGCTGCGAGAGCTTGGCCCGCAGCTCGTTGGCAACCCCGTCGGCGAAGTAGGCGTCGGCCGAGTCGCCCAGGTTGTCGAAGGGGAGGACGGCCAGCACCTTCGGCGCCACGGGCGGCGCGGGAGCGATTCCGCGCCGCGCCAGGAATCCGGCGGCGCCGAGTGCGAGGAGCGCGAGGACGAGGAGCGCGGGGAGCCAGCGGCGGCCGGCTGTCGGCGTCGCGATCGGTCCGGTCGTCTCCGGCGACACCCGCAGCGCCCGGACCAGCTCCGCCGTCGTGGCGATGCGGTCCGCAGGCGTGCGCGCGAGCGCGCGCCCGATCGCGTGGTCCACCGTCTCCGGCACCTCGGGCCGCAGGGCCCGGACGCTCGGCACCGGTTCGGTGAGCCACTTCGTGACCATACCCATCGCGGTCTTGGCGGTGTAGGGCGGCCGTCCCGCCAGCATCTCGAACAGGACGGCGGCGAGCGAGTAGACGTCGGTGCGGGCATCCACCTCCTCGGCGTTGGCCTGCTCGGGGCTCATGTACGCCGGGGTGCCCATGCTGGCCCCGGTCCGGGTCAGGTTCTCGTCGCCGTCCACGGCGCGGGCGATGCCGAAGTCGGCGACGAGGGTGCTGCCGTCGCGGGTGAGGAGCAGGTTCTCGGGCTTGATGTCCCGGTGCACCACGCCGGCTTCGTGCGCGTACTGGAGCGCCTGGGCGGCCTCGCGCGCGATGCGGAGCGCCTCCTCGACCGGAAGCTGCCGCTCCCGCCGCAGCCGGTCGCGCAAGCTCTCCCCCGCCACATAAGGCATAGTGAACCAGAGGAGCTCCGTTCCGCCGTTCCGCCGTTCCGCCGTTCCGCTGTCCAGCACCGTAAGGATGTGCGGATGCTGGAGGCGCGCCGCGAGGCGGATCTCCCGCTGGAACCGCTCGGCGCCGAGGGTGGCGGCCAGCTCGGGGAGGAGCACCTTGAGCGCGACGGGGCGGTCGTGCTTGAGGTCGCGGGCGAGGTAGACGGCGGACATCCCGCCACGGCCGAGCTCGCGCTCGATCGTGTAGCGGCCGGCGAGGGCGGTGCGAAGCATCGTCAGGGTGTCCGACAGGGCGAGCCTCACGGAGGTGGAACTGGAAATCTACGTTGACCGGCGCGTGATGGCCGATGAAATAACGAGGGCCCGGAAGATCCGGGTCCCACGCCGGCCCCCCCGACCTACTCGTACTTCAGCGCCTTCGCAGGATCCACGCGCATGGCTCGCCGCGCGGGGATGAAGCATGCCACGAGGACGACCGCGCTGAGCAACAGAGCGACTGCCAAGAACGTCAGCGCATCCGTGCT
>DATAFP010000036.1:0-2495 GCA_036257415.1 Gemmatimonadales bacterium
AGGCGATCGCAAGGTGGTCGAGATGGCTGCCCGCCGCGGCCGCATTCCGCTTCGTTGGCGCGCCGTCCAGGAGGTCGACCGCTCGGTAACACCGCCGGTCATCACCTATCGTCACATTTGGGGTCCCACACGCGGCATGGACGTTGCCTGGACGTTCCGTGAGATCCCGTCCGGCGTCCACGTCAGCATCACGCATCGTTTTCACCCGCCCTGGCCCCTGTTGGGTAACGTGGTTGCCGATCACATCATCGGCCCTCAATTCATCGACCACGTCGCCGGGCTGACCCTGAGCACGATCAAAGAGGTCGTCGAACGCGAGCTCGAGGCGACGACCGGAAAGAGTGCCTCGTGAGCGTCCGCCGGCGGGTCGCCATCACCGGTATCGGCCCCATCACGGCTATTGGCAATGGCGTCGATGGGCTTTGGGACGGCGTACGGCGCGGGGAGTCCGCGGTCACCAGCATCACCCGGTTCGATCCCACTGGATTCTCATCCCGGGTCGCCGCCGAAGCCACCTTCGAGCCGCTCGATTTCATGACTCCGAAGAACGCGCACCGCCTTGACCGGTTCTCGCAGATTGCCGTCGCCACCGCGCAGATGGCGCTCGCCGATGCGGGTCTCGCCGCCTCGGACGCCGTGTCATCCGGCATGGGTATCTACACCGGCTCCGCCCTCGGCGGCATTGCCTTTGCCGAGGATCAGCACGCGATCTTCGTCGATCGCGGTATCCGGGCCGTCTCGCCGATGCTCGCGCTCTCGGTCTTCGGCGGAGCCTCCTCCTGCAACATTGCCATCGAGCTCGGACTGACCGGCCCCTCGGTGGCCAACGCCAATTCATGCGCCTCCGGCACGATCGCCATCGGCGAGGCCGCGCGCCTCATTCGGGACGGCCGCACCGAGGCGATGCTCGCCGGTGGCGTGGAGGCGCCTCTAGCGCCGCTCATTTTTGGTGCCTTCGACATCATCCGGGTGCTCACCGGGCGCAACGATGATCCCGCCACCGCGTCCCGCCCGTTCGATCGTGACCGCGACGGGTTTGTCATGGCCGAGGGTGGGGCTACCCTGGTGCTGGAGGAGTGGGATCGAGCCGAACGGCGCGGCGCGCGCATCTATGCCGAAGTGTCCGGCTACGCCACGACGAACGACGCGTATCACATGACGGCGCCGCGTCCGGACGGCGCCCAGGCGTCGCGCGCCATCACACTGGCCCTGGCCGACGCCGCTGTGCCCGCGACAGCGATCGACTACGTGAACGCACACGCCTCCTCGACAGTGCTTAACGACCCGGTCGAGTGCTTGGCCATTCGGCAGGCGCTCGGTTCACATGCCAACAAGGTCGCAGTCAGCGGCACCAAGGGACTCCACGGTCACGCGCTCGGCGCGACCGGCGCCATGGAGACGGCGGTCTGCGCGATCGCGCTGGAGCGGGGCCACCTTCCCGGCACCGCTAACCTGGCCAACCGGGACCCGGCATGCGACCTCGACATCATTCCCCCCGGCGGCCGCGACGTGCCCGCGCGCTACCTGGTGAAGAACTCCTTCGGCTTCGGCGGCATCAATGCCTGTCTGGTACTTGGCGCCACGGAGTGAGGGGGTGCCGCTTCGCTCAGGGGGGAAGGAGGACGAGGAGCAAGACATGATCGTTCGTCGTACTCCATCCCCCCCGCACCCCCGAGGGAGCGTAGCTACGGGCACCCCCTGCTTACTATGTACAGCGCCGTGATTTGTGGTATAGTTCCTTGACCCAGACGATATCGACGCATAGGTGTTCGTTTGGATCCGCACGAATGCGAATCCTGACGTCCTGTTCCGCCGAAACCGTTCCTGAGGTTCATTATTCGTTACGTGCCGTGGAAGACCATGGCGAGAGAGGTTTCGGCGAGTTGACCGATCAGACGATCACCTGTCGCGATTGCGGCGAGGCATTCACTTTTACGGCCGGAGAGCAGGCGTTCTACCAGGAGCGCGGTTACTCCGAGCCTCAGCGTTGCGCCAATTGCCGGGCAGAGCGCAAGGCTCAGCGCGCGGCCAGCGGTTACGACAGCGGTAGCAGCTCCTCGGGCGGCTACTCCCGCGGCGGCGGTGGCGGTAGCTATTCCAGCGGCGGATATTCCGGCGGTGGTGGTTACTCCTCTGGCGGCGGCGGTGGGTATTCCTCCGGACCGCGCCAGATGTATCCGGCCGTGTGCTCGTCCTGTGGCAAGGAGACGGAAGTCCCCTTCCAGCCACGGAACGACAAGCCGGTCTACTGCCGCGAGTGCTTCCAGGAGAAGCGCGCGTCAGCACCGAGCTACGGCAGCCGCTACTAGACCATCCCGGTTCGCGGACCATACCGCGCCAGGAGACAGTCTAAGCCTGACCGGCCGGGCATGCCCCGGCCGGTCATTGCCTATCTGGGCTGCCACTAGCGGGCTGGGGGGCATCCGGACCGCCGCGACTCCACTGACGGAGGCAGACCGCTGAAGAAAGCGGGGCGGCGGGTGAGATCATCAATA
>DATAFP010000102.1:0-6885 GCA_036257415.1 Gemmatimonadales bacterium
CTCTCGGGAACATCCTTGGGCGTCTGGGTCACGAAGAACACGCCGACGCCTTTCGACCTGATCAGGCGCACCACCCGCTCGATCTGCTCCATGAACGCCTGGGGTGCATCGTCAAACAGGAGGTGCGCTTCATCGAAGAAAAACACCAGCTTCGGCTTGGGCAGGTCGCCGGCTTCCGGAAGCTGCTGGTACAGCTCGGCCAGGAGCCACATCATGAAGGTGGACCACAGTCGCGGCTTGTCCTGCACGTCCGCCAGCTCCAGGCAGGTGATCACGCCACGCCCGTCCGACGTCAGCTGCATGAATTCGTCGACGTTGAACTCCGGCTCGCCGAAGAATCGACCCGCTCCCTGCTCTTCCAGCTCGATCATCTTGCGAAGGAGCACGCCGACGGTGGCGCCCGACATTCCACCATAGGCCTTGAGCTCGGGCTTCCCCTCGTCCGACGTGAGGAACTGGAGCACCGCGCGCAGGTCTTCGAAATCGAGCAGCAGCAGCCCTTGGTCGTCGGCGTACCGGAACACCATCGCGAGCACCCCAGCCTGCGTCTCGTTGAGCGAAAGCACTTTGGCGAGGAGCAGCGGGCCAAACGCACTCACCGTGGCGCGGAGCTGAACGCCCAGCTGGCCCGTCAGGCTCACGAACTCGGTCGGCATCGCACCCGGCTGCCAGTCATAGCCGATTTCCGCGGCGCGAGCGTCGACCTTCTCGTTTCGCGAACCCATCGCCGCGATGCCGGACAGGTCGCCTTTGACGTCGGCGGCGAACACGGGTACTCCGGCCGCGGAGAGCTGTTCCGCGAGAAGCTGGAGCGTCTTCGTCTTGCCCGTACCGGTCGCGCCCGCGATGAGTCCGTGCCGGTTCATCATCGCGAGCGGAATCCGTACCTTGGGCTCGGGGTGGACGGTGGGCCCTTCGAGCGCGGCGCCGAGGATGACGGCGGGGTCGTCGAAGCCGTAGGCGCTGGTCAGGGTGTCCGTGAACGAGCTCATGTTGGCGCAGTCAGGTCAAAGGCTGTCGAGCACCTGACCTATACGGTGCAGGTCATCGGCCGTGTTGTACAGGTGCGGAGCCACTCGAATGGAGCCCTCGCGCAGGCTGGTGACAATGCCGGCATGGCGCAGCGCGCCGTATGCCCGCCGCGCGTCCGGCAATTCCAGGCAAACGATCCCGCTCGCGTGCGGGGCCTGGGTCGGGGAGCTTATCCGCACGCCGCGGCGCTCGGCCCATTCGACCAGCGGCGCTCGAATCTCCGCCAGGTGCTCACGGATCGCAGCGGCTCCGATGTCTACCAGCATCCCGACCGATGCCACGAAGCCCGCCACGTCCTGGTAGGGCAACGTCACCAGCTCGTAGCGTCGTGCGTTCGGACGAAGGGTGTCCCCGTAGTCGGTCAACCGGTTGAGGTCGTCGGTTCCCGCAAAGGCCATCCATCCGACGTCGGCTGGAGGCAGGGTTTCGAACATCCCCCGCCGAACGTAGACGAAGCCGCTTCCCCAGGGTGAGAGCAGCCACTTCTGCCCGCCACAGGCGAGGACATCCACCGGCGTCTCCCGAACGTCCACCGGGAGCTGGCCGACTCCCTGAATGGCGTCCAGCACCAGCCACGTGTCCGACTCGCGGCAAGCTCGCGACAGACGAGCAAGGTCGATCGTGTATCCCGAACCGAACTGCACCAGCGACACCGCCAAGACCCGCACCCGCGGATCCTGCACCCGTTCGACCAGCCGGTCCTCATCGGGCCAACCCGCGGCCGTGACCGGAACGATCTCCACCTCGATGCCACGCTGCCTGAGCGCGAGCCAGGGATAGACATTCGCGGGAAACTCGCGGTCGGAGAGCAGGACCACGTCACCCCGATCGAGCGGCAACGAGCGCGCCGCGAGATTGATTCCGTAGCTGGTGTTGGTCGCGAGAGCGATCTCGTCGGGGTCAGCGTTGATCAGCCGCGCCGCCAGGCCGCGCGCCTGGCTCAGGAGCGGAAAAAAGTGGCGCTCCTGCATGCGGTAGGGTGCGGCGCGGAGCGCGGCAAACTCTTCGACCGCGCGACGGGTACGCGCCGGCAGCGGGCCGATGCTGGCCGCGTTGAGGTATACAGCCTCGGCCGTCCAGGGGAACTCCATGCCCCGGATCATCGAAAGGTCGAAGGTGAACGGCTCGGTTTCGCCTTTCACCGCTCACCCCGCCTGAGTGCAAAGACCTGCGCGCGGATCCGCGCCACGGTCGGGTGCGTGAGAGCCACCGCACTCCGGAACCCGCCGCCCGCCACACAACGTTGATTGTCCTGGATCACCGCGCCTAGGGACATCCTGGTGCATGTTCAGTGTGAGGCTGCGAAAGTGTTGGCACCCGGATTGCAAGGTAAGGCTATGGAACACCGTCGGAGCCGGCCGGTGAAGCAAGCCACCAAATTCTCCCTGGTCTTGAGCGGCGGGGGCCTGAAAGGTCTCGCCCACATCGGCGTTTTCCGGGCGCTTCAGGAACGGGGACTCAGCCCCGACCTAGTGGTTGGCTCCAGCATCGGCTCCCTGATCGGTGCGGCCTGGGCCGCCGGCATGCCTCCCGACGAGATGGCCACCCGGGCGCTCAAGGTCGAGCGGCGGCACGTCTTCCGGGTGGCGCACACCGACATGGCGCTCCGCCGCATGCTCTCCCCCGCGGTGTACCGTCGGGAGCCGCTGGACGAGCTCATCACCAGCCTCATCGGAACCGGCGTCTTCAAGGACCTCAAGCGTCCGCTGTTGATCAACACCGTGGATCTGAACGCCGGCTTGCAGGTCATTTGGGGTGGCCCCGGCTCGGCGGAGGTGCGCATCGCGGACGCGGTCTTCGCGTCGTGCGCGCTGCCCGGAATCTTCCCGCCGCGCGAGATCCTGGGTCGCCATTACGTCGATGGGGCGGTGGTCGAAAACCTGCCGGTGCGGGTCGCGGCCGATTCGGCACCCTGGCCAGTGCTGGCAGTGAATGTGTCGGCTGCCGGGCTCGACCGCGAAGGTGTCGAGCGTCAGGGATTCGCGGCGACCTACATCCGCGGGCTCGAGATCGTTATGCAGACGCAGATCGAGGCCGTGCTGCGCCGCTGGGATGGCCCTCCCCTCGCCTTGATCCATCCACCGGTTATGCACATCTCGATGTTCGCCTTCGATCACACCGCGGAGCTCATCGAGGCCGGCTATCGCTCCACCATCGAGATGCTGGATCGGTTGGGCAGCCTCGAGCAGCTCGCCTCCGGCGTCTGTGGCGCGCCGGTGAGCGGCCTCACGGTCGTGCCGGGTCTCGTGCCCGGCGAGCCGAAGAGCGCCGCCTGACCTCCTCGCGGCCGTGCTCGGCCGCGATCGCGGCCAGGTCCGCCGCCACCCGATTCCAGTTGTAGTAGCGTTCGATTTCCCGCCGTCCCGCCTGCCCAAGCCGGGCAGCAAGCGAGGGGTCGCGAAGCAGCCGGCGCACGGAATCGGCCACCTGCTCGGGCGACTCCGGATCTACCAGCAGCCCTGTCTCGGCATGCTTCACCGCCTCGGGAATCCCGCCGCTCCGGCCGGCCACGACGGGTCGTCCGGAGCTTGCGGCTTCGGCCAAGGCGATGCCGAACCCTTCCACGCTCAGCGCCGTCCGCCGCGATGCCCCGACGTAGACGTCGGCGAGATTGTAGAGCCCCGGCAGATCGGCGTCCGGCACCCCACCAAGCAGGTGAAGTCGATCGGCCACGCCGAGCTGGACGGCGAGTGCTTCGAGCTCGCGCCGGCCGTCGCCGCCGCCCACCACGGCGTAGCGCACGTCGGCCTCGCTCGCGTCCAGCAACGCGAGCGCGCGGATCACCGTGTCGATTCCCTTGTGCGGCTCGAGTCGCGACACCGACAAGAGCCACCGTGCGTCACCAGGGAGCCCGTACCGCATCCGCACCGCGGCGGTGGCCGCGCCCGGCTGGAAGAACGCGGGGTCGGTACCGAGGGGGACGGTCCGCACACGTGCGTCCATCGCATCCAGCTCCAGCTCACGCAATACCGATTGGCAGAGCCCGCGGGTCCACTCGCTGTTGGCCACCAGCACGGCCGCGGCGCCCAGAAGCGCGCGTGCCGAGCGACGCTTCATCGCGGAGCGGTGGATGCGATGCTGCAGCACCAGGAGATCCGCGCCGTGAAGCAGGAGTCCGAACGGGGTACCTACCCGCTCGTGCGTCCATTTGGCCGGATACCCGGCCGGCGTGATGTCGCCGCACCAGATGAACCGGGCCTCGTGCGTGCGGGCGAGCTGAGACACTCGCCGGGACCAGAGCAGCAGTCCCTGCAGTCCGCGCAGACGGCGGGTCGCGATCGGCAGCCGATCGACCTCGACGCCCAGCGCCTCGTCCACTTCCTGACTGTCGGGATGCTGCCCGGTGGAGACGACGATCCCCGGCGCCGGGTAGCGGCGGGCAATCTCGGCCATCCACCGCGCGATCCCCCCGCCTACCGGCGGAAAGCTGTACGCGAGGAGCAGATCGGCGCCCGTCGGGGCGGGCCGCGTCATCCACGCCTCGGCGTCAGGAGCGCGATCGGCAGGACCACTTCTTCGGGGGAGACGCCGCCATGGAGGAACGCGCCTCGATAGCGCGCCTGGTACTCGCGGAGCTTGGTGGGGTAGACGAAGAATCGATCGCCGGTCGCGAGCAGCAGACGAACACCGGGGCCGCGGGAGGGAAGCCCCCACGCGGGTAGCTCGTCGATCATCAGCGCCGCATCGCTGTCCTGCGCCCGCAGGTCCTCTCCGAACTTGTAGCGCAGGTTCGAGGTAGTGTCCCGCTTGGCGTACACCGTGGCCGGCGTGTGGCAGTGGATCGAGCCGTGGTCGGTAGTCAGCAGCACTGGGACCTGGCGCCGCTCGGCCTCCCGGAGCGCGTCCCACAGCGGCGACCGCTCGAACCAGGTGCGGGTGAGATTGCGCAGTGAGGGGGTATCGCGCGCCACCTCATAGAGCGTGAGGTTCTCGGTGCGGCCGTGGGTGAGCTGGTCGATGAAGTTGAAGACCAGGGCGGTGACCCCGTCCTGTGCGAGGTGCCCCGGGAGCCGCTTGAGAAGGCTCTCGCCATCCGCCGAGGTGAACACCTTCTCGTAGCGCACCGGGACCGGGCGGCGGCACACATGGCGCAGGTGTTCTCCCAGCAGCTCTGCTTCGTGGGCATTGAGGCTGAGCTCATCCTGCTCGGTCCACCAGCGGGGATACCGCGCGGCGATGTCGACCGGAAACAGGCCGCTGAAGATGGCGTTCCGCGCGAACGGCGTGGCGGTCGGCAGGATCGAGAAGTAGTGCGTGGTCTCGATGTCGAAACGCCGGCTGATCAGCGGGCGGAGCACGGCCCACTGATCCAGGCGAAGGCAATCCACCACCACCAGCATGGCGCGGCGATGCTGCTCCAGCACCGGCCGGAGAAACTCGGAACCGATGTCCACCGAGAGCGGTGGCCGATCGGCCCTCGCCTCGCCGACCCAACGGGAATAGTGGCTTCCGAGGAAGCGCGCGAAGTCCTGGCGCAGGCTGTCCTGCAGGGTGCGAAGCGCATCTTGCAGCCCGGGCTCCTCGGCCTGGGAGAGCTTCACCTCCCATTCCGCCAGCTCCACGACCAGCTCGACCCACTCACGCCACCCCATGGCGTGTCCCCGCCGAAGCTCGAGCTCGCGGAACCGGGTGGCGAAGTCGCGGGAGAGCCGCTGCTGCCGGATCCGATCGCCTTCGAGCAGGCGGGTCACGACCGAAAGGATCTGGCGGGGGTTGACCGGCTTGGTCAGATAGTCGGACACCTCCGCGCCAATGGCGTCCCGCAGGGTCTCCGCCTCCTCGCTTTTCGTCACCATGACAACCGGCAACGCGACGTCGAGGGCGCGGATCGACTGGAACAGCTCGAGACCCCGCCGCCCCGGCATCTGTTCATCGAGCAGCACGACCCCGTAGTTCTGCCGTTGGAGCAGCACGATGGCATCGTCGCCGTGGGCCGCGGTCTCGACCGCGAAGCCCTGCTCCTGCAGGAACATGATGTGGGACGTGAGGCTTTCGACCTCGTCGTCCACCCAGAGGATGCTTCTTGGACGGGGCATAGTGGAAAGGTAGGACGGGATACGGCTGGACGGTAAGGGCGGCGGAGGCGGTAAGGCCTATCTCTACAGCCCGTACCGCCTCCTTTTCGCCCTTACCGCTTTCAATACATTACCCCCTGTGAGAATCATGCTCTCGCCGGGCATACTCGTGGTTCGGTTCGGCTCGATCGGAGACATCCTTCTGGCAACGCCTCTGCTGCGGGTCATCCGGCAGCGCTACCCGCACGCGCGGCTCAACGTCCTGACTCAGCGTCGCTACATGCCCCTGCTGGCCGACAACCCGAATCTCGACGAGGTCATCGGCGTTGCGCCGAAGGACCCGCTGTTGGCGGTGGGCAGCCGGCTCCGTCATGCCCGCTACACGTTTCTGCTCGATCTCGAGGGCACCACCCGGAGCCGGCTCCTCCGGGTGCTGGTTCCCGGCCGCTGGCGCACCGCGCCGCAGTATCGGATCGCCCGCGAGATCCTGGTTCGAACCAAGCAGAATCATTATCCCGAGGACAGGCCGGTGGCCGAGCGGTTCTTCGACGCGGCGCGCGATCTCGAGATTGAACCGGATGGCGGACCGGCGGAGCTGTTCATCAGCCCGGAATCCGAGCAGCAGGCCACCCAGTGGCTGCAGCGTGCCCAGCTCGGCGGTGGACGGCCGTTCGTCGCGTTCGCGCCGGGTGCATCGAAGGCGACGAAGCGCTGGCCGCTCGATTATTGGGTCACGCTGGTGCGGCGGGTGGTCAACACCGGCGCGGATGCCATCATGGTTGGGGGAGCCACCGACGGAGCGCTCGCCACCGAGATCGCGGCGCGGGGGAGCAAGCGC
>DATAFP010000104.1:0-4634 GCA_036257415.1 Gemmatimonadales bacterium
CCATGAGAAAGCGGACATCATCGCCGCGGAGTCGCCGGTAGCGCGCGATGCAGTCGGCGCCGATCTTTTCGAGCGCGTGCCCCAGGTGCGGCTCGCCGTTGGCGTAATCGATCGCGGTGGTGAGGTAGAACCGGCTCATCGGGAGGGACGGCGGGGCGGGGGTCCGGCAGGCGGCGCGTCCGCGGGTCCGCCGTCGCGGCTCGCCGCTTCTTCCTCCCGCAGCTGGCTGAGGGAGATGATGCGCGCTCCGTGTTCCTCACTCCGGAGGAACACCCGCTCCCGGAAGATGTCCACCGCTACGACCTTCTCGGCTCCGACCGCGGTCCGAAGTGTCTTGCCCTCGCGCGGGAATCGCTTGCGGGCCTCGACGTAGAACTCGTGCTCGTACTTGAGGCAGCACAGCAGCCGCCCGCATCCGCCGGATATCTGCGACGGATTGAGCGAGAGGTGCTGATCCTTGGCGAGCGCCAGGTTGACCGGGGAGAGCTCGGTGAGCCAGGTGGAGCAGCAGTACTCCCGGCCGCAACGCCCGACGCCGGATAGACGGGCGGCCTCGTCGCGGACGCCGATCTGGCGAAGCTCGATCCGGGTGCGGAAAAGCGATGCGAGGTCGCGGACCAGGGCGCGGAAGTCTACCCGCTGCTCCGCCGTGAAGTAGATAGTGAGCTTGTTCCGATCCCACTGCCACTCGGTGTCGCTCACCTTCATCACGAGCCCGTGGTGGCGCACCCGCTCGACCACTTTCCGCCGCACGTCTTCCTCGGAGCGGCGACACTCCTGGTGGCTCCGCGCGTCGTCGGGGGTGGCCCGCCGCAGCACCGGCTTGAGCGGCTCTTCGGTGGCGGGCTCCGCGACTCCGCAGCCGCCGGACGAGCACCCCCCGCACTTCTTTTGCGCGGTTGCTCCGGTGGCCGTCACCCGGCCATAGTCACGGCCGCGCTCGACCTCCACCACGACGGCATCCTGCAGCCGGAGCGGCTCGGCGTCGTCGGGCCAGGCAAAGTAACCCTTGCGGGTCCCCTTGAAGCGGACCTCGACCATCTGCACGTGAGTACCCGTCAGGCTTCCGTGAACGCGCCCATCGCGGCGTACTTCTCCGCGCGGCGCTTCACCAGCTTCTCCGGCCGGATCTTGCGTAGCTCGGTCACGTGACGGATCATGGCTTCGCGAAGGGATTCACCGGTCGCATCCGGATCGACGTGCGCGCCACCCACGGGCTCGGGCACGACCTCGTCGATGAGCTTGAGGCGGAGCAGGTCCTCCGCGGTGAGCTTGAGCGCCTCGGCCGCGCGCTCGCGCTGACTCGCATCCTTCCAGAGGATGGCCGCGCAGCCTTCGGGAGAGATCACCGAGTATATCGAGTTCTCCAGCATCAGTACGCGGTCGGCCACGCCCAGCGCGAGCGCGCCGCCCGACCCGCCCTCGCCGATGACACAGGTCACGATAGGCGTCTCCAGGCCGGCCATTTCCAGGATATTGCGGGCCAGCGCTTCGGATTGCCCGCGTTCTTCGGCGCCGATGCCGGGATACGCGCCGGGCGTGTCGATCAGCGTCACCACCGGGGCGGCGAACTTGGCGGCGGTCTCCATGAGCCTGAGCGCCTTCCGGTAGCCCTCCGGGTGCGGCATGCCGAAGTTGCGCTTGAGATTCTCTTTGGTGTCACGACCCTTCTGGTGTCCGACCACCATCACGGACACGCCAGCGAGCCGGGCCCAGCCGCCCACGATCGCGGGGTCGTCGCGGAACAGCCGGTCGCCGTGCAGTTCGATGAAATCAGTGAAGATGGTGCTCAGGTAGTCGAGGCTGTACGGGCGGCGCGGGTGCCGCGCGACCATGACGCGCTGCAACGGCGTCAGGCTGCGGTAAATCTCGCTGCGTAGATTCTCGAGCTTGGCCTGCAGCCCCTGGAGCTCGCCGTCGACGTCGATCTGTCGCTCCTCGCCAAGACGCTTGAGCTCGTCGATCTGCCGCTCGAGCTCGAGCAGCGGTTTCTCGAACTCGAGGCTGTAGGCGGACGGGGGCATGCGCTCAACCCGCTTTCACGTAGTGGACGGCGTCGCTGCCAAGCAGATCCCGAAGTGCCCGCAGCAGCTCTTCTTCCGCCGCAACGCGCACGCGCCGCGAGCGAAGCCGGACTGCCTCGCCGTTTCCGTCGGACCAATCAATATAGATCGGCACCGGCCCCGGGTGCGCCCGGCAGAGGGCGGCCGCCGCCAGCAGCGTGTCGGGACGCGGCGCCGCCGGCGACCGCCACCGAAGGCTCAGGCCCACCTGTCCCGAGGTCCGCAACTCGCCCAATGGGCGGGCGTTCTCCACCACGAACGGCGCCCGATCTTCGCCCCGGTCTCGCTGACTGTAGCCACCGACCAGCAGCATCGCGGCGTCCGCCGCCACGATCTGGTTCAGCTTTACCCAAGCCTCGGGAAAGACGATGGCCTCCGCAGTTCCATGGAAATCCTCCAGCACCAGCCGGGCGTACTCCTTCCCGGTCTTCTTGGAGATCTGCCGGCGGACGGCGGTGATGACCGCCGCTATCGTCACGGGATGCTCGCTCCATTCGTGCAGTGTGGCGGTGGTGCGGGTGCCGAACAGCTCCGCCTCGCTGCGGAACCGCTCCAGCGGGTGACCGGAGATGAAGAAGCCGAGCACTTCCTTCTCCTTCGCGAGCCGCTCCGCCTCGGTCCATGGGGGCACATCGGGCAACGGCCGCTCCGTTCCCGCCTGTTCCCGTCCATTCTCGCCCGTTGCCGCCAGCTCGAACAGCATTCCCTGGCCCGCCTCGCGCTCCTCTTGCTTGAGCTGGGCTTCGGCTAACACCCGGTCGAGCGCCTCGCACAGCTGCTTGCGGTGCCCGCCGAGTCCGTCGCAAGCGCCCGCGACGATCAGCGATTCCAGGACCCGCTTGTTGCAGAGGCGCAGATCGATCCGCTCGACGAAATCGGCCAGCGAGGTGAACGCACCATCCGCTCGACCCGCGATGATCGACGCGATGGCGCCCTCGCCGACGTTGCGCACCGCTCCCAGGCCGAACCGGATCCGCCGGTCGCCGACCACGGTGAACTTGAACCCGGACTCGTTGACGTCGGGAGGAAGAATCTCGAGGCCGAGCTCCCGCGCCTCGTTGATGTACTGGACGACCTTGTCCGTGCTCCCGATCTCGCTCGAGAGCAGCGCCGCCATGAACTCGGCTGGATGATGCGCCTTGAGCCAGGCGGTCTGGTAGGACAGGACGGAGTAGGCAACCGAGTGCGACTTGTTGAACCCGTACCGGCCGAAGGTTACGATCTGCCGGCCGAGCTCTTCGATCACCTGCCGCGAGTGCCCCTGGGCGATCGCGCGCTCGACGAACTTCGCCACCTCCTGGTTCGCGAGCTCCTGATCCTTCTTGCCCACCGCCTTCCGCAGCACGTCGGCTTCCGCCAGGGAAAAGCCAGCCAGCACGTTGGCGATCCGCATCACCTGTTCCTGGTAGGTGATGACGCCGTACGTCGGCTCCAGGATCTCCTGGAGCAGCGGGTGGGCGTAGACGACCCGTTCCTGTCCCAGCTTCCGCTTGATGAAGACCGTGTGCATGCCCGCATCGAGCGGGCCGGGCCGAACCAGCGCATTGCAGGCCACCAGGTCGTCGAACCGGTCGCACTTCATGGCCCTGAGCGTGTCGGTGGCGAGGGGAGACTCGAACTGGAACACCCCGCCGGTGCGCCCGCGGCGGAGCAGGGCATACACCTTGGGATCGTCGAAGGTCAACCCGTCCACGTCAATCCGCTCGCCGGTGCGCGCAGCGATCATTTCGACCGCGTCGTGGATGACGGTGAGCGTCTTGAGGCCGAGCATGTCCATCTTGAGCATGCCGACCTTTTCCAGCGCCACCATGTCGTACTGGGTGATGATGGCGTCCTCGCCGCCCATCCCTTGGCCGGCACCCTTCGTTGGCGCCGTACACACCGGGACGTACTCCGAGAGTGGTCCAGGAGCGATGACGACCCCCGCGGCGTGGACCGACATGTGGCGTGAGATCCCCTCGATCCGCGAGCTGAGCTGCACCAGCCGGCCGTACGTCGGATCGGTGCGAAGAAGGTCCCTCAGCTCGCCCACCTTATCGGCTGCTTCGGGGATCGTCAGGCTGTACGCGGGCCCGGAGGGGATCAGCTTCGTGATCCGGTCGGCGTCGCCTGGTGGGATGCGCAGCACCCGCGCGACGTCCTTCACCGCCGCTCGGGCCTTCATGGTGCCAAAGGTCACGATCTGTCCCACGCTGGCGCGGCCGTACCGCTCCCGCACGTAGTCGATCACCTCGCCCCGACGCTCGAAGCAGAAGTCCACGTCGATGTCAGGCATCGAGACGCGTTCGGGATTGAGGAACCGCTCGAAAAGGAGGTCGAACCTGAGCGGGTCCACGTTGGTGATCCCGAGCGCGTAGGCCACGAGCGATCCAGCGGCCGAGCCTCGGCCCGGCCCGACCGGAATTCCCCGCTCGCGCGCAGCTGCAATGAAATCCTGGACGATCAGGAAATAGCCGGCGTATCCCGCCCGCTCGATGACGCCGAGCTCGTAGGCCAGCCGGTCCTGGACCACCTGGGGCAGGGGGGATCCGTACCGGGATTCCGCGCCGCTGACGGCCAGATGGCGCAGCA
>DATAFP010000192.1:0-39538 GCA_036257415.1 Gemmatimonadales bacterium
AGTCGGCGGCGCTGTCGTAGGCCTTCGCGATCATCTGCGGCTGGGACCCCGGGACCGCCAGCGTACTGCGCTGGAGTCGCTGCTTCACCGGCTCGTAGCGGGTAAGGCTCATCGCGCGCCGGCCGCGGCGGCGGGCCTCGGGGCCGCCTCGGCGGGCTGCGCATCGGGCACGCGAGGCGGCAGCTCACGCTTCTCCAGCGGTTGCGCCGTGCTGCGCCAGTACTCCTCCGCCGCGCCGACGCCACTGCCCGGCTGAAGCTTGATGCCGACATCGCGCATCGCCATCTCGGCGCCCGCGATCCCGCCGAGGAGCATGCACTCGTTCAGGTCGCCAATGTGCCCGACGCGGAACAGCTTCCCCGCCATCCGCGCCAGGCCGGCGCCAAGCGCCAGGTTGTAGCGGCGGTACGCGACGTCGATGACCTCGGCACCGTTGAACCCGGGTGGCACCATGATGGCAGTGACCGTATCACTGTGCCACTTTGGATCCTTGGCACAGAGCGAGAGTCCCCACGCCTTCACCGCGGCGCGGGTGCCCTCGGCGAGGCGGTGATGCCGGGCGAAAACGTTCTCCAGTCCCTCCTCCATCAGCATGGCGATCGCCTCCCGCAGCCCGTACAGCAGCGGGAGTGACGGGGTGTAGGGGAAGTAGCCGGTCACGTTCGCCTTGTCCATGTCGCCGAGGTCGAAGAAGACCCGCTTCAACTTGGCCGAGCTGTAGAGGCTTTTGGCCTTCTGGCTCACTCCGAGCAACCCCAAGCCGGCGGGAAGCATGAATCCCTTTTGCGATCCGGTCACGGTGAGGTCCACGCCCCACTCGTCCATGCGGAAATCGATGCTCCCGATGGAGCTCACGCCATCGACGGCGAGCAGCGCCGGATGCTTCGCGTCGTTCAGCGCCTTCCGCATGGCGGCGACGTCGCTGGTCACGCCGGTCGCGGTCTCGTTGTGGGTAAACAAGACTGCCTTGATCTGGTGGGCCTTGTCGGCCACGAGTGCTTCGTGGTACCGCTCGATCGGCGCCCCTTCACCCCATTCGGTATCGAGGACGTCCACCTCGAGACCGAGGCGCTGCGCCATGTCGATCCAGAGATGGCTGAACTGGCCGAAGCGGGCCGCGATCACGCGGTCGCCCGGCGAGAGAGTGTTGGTGAGCGCGGCTTCCCACGCGCCGGTGCCGCTGGCGGGAAAGATGTACGCCTGAGCCGACTGCGACTTGAAGACCTTGAGCAGATCCTTGAGGACCGGCGCAGCCAGCTTCGGGAAGTCCGAGGAACGGTGGTCTTCCATCGCGACGTGCATCGCACACAGGATGCGGTCCGGGACGTTCGTCGGCCCGGGAACGAAGAGAAAGTTGCGGCCGGCCATGCTCGGTGCCTCGTCGAAAGTAGGAAATACCCAAACGCGCGGGGACGGGATCGCCCTCGCTCGTCGGGTCGGTTAAAGTTGCCTCGCCGTGTATATTGTACAACCCTATTCCGCGGCACCAGCCTCCGCCCCCGATCCGATGCCCCTGCCCCACCGCGACGACGGACGCGCGTTGCTCCAGGAGCTATATGCCGCCGCCGTGGCGGCCGCCGCACCGGGGCCGGCACTCATCCGTGCGCTGGCGGACGTTCCGGCTGACCAGCCGGTTCGGCTGTTTGCGCTTGGGAAGGCGTCCCTGCCGATGGCCGAGGCCGCTGTGGAGGCACTTGCCGCTCGGGGGCTTCACCCCGCCGGTGGTCTTGTCGTTCCGCCCGTGCCCGGCCCCGCCCCGCACCCCGCGCTTCGAGTGGTAGCGGGCGATCACCCCGAACCGGGGCCTGCCTCGCGTGCGGCGGCTCAGGCGCTCGTCGAGGCGACCCGAGAGACCCATCCCAACGACGAGGCCTGGGTCCTGCTTTCGGGCGGTGCCACCAGCCTGCTGGCCGCCCCGATCGACGGCGTGAGCCCCGCCGATCTGGCCGCGCTGTACAGCATCCTCCTCGGCTCTGGCCTGGACATCACGGCCATGAACCGGATTCGCAAACGCTTCTCGCGCTGGGGCGGCGGTCGGCTCGCCGCCGCGCTGAGCCCGGCGTGTGTGCGCGTGTTCGTCGTCTCCGACGTCATCGGGGACGATCTTGCGTCAATTGCCTCGGGCCCTTGCGTGCCCGACCCGAGCCGTGCGGCAGACGTCCGTGCCGCACTCGATGCCGCCGGGTTGACCAAGCAACTACCGCCCACGTTGCTGGTCGTGCTGAGTGACGTCGAAGCCGGACGCGCCCCGGAAACTCCCAAGCCGGGCGATCCGGTGTTCGCCCGCGTGGACACCACGCTCATCGCGAGCAACCGTCTGGCACTAGAAGCTGCCGCCGCGCTAGCGGGTCGCAGAGGTATTGCCGCCGATATCGCGCCCGCGCCGCTTGAGGGTGAAGCGGCGACTACGGGGCGTGAGATCGCCCAGACCTTGGTAAGGTATGCCCGAGGTTCCGACATGCAACGGCCGAGATGCACCATCTGGGGAGGCGAGACCACCGTTACGCTGGGTGCTTCACCGCTCGGCGTCGGCGGCCGGTCCCAGGAGTTCGCGCTTGCCGCCGCGGAGGTGCTCGGCCGCGAGGGTGAAGGCCCCGGCGGCATCTCGCTGCTCGCAGCAGGAACGGATGGCCGCGATGGACCGACTGACGCGGCAGGCGCCATCATCGACGGTCGGACCTGGGAGGCCATCCGCAGAGCGGGTCGCGATCCAGGTCGCGATCTCGCGGCGCACGACGCGTATCGCGCACTCGATGCGGCCGGAGTTCTGCTCAAGCCCGGTCTCACCGGAACCAACGTGATGGACGTGGTGATCGGATTGTGGTGATGGTTCACGGGTTTGTGGCCGCCTCGCTCCTCGCGCTGGCTGGCGCGCTCCCTGCCCAGGCGCCAGCCGATCTCGTCTTTCGAGGCGGCCGGATCTACACCGCCAACGACAAGGCGCCGATCGCAGAAGCGGTCGTGGTGCGGGGCGATCGCATCGTCTACGTCGGTGCCGCCGGCCCCGCCGGCCGATACGTGGGACCCAAGACCCGGGTGGTGGAGCTCGGGGAGCGCATTCTCGTACCAGGGCTCGCCGATGCGCATGCGCATCTCGCCAGCATCGGGGCGCGCGAGCTCGGCTTCAATCTCGAGGGTACCCGGAGCCTCGCCGATTTCCTCGCTCGCGTCCAGACACGGGTGCGCGGCGCCGAGCTTGGCACCTGGGTCACCGGCAGGAACTGGATCGAGACGCACTGGCCCGAGCGCCGCTTCCCTACTCGCCAGGACCTCGATCGGGTGGCTCCCGACAACCCGGTCTTCCTGAAGCGGTCGGACGGTCACGCCGCTGTGGCGAACAGCAAGGCGCTTACAGAAGCGGGTATCACCCGTGGCACCCGCTCACCATTCGGCGGCGAGATCCTGCGCGACGACAGAGGCGAGCCGACCGGCATGCTCATCGACAACGCGCAGAACCTGGTTGCGACGCACGTCCCGGCTCCAGCACCCGACGCGCTCGACAGCGCCCTCGTGGTCGGCGCCCGGCGCGAGGTGAAGCTCGGCTGGACTCAGCTGCACGACGCGGGCGGCGAGTGGTCCGACGTTGAGCGTATGCGGCGGCTCTACGCCGACCGGCAGATCAAGCTGCGGGTGTACAAAGCCGTGTTGGGACCGGGCCCGGCCGCCGACACTTTGCTCCTGCGGGGCATGTCGGTAGGCGAGTTCGGCGGCCGCTTCACCGTCCGAACGATCAAGACATTGCTTGACGGTGCGCTGGGTTCTCGAGGCGCCGCGCTACTCGAGCCGTACAGCGATCGCCCAGATACTCGCGGCCTGCTGCGGACTCAGCTGGAGCTTTACCGGCCCATGCTTCGCGAGGCGCTTCGACGGGGAATCCAGGTGGAGACTCATGCGATCGGTGACAGCGCTAACCGCCTCCTTCTCGATCTCTATGCCGAGGCGTTCGATGCGGTGCCGGTACCACAGCGAAAAATTCCCCAGCCACGCTGGCGCGACGAACATACACAAGTGTTGTCACCGGCCGACGTGCCCCGGTTCGCCCAGCTCGGAGTGATCCCCTCCATGCAGCCTTCGCACGCGATAAGCGACCTGCACTTCGCGGCCACCCGCCTCGGTCCCGATCGGGTGGCCGGCGCGTACGCGTGGCGCAGCCTGCTCCGCACCGGCGTGCCCATCGCCGGGGGGTCGGACGCACCGGTCGAACGCGGGGAGCCGATGATCGAGTTCTATGCTGCCGTAGCGCGGCGCGACACGACGGGGTTCCAGGGGGCCGACTGGCATCCCGAGCAGGTGGCGACGCGCGAAGAGGCACTCAAGATGTTCACGGTGTGGCCGGCATATGCGGCCTTCGAGGAGAGCCGGCGCGGAACGATCGACTCGGGCAAGTGGGCCGATCTCACGGTGCTCTCGGGGGACATCATGCGGATGCCGGCGCGCGAGATACTCAAGGCGCGTGCCGTCATGACCGTAATCGGCGGCGAGATCGTAGCGGAGGAGTGACCTAGAGGCCCACGTCGGCGGGCGGTTTCCAATCCATTCCCAGGATGACGGTGACGTCCACCCGCCGGAGCGTGTCGATATCCGCCACGACCGTCCCGGCCCCCAGTGCGCCTGCCACGCGGCGGGCGTCGCTTTGATTCACCCCGCGTCGAACGACGATCTTCGTCGTCCGCACCACGCCCTCGCCCTCCCAGTTGCCGAAGAACACCACGTCCAGGCCTTGGCGGCGGAGAACCCGGGTCGCGCTGCGGGCACGACCCGGCTGACCACTGCCGTTCAACACCTCCACGACGACCCGATTGTCGACGGAGGGAATGGCGAACGCGTGGCCGGTGACTCGGTCGGGCGCGCGGCCGCGAAGCGCCAGCGCAGTTGCGGTGGTCGCGACCGCGGCGAGCGCGATCAGCGCTCCGAAGAGGTGCCGGCGAGCGAGTTCCAAAAGCGCACCGTCGGCTCCGGCAGCGGCCACCCAGAGCTCACGATATGGGTGAGTCGGCGCCGCGCGACCTCGAGCACGACGGCATTCGGCTCCAGAGGAAAGCGACCGGCCAGCTCCGCGCGGGCCTCGTGATCGAAGCGCCGCCCGGGTTCCAGAAAGTCGGCCGCATACAGCACCCGGCCTACATTGTCCCAGTCGGCACAGCCGAGCGAGTGGTAGCGAACCGCGTCGAGCACGCCTCGGTCCACTTCCCCATCTGCCGCGGCCCGCGCCGCGCTCGCCGGGCCGTGTCTCAGTTCGACCGGACCGAAGTCCGCCGGTGCCCACCGCTGCAGGTCGGCCGGCGACGCGTCGCGCAGCGCGTCGTGCAGCCATCCGGCGCGCAGCCAGCGATGCTGCTCCGCCTCCGCCACACCCATCGCTACGGCCCAGGTTTCGATGAGTGCTACCACCCGTTCGATGTGGGCGAGCCGCTTGGAAGACACCACGGCCCACGCGGGCAACGTGGGCCGGGTGTCGGGTGAGGTCAGGTGAAACGCGGGCACTGGCGTGCCGCGGTCAACTCTCCGCGCGCAGCGGGGGCCGCACGATGCGGTTCCGCTCGTCCACGAAGACGATGCGGGGCACATGACGGCGTGCTTCCGCGTCGGCATACATCCCGTACGAGATCAGGATCACGAGGTCGCCCGGATGGCCCAGACGGGCGGCCGCCCCGTTGAGCTGAATCTGGCCGGAGCCGCGCCGCCCCGGGATCACGTAGGTGGTGAACCGCGAGCCGTTGTTCACGTTGACGACCTGCACTTCCTCGTAGGTCACCAGATCCGCCGCATCCAGCAGGTCTTCGTCCACGGTAAGCGAGCCCTCGTAGTGCAGATCGGCCGAGGTGATCGTGGCACGGTGAATCTTGGACTTCATGAGGTGCCGCTGCATGCCGCTCCTCACCGGAGGATCAGGTTGTCGATGAGCCTCGTCCGTCCCACCCGCACTGCCGCTGCCAGGATCGTGCCCGGCACGGCCTCGTCGACTCGCTGCAGGTGCTCCGGATCGATTGCGGCAATATAGTCGGCACGAAGAGCCGGAGCAGCCGCGATTTCGCGGGCGACCACGGCTTCGAGCGCCGGTCCGGCGCGCTCCCCGGTTCGCCATGCTACCGCAGCGGCGCGGAGCCCGCGGTTCAACGCGAGCGCGTCCTGCCGCTCGTTGGGGCCGAGGTAGGAGTTGCGGCTGCTGAGTGCGAGGCCGTCTTCCTCCCGGACGGTCGGCACCACGGAGAGCTCGACCGGCAGGTCGAGATCGCGCACCATCCGTCGCACCAGTGTGACCTGCTGGATGTCCTTCTGCCCGAAACAGGCGACCTCGGGTTCGACGAGGTGGAAGAGTTTGGCGACGACCGTGAGCACGCCGGCGAAATGGCCCGGACGCGCCGCGCCTTCCCACCGGTCCCCGGCCGCGCCCGGCACGATCCGGGTGTCAGCGCCGGGCGGATACATCGTGGCGACGGTGGGAACGAACAGGAGGTCGACCCTGCGGTCGCGCACCAACGCGCGGTCGCGGTTGAGGTCACGAGGATAGCGGTCGAAATCCTCGCCGGGGCCGAACTGTAGCGGATTGACGAAGATGCTCATCACTACCAGCTCAGCGCGGCGACGGGCGTCGTCCACCAGCGCGAGGTGCCCCGCGTGCAGGAAGCCCATCGTGGGCACCAGCGCAACACGCCGTCCCGCCGCCCGGGCCTCGCGCCGCCAGGCCCTGAGCGCGGGCACCTCGGCGACTTCCTCCATCACTCGAAGCTGTGCTCGGCGCCCGGGTATCGTCCGGCCCGCACCTCGTCGGTGAAGGTCTGCGCTGCACGCCGTACCTCTTCCGCCAGCTCGGCGTAGCGCTTGAGGAAGCGGGGCCGGAAGCTCTCGTTGAGACCCAGCATGTCGTACAGCACGAGCACCTGGCCGTCGCAGCCCGGCCCGGCGCCGATCCCAATGGTCGGAATGGCGAGTCCTTCCGAGATCCGGCGCGCCAGCGTGGCCGGCACGAGCTCGAGCACCAACCCGAATGCACCCGCCTCCTCCAGTGCGCGAGCGTCGTTTGCCAGTCGCTCCGCGGCATCGGCGCTCCGGCCCTGCACTCGATAGCCGCCGAGCGCGTGCACCGACTGAGGCGTGAGCCCGAGATGGCCCATGACCGGAATGCCGCGGTCCACCAACGCGCGCACGGTGGGGGCCATGGGCGCGCCGCCCTCCAGCTTCACGCCTTGGGCTCCGGTCTCCTGCATGACGCGACCCGCATTGCGGATCGCCTCCTCGATCGATACCTGGTAGCTCAGGAACGGCAGGTCGACCAGCACGAGGGATTCGGGACTTCCCCGACGGACCGCCGACGTATGGTAGATGAGTTGATCGAGCGTCGCGCTGAGCGTGCTTTCCCGCCCGGCCACGACCTGGTTCACCGAATCGCCGACCAGGAGCACGTCCACCTCGGGCGCGATGATGCGAGCGAAGGTCGCGTCGTAACAGGTGAGCACGGCGATCCTGCGCCCCGCAGCCTTCATGGCGACGAGGTCCAGCGGCGTCCGCGGCTGCGAATCAGGCGACATGGCGCTCCAATTCGGCCAGCTCCCGGAGCCAGAAGTCGCGGTTGGGGAGCTCGGGATGGGGGACCACGAGATCGGGATCGTTCACCCGCCGGTCACCGTACTTGACGATGTCCAGATCGAGGGTTCGGGATCCCCACCGGGAGGCCCGGGTTCTGCCCCGGCCTGCCTCGATCTCCTGACACCCGCGAAGCAGGGCGCGCGGCGTGAGCCCGGTCTCGAGCAATACCATCTGGTTCAGATAGAGCGGCTGCGCGAGCTCCCCGAGCGGCACGGTCTCCTCGATGCTGGATTCGGCCACCAGCGTTGTGTCGGGCAGCGCCGCCAGGCCTGCCCGCCCGGCGGCCAGGTGCCCGGCGCGATCCCCAAGATTGCTGCCGAGTGCTACAAACGCCCGCTCCCGGCGCACCGCGGTCACGTGGTGACGGCGAAGTGTCGCGCGATGCGCTGCAGCCGCGACGCGACGCCCTCCAGCTCAGCAATAGCGTGCTCCAGCTCCACCTGCCCCGACGCGGCTTCGGCCGCCTGCGCCGCCAGCGCGTCGGTCTGGGAGCGGGTGTGGGCCGATACCGCGGCAACGCGCTCGATCCGCTGGGTGAGGTCCTCGAAAGCCGCCTGCTGGGCCGCCGCGGCGGTCGCGATCGTGGCGGCCCGCCGGCCGGCATCGCCGGTGGCCTCGACAATGGCCGCGAGTGCCTCCCCCGCTGCCGCGCTCAGCTCCTCGACGTTGGCCACTGCTTCCCGGCCTCGGTGCATCTGTTTCGTCACCGTCGCGACTTGCGACCCGACCTCGGCAAGGAGTGCGGCGCTCTCGCGCGTTGCCTCGAGGCTCTGCACCGCGAGCGTTCGAACCTCGTCCGCGACGACCGCGAACCCGCGGCCGTCCCTGCCCGCTCGCGCGGCCTCGATAGCAGCGTTCAACGCGATCAGGTTGGTGAGGTCGGCAATCTCACGGATGGCGGCAATGATAGCGCCGACCCGCCGAGTCACGTCGCCCAGCGCTGCTACCTGGGCCGAGCTGTCTGACACAAACTGTTTGAGCTCGACCAGCCGCCCGACGGCTCCGGCAATCACTTTTCGGTTTCGCTCGGCCACCTCGGATGCGTGGAGGCTGGCCTCCGCGGATCGGCGGCCGTCCGCGGCCATGTCGCGGGATACCCGGGCCAGGGCGGTCGTCGCATCCAGTCCGCTGGCGGCGGACGAGCTCTGCTCGGCCATGCCGTCTCGCATTTGTTGAGAGGCAGAGGCAAGAGCGGCCGCCGTACTGCGCAGTGCGTCGGTCACCCGTGCGAGCCCCGCCACCTGGGCGCTGATCTGGTCCACCGTCCCAACCAGCGGCCGCCGCAGCTCGGCGATGTGAATCGCAGTCGCGACGTGGCTGGCGATCGTCGCCAGTGTCGTGAGGTCCCGGGAGCCGTAGGAGTTTCGCTTGTGATGCTCCAGCTCGATGGTCCCGAGGGTCTCATCGCCGAATCTGATCGGGTAGATCACGATGCAGCGCACATCCGGGATCGGATCGAGCGCGGCCTCGCGGGAGGTGTCCCGGATCACGACAGGCACGCCGTCCGCGATGGACCGGCGTCGAAACCCGTCCAGCTGCGCCGCCGGCTGGCCCCGGCCCGGACGTCCGATCCCCGCGCGATAGGCCAGCACCGTGCCATCCTCGGTAGTGCGGTGGACGCGGAAGTCCCCCCAATCGAGCAGCCGGTGCGACAGCCGCTCGATGTGCACGAAGGACTCCGACAGCTGGGCGTTGCCCAACAGCGTGCTCTCCAGCTGGTGGACCTTGTTCAGGTCCTCGGCGGCGATCGCCTCTTCCAGAATCCGCCGGGTGAGCAGACCCAATGCGAGCAGCACGAAGGCCACGGCGAGCCACCCGAATGGATCGAGCAGCAACACCGTGCCCACTGCGATGGCCGTCGCGCCGAGCGTGAGCAGGTAGGCGATGATCTCCCACCGCAGTACGAACAACTGCTCGACGTGCTCCAGCTTTCCCCGGAACAGAAGAGTGAAATAGAACAGCCCTCGGCTGGTGACGAAGTACGCGCCGGTGAGGGCGAATGCCGCGGGCAGCAGGTCCACCGACGGCCGGGTTACTCCGGTCGCGCGGATCACCGCGACGTAGAAGCCGTACGCCGCCACGAACGCGATCACCTCGCGGCCGGCGTTGATCCAGGCCGCCCGCCACACCTTCCGAAGGAAGACGCCGTCGGCCAGCAGGGTGCCGACGAAGAGCGCCACGGCCACCGGCGAGCAGCCGAGAACCAGCGCACCGCCTAGCGCGACGATGCCGCTCTGCGTGAGATAGGAGTACTTGCTGAGCCGGACCGGCCCCAGGCGGAGCAACACGGTGAGCGCCACCAGCACCGCGGTCGCGGTGGGATAGTCGAGCCATCGGCGGTCTACCGCGGCAACCAGCAGCGTGACGAGCGTGCCGCCGACGCTGAGCGCTCTCGCGTACGTTCCGAGCACCCGGCCGACGGCGATCGTCATCGAACGACCTCCACCTCATCGACGGCTTCGCGGAGGCCGCGAAGGAACGACGCCGCGCGCCGCACGCCTCCCTCGCCAAGCGCGTCCACCAGTGCGCTCCCGACGACGACGCCGTCCGCGAGTCGCGCCACCGAGCGGGCCTGGTCCGGCGTGGAGATGCCGAATCCCACCGCGATCGGCAACGGCGTTGCGCCCCGCACCCGTGCAACCGAGCCCGGAAGATCGGGGGCCAGCGCGGTACTCGCTCCGGTCACGCCGAGCCGGGCCACCAGGTAGATGAACCCGCCGGCTCCCTGCACGGCTTCGGTCAGGCGCTCCGGACGGGTCGTCGGAGCGATCAGCCGGATGAGATCGAGCGGGCTTTGTGCCACCGTGGATTCCACGGCCGCATCGCTCCCCGCCGGGAGATCGGTCAGCAAGAGGCCGGCGACGCCGACCTCCGACGCGTCGCGGAGAAATCGGTCGACGCCGTACCGGAGGATCGGATTGAGATAGCTGAACACCACGATCGGCCGGCGTAGGTCGGCGGTCGCGATCAGCTCGAGGGTGCGAGGCAGCGTCATCCCGTGCTGCAAGGCCTCGAACGTCGAACGCTGGATGGTGGGCCCGTCCGCCAGCGGGTCGCTGAACGGCACTCCCACCTCGATGATGTCCGACACCTCCGCCGCGGCCCGGAGCGCCGCGACGCTCGTCTCGGGCGTGGGATAACCGGCGGTCAGGTATGGGATCAGCGCCGTGCGACCGTCCGCGCGCAGCGCCGCCCAGGCGCGGGCGAGGGCGGAATCAGACAAAGTAGTCGCTGACGGTGAGCCCATAACGGGTCGGGCTGGTGACTTTGACGATCGACCTCGCATAGCCGCTGTCCGCCTGGTCGGCCAGGTTCACCAGCGTCCCTGGAGGGGCGACCATGCCGCCGTCCGCATCCATCACGACACGGACGAGCGGGCGATTGAGGTGCTGTCCATCGGGATTCGGTCCGGCGACGATCGCCACCTCGAACGTATCCAGGATGACACAGGTCCCGACCGGATAGACGCCCATCAGATTGATGAGCGCTTTCACCAGGATGCGATCGTATCCCCGCTTGGGGTTATCCCACATCTCCCGTAGCACCTGGTCAGGCTCGATTGGAACAGTCTGATAGCTCCGGCGCGTGGTAGCCGCATCGAACCCGTCGGCCACGGCGACGATGCGCGAAAAGATGCCCAGGTCCCGCGGGCGTACCGATCGCGGGTAGCCCGTCAGGTCCGTCTTCATGTGGTGCTCGTACGCAACGAGGATGGAGCGGTAGGGGATCTCGTCGTAGCCCCGCAACCCGAACAGCGTGAGCGCGCCCAGCCAGGGGTGCGCCTGCACCACGCGCCATTCGTTCTCGTCGAGGCCGCTGGTCTTGTTGAGGATGTCGATCGGAATGCGCGCCTTGCCGACATCATGCAGCAGAGCTGTCATGCCGAGGTCGTAGAGCTGCAGCTTGCTGAACCCGAGCTTCTTGCCGAGCGCCACCGCGAAGATGCACACGTTCACCGAGTGGGTGAAGGTGTACTCGTCGTAATCCCGAAGCGTGGTGAGGCCCATCAGCGAGGTCTCGTTGTTCAACACCTGGTCGACGATCATCTGTACCGCGCGCTTCACTCGCTTGACGCTGGTGGTCCGGCCCAGCCGGATGCCGGTGATCACCTCCTTGGTGACCGCCACACCCTGGGAGTAGGTGCGCTTGGCCACCTCGCGCGCCTCCTCCGACTCGAGGCCCTCCTGGTGCGGGAGCGCCCGCTCCACCTCGAGGGTCTTGACCCCCGCTTCAGTCAGCCGGTGCTGCAACTCGACCAACGGATCCTCCACCCCGCGCCCCGCGAGGCTGAGCAGCAGGCTCAGGAAGATTTGCCAGTCGCGCCGCTCCGCGCCGCGGTGCGCCCGCACAGCGCCGATCTCGAAGGACCGGAAGACCGCGAGGATGTGGCTGAACGAGGCGTAGTTGTCGAGCTCGAGCCGGAGGCGGGTCGAGTTGACGAAGATGAAATCGCCGGCGAGCCGCACCTCCAAATCGCCCTCCGACGTGAGCAGGTCAGTGACCGTCACGTGCAGGTCGTCGAGCGCGTGCTGCACGGTGGCGTTCTCGACCGGATAGAGCTTGAGGCTTCGAAGCGCCGCGTAAAGTTGCAGCAGCAATCCGCGCCCGGCCTGGCGCAGGCGGGCGTCGACGTCCTGACTTTCGGTCACGCAGCGGACTCCCGAAGGGCGCGGTTCACGGCATTCCGGACCACGAGGTCCTTGTCGTCGGCGGCGTTGGACAGAACTTCCCGTGCTTCCGCCGTGCGGATCTTGCCGAGCGCGATGGCCGCGCACGCGCGCAGGTCCGAGGGCTGGATGAGTTTCAGCAGGCCGCGGGGCAGCAGCATGCCAGACAGCGTCTTGAGCGCCGACGGACCGGCGATCGCGCCGTAGGCTTCGAAGAACGCCATCTTCTCGGTGAGGTCCATTTCCTTCACGCCCTTCCCCAACACAACTGCTTCGACCCGCTTGAGCGCGCCCTTGTAGCCGCGCGCTCCGGCGGCCCGTACCGCCGCCAGGCGGACACCGCGGTCGGCATCGTCCACCGCGCGCTCCAGCTGGCCCATCGCGCCAGGCGTGCCGACCTTTTCGAGCGCCTGCACAGCCGCCAGCCGAACGTTGGCATCGGCGTGGCCGAGCAGCTCGCCCAAGCCGGGCACCGCCGGTTGGAGGGCGAGGCGGCCGCACAGCGCCACCACGGTTGGAAGCGCGTCGCTCGGCGGCTCCCGCAAGAGTCGCAGCACCTCGGTCCCGTGGGCGGCTGCAAGCCGATCGACGTTGGCCTCGACGAGTTTGCGCACCGCGGGGGCGGCCACCCGCGGGAGGGCTTCAATCAAGGCGCCCAGCGCGCTCGACCGGAGCTCGCTGAACAGCGCGGTGACCTCGCTTTCGCCCGCGAGCTGTGGCGCCTCGTCGAGCGCCTGCACCAGCTGTCCCACGATGGCCGGCTGGCTGAGCTGGGTTTCCAACGACTCGAGGCGCCGGCGGATATCGGGCGGAAGCTCGGCGGTTCGCGAAAGCACCAGCCGGGCATCCCGGATCACCGTCGCCACGGTACGGAACTCGCCCTTGCTCAGCAGGTTCGGGAACAGCGTCTCAAGAATGGTCAGGATCTCGCCTCGCACCGTGCCGTCGGACTGCAGCTCCAGCAAGTCGAAGACGGCAGTCAGCGCGGACAAGCGGGCATCACGCGCGTACTCCGCCTGCACTTCACTCGCCAGCCGGTTGATCTCCTCCTCGTCCAGGAAGTAGAGCGTGGCGTCGAAGTCCTCGAGATCCACGATGCCCTTAGGCCGCGCCGGCGCCTCCTCACGCAGCTGCTCCCGGCGGGCCTCGGCGGCGGCGGCGTCGCCGCCGCCCGGCGCCCGCGAACCCTCGATAGCATCGCCTTCGGTGAGGAAGTCGATGAAGTGATACTGGATGGCGACGAACTCCTGTTCCCACAGCAGGGTCATCAGGTCGTCGCCGGCCTCCGAAGGGAGAAACCGCACACGGTTCACGGTCTCGAGGAACCGCGTCAGCTCGTCTTCCTCGGCGCCCTTCTGGATCGTGAGCACCCGCATGCCATCCTTGAACAGCGTCCAGGCCAGCGATTCGCTCTTGTTGATCTGCTGGTAGACGATCTCCTGCTCCCAGAGGATCTCGGTCTCGGCGATCGTCAGCACAAGCTCATCGACCGCGGCCCAGATAGGGCCGAACGCGCCTCGGGCGTTCTGAATGGCGCGCTGGTAGATGGGATTGTTGGGGAGATACATCTGGAAGGCGCGGAGCGCCTTGACCATCGTCTGCAGCAGCTCCGCGACCTGGCTGGGGACGAGGAACGCCGGCGACGGCGCGCCTGCCGTCACGGCGCGCGCCCCAGCAACGCGGCGACGTGCGCCACGTCCTTGTCACCGCGGCCGCTCAGGCAGATCAGCACCGGCGTGTCGGCGTGCCACCGCCCGCGATTCGCCCGCACCCACGCGAACGCGTGCGCGGTCTCGAGCGCGGGGATGATGCCTTCGGTCCGGCACACGACCTGAAAAGCCTCGAGCGCATCGGCGTCGCTCACCGAGTCGTAGCGCACTCGTCCGGTGTCGCGGAGCCAGCTATGCTCCGGGCCCACGCCGGGGTAGTCGAGACCGGCCGAAACGGAATGCGCCGGTGACACCTGGCCGTCCGCGTCCTGCAAGAGGTAGCTGTAGCTGCCGTGCAGGACGCCGGGCCGACCGGCGCCAAGCGTGGCGCTGTGGTGCCCCGTCGCGATCCCCTCCCCCGCCGCCTCCACTCCGACCAGCTCGACCTCGTTGTCGTCGAGAAAGGCGCTGAAGGTACCGATCGCGTTCGACCCGCCGCCGACGCAGGCGACAACCGCCCCCGGCAGCCGGTTGCAGCGCTCCAGGACCTGGACCCGTGCTTCGCGACCGATCACCGATTGAAAATCACGCACCATCCGCGGATAAGGATCGGGGCCGACGACCGAGCCGATGATGTAGTGGGTGGTGGGAACGTTCGTGACCCAGTCGCGGAGCGCTTCGTTGGTGGCGTCCTTGAGCGTCCGGGTCCCCGAGGAGACCGGCACGACCGTCGCGCCCAGCAATTCCATGCGGTAGACGTTCAGCCGCTGCCGAACCACGTCCTCGGCGCCCATGTACACCACGCACTCGAGGCCAAAGCGGGCACAGACAGTCGCGGTTGCCACGCCGTGCTGTCCCGCGCCGGTCTCTGCGATAATGCGACGTTTGCCCATCCGGAGCGCGAGCAGCACCTGCCCCACGGTGTTATTGATCTTGTGCGCACCGGTGTGGTTGAGATCCTCGCGCTTGAGCAGGACTCGAGCGCCGACCTCGCCGCCGAAACGCGGTGCGTCGGTGAGCGGCGTCGGACGCCCGACGTACTCGCGGAGCATCCGGTCGAGCTCAGCCCAGAACGATGGATCGACGCGAGCGCGGTCGTAGAGCGCCGAGAGCTCGTCCAGCGCCGCGACGAGCGTCTCGGGCACGTAGCGACCCCCGTAGGGACCGAACCGTCCGTGTATCGCCCGCTCAGGCGACAGCGCTGCGCCCACGTGCGGCCTCCACAAAACGCGCGATCTTGGTCTCGTCCTTGATGCCGGGGAGGGTTTCCACGCCGGAACTTACATCAACCACGTCCGGCGCCACGAGTCCCACCACCGACGCCACCGTGTCCGGTGCAAGCCCGCCTGCGAGCACCATCCGGCGCGTGGTCAGGCGGGCCCGCGCCGAGCCGGCGAGCGAGAGGGACAACGATTGGCCGGAGCCGCCCTCCGCGCGCGGCACCCTCGGCTCTACCAACACCGCGTCCACGTTCCAGGGCTCGTCGAGCCGCGCCAGATCCGCCTCGCCGGCCAGTCGCACCACCCGCCACACCACGAGACCCGATTCGTGGAGTGCCGCAGCATCGCTCGCCGTGTAGGCGCCGTGCAGCTGCGCGCCCGCGAGGCCGGCCTGGAGGCACACATCCACGATCGTCGGGAGTGTCTCGCCACCGAACACGCCGAGCACCGGACAATCTCCCGAGGCGGCGACGATGGCGGCCGCGCGCGCGACGCCGACCACTCGCGGTCCGCTCGCGAACACGATGCCCAGCCAGTCGGCACCGGCCGCGCGTGCCGCTTCGGCATCGCGCGGGCGGGTAAGCCCGCAGATCTTCACTTCAACGGCCATGGCGCCTCACGCTCGCGAGCGCTCGCGTGGATGCGGCGGGGTCGGCCGAGCCAGACAGCGCCGTGCCCACCAGCACGGCATCCGCCCCAGCCGACGCAGCCCGCTCGACATCCGCGACCGTTGCCATCCCGCTTTCCGCGACCACGATCCGATCCGCCGGGACCTCACGGATCAGCCTCCACGCGCTATCCACGTCGATCCGGAATGTGTCCAGATCTCTGCTGTTCACGCCGATCACCCGCGCGTCGGCGTTGAGCGCGCCGTCGAGCTCGCGCTCGGTGTGAACCTCGACCAGCGAATCGAGGCCGGCATCCTTCGCAACCGCCTGCAGCTCGGAAAGGCGGGCTGGTGTCAGTGCTCGGACGATGAGCAGGATCGCGGCCGCTCCGGACGCGCGGGCCTCGAACACCTGAGACTCATCCAGGATGAAGTCCTTCCGAAGCACCGGCACGCCTACCCGCGCAACCACCTGCTCCAGGTCGCCGATCGAGCCGCCAAAAAAAGGCCGGTCTGTCAGGACCGAGATGGCGGCGGCGCCGCCGTCGGCGTAGGCGTCCGCCTGCCTCGCCGGGTCGAGGTCAGCCTGGATGAGTCCGCTCGACGGCGACCGACGCTTCACTTCCGCGATCAATGCCACCCGCCCCCCGCGAAGCGCGGTGGCGAACGATCGCGGTACCGGCGCACCGGCCGCGGCCCGTTCCAGCTCCGCTCGCCGGGACCGAAGCCCGTCGATCGAGCGGCGGGTGGACTCGAGGATTTCCGCCAGGGACGGCCCCATCTTGCCCTTCGGCGCGTCTTCGGGTATCGTTATTCGGGCTCTATTCGGTCGCACAACGCACTCGGGAGATGCGGGCAATGCCGCTCACCAGACGACAGAGCGAAATCCTCAGTTACCTGCAGAACCACATCCAGGAGCAAGGATTCGCGCCCAGCTTCGAGGAGATCGCCGAACGGTTCGGTTTCCAGTCTCTCGCCACCGTGCACGAGCATCTCACCAATCTCGAGCGCAAGGGGTACATCCGCCGCTCGTACAACGAGAGCCGCGCCATCGAGGTGTTGCCGCCGCGCGGTACCGCGCTGGCCACCGAGATCCCCTTGCTCGGTAAGGTGGCGGCCGGCACGCCCATCGAGGCACCGATGCACCAGGAAACTCTGGCAGTGCCGGAGCAGATGCTGCCCCGCCGCGGGCCCAATTTCGCGTTGCGGGTGTCGGGGTCGTCCATGATCGACGATCACATCGTCGATGGCGACTACGTCGTCGTCCACGGCAAGCAGACGGCGGAGAACGGCGAGCTGGTCATCGCGCTGGTGAACGGCTCCGAGGCGACTGTCAAACGGTTCTACCGGGAGTCGGGCGGTTGGATCCGGCTTCAACCGGCGAATGCCAGCATGCAGCCGATGCGCTTCCAGGAGCGCGACGTTCTCATCCAGGGCATCGTCGTCGGCGTCATCCGGAAGTACCAGTGACCAGCAGCAAGAGACGCTGGTCTCGTTACGCATTCGTCGCCTGGCGTAGACGCTCCAGCACCGCCGCCGCCCGGCCGGCATCGAGCGCTCGCTCTGCCCGGCTCACCGCGTCCGCAAACGAAAGCCCCAACCCCGCCACGTAGAGCGCCGCGCCAGCGTTGAGCAGCACAGCGGCCCTCGAGGCGGGGCCGCCGTCGCCGCCGAGCAGCCGCTCGATGCGCGCGGCATTCTCCGCCGGTTCGCCGGCGGCGAGGTCAGCCAGATCCTCGACCGCCAGTCCTACTGTCGCCGCGTCGAGGGTCCATTGACCAATTCTGCCCTCCCGCACCTCCCACACGCTCGTGGTTCCGTGGGGACTGACTTCATCCATCCCGATGTCGGCGTGCACGACCAGCGCGTGGAGCGCGCCCAGGTCCCGAAGCGCGCCCGCCACCAACGGCGCGCGGACGCGATCGGCCACGCCGATAACTTGCCGCCGCACGCCGGCGGGATTTGCCAGCGGCCCGAGCAGGTTCATGATCGTGGCGACGCCGAGCTCCTTGCGTGTCGGGCCCACGTGCCGCATGGCCGGGTGGTAAGTTGGCGCGTACAGGAACACGAGGCCGACAGCATCGAGAACTTGGGCGGCACGCTCTGGCAGCACGGTGATGTTCACGCCGAGTGCCTCGAGCACGTCGGCCGAACCGCAACGAGAGGTGAAGCTCCGGTTCCCGTGCTTCGCCACCGGAACGCCGGCACCGGCCACGACGAAGGCGGCGGCGGTCGACACGTTCAGCGTCGCCACCGCGCCGCCGCCTGTGCCGCAGGTGTCGACCAACCTGTCTCCCCTTGGGGTATCCAGGGGGATCATCGCGCGCCGCAAGGAGGTGGCGGCGCCAGCGAGGTGCTCCGCCGATTCTCCCCGGGCCCGAAGTCCCATCAGGAGCGCCGCGGTCTGGGCCGGCGTTGCACCACCGCTCATCACCACGTCGAACGCGGCCGCGGTGGCGTCGGCGCTCAGCGGAATGCCGTCGGCCAGGCAACGAAGCGCGTCGGCGAGCGGGCTGGGAGGGCTCGGCGTCTGGACGGTGCTCACACGCGGAAACTGGAGTAGGAAAGGGTCGGCTTCACCCCTCGAAAACGTATCTTGTCACGACGCGTTTTGTCAATCGCCACAAGCACTTGCGGTTGTTGCCCGGGTCCCATGCGGGGACTAGATTCCGGGCGATGCTCCAGACCTTTCTCGCGGTGCTTCATTTCGACGGCGGAGCCTTCCAGGGCTGGCAGCGCCAACCCGCCGGCCGGTCGGTCCAAAGCGAATTTGAACGGGTTCTCGAGCGCCTCACCGGACGCCCGACCACCGCCCACGCAGCCGGCCGCACTGACGCCGGTGTGCACGCCCAAGGCCTCGGTGTCAGCTTTGCCCTCCCGGCACGGTGGACCACGGACGAGGCCAAGCGCGCGCTGAACGCATTGCTGCCGTCTGATTGCTGGGTGGAGCAGCTGACCGCCATGCGCCCGGGCTTCCACGCTCGCAAGAGCGCCGTGTCCCGCCGCTATCGCTACGATGTCGGGACCGACGCAGCGAGCGCGTCGCCCTTCCGCCGCCGGTTCGAGTGGCCCCTGGGATGCCCAGTCGACCTCTCCGCCATGCGGAGCGCGGCGGCACAGGTACGAGGCGAGCACGATTTCACGGCCTTCTCGGTGCGGGGGCAACTCAAGCCACACCATCGGTCCTGTCTCGTCCTGTCCGAGTGGACCGAGCGGCCGGACCAGCGCGGGGTGAGCTATCAGGTCGAGGCTGACCGATTCCTCCACCACATGGTGCGAATGCTGGTTGGAACCATGGTGGAGATCGGGCTGGGCCGGCGAGCCGTAGCCGACATGGCCGCGCTCCTGGTGCGGGGCGATAACCTGGAAACCAGCCCCCCTGCTCCCCCCGAAGGTCTGTTCTTCGTCGCGGCGACCTATCCGGCCGAATGTTATGCCGACCTCGACCCTGTTCGGATCGGCGCGGCGGTGGAGACGCAGTGAGACGCGCCTCGCTCACGATTCTGGCGTGCACCGCGGTCGCCGTGGCCTGCGAGCACGGCGACCATGCCGAGTGGTCGATTCAGAGCGTTGATGCGCAGCAGCCTGAGACGCTCTCCGCTGCTACTCCCGCCCGTCGGCTCAACGTCGGCCGCGACGTGGGCGCCGCCCGGCGCACTGCGCTCGTAGAGGCCACCGAGCGCGTCGCACCCGCCGTGGTCTCGATTCACCAGACCGGTCGCCAACGGGTCCAGGCCCGAACTCCCTGGGATCTCTTCTTCGTGCCGGACGCGGGCGAGCGTCTGGTCGAAGGGTACGGCACCGGCTTCATCATCCGGCAGGATGGCGTCATCGTCACCAACCAGCACGTCGTTGCCGGCGCGGAAAACGTGACCGTGAGCCTTGCCGACGGAACCGACCTGCCGGCGCGGGTGCTGGGCGAGGACGCGCTGACCGACATCGCGGTGCTCAAGGTGGATCGCAGAGGGCTTCCTACAGCGCCTACTGGCCGCAGCACGGACCTGATGATCGGAGAGTGGGTGGTCGCGCTGGGCAACCCGTTCGTGTATCTGCTCGGCAATGCGGAGCCGTCGGTGAGCGTGGGCGTCGTCAGCGCCACGGGCCGCAATATCCTGCCGTCGGGTCAGCAGCCGGGGCTGTATCTCGACATGATCCAGACCGACGCCGCGATCAACCCCGGCAACTCGGGCGGGCCACTCACGAACGCGCTAGGCGAAGTCATCGGGGTCAACTCGTCGATCTTCTCCAACAGCGGCGGGTCGATCGGGCTCGGATTTGCGATCCCGGTTGAGCGGGCGATCGCGGTGGCGGACGCGATCGTGCGCGACGGCGAGGTGCGCCGCGCCTGGACCGGGCTCGACGTCGTGGGGCCGTCGAGCATGCGGAACTGGAAGAGCGTCGGCGGCGTCGAGGTGGTGTCGGTCGCCCCGGGCGGACCCGCCGAGCGGGCGCGGCTGGCGCCGCGCGACGTACTGATCGCCGCCAACGGCCGCAGGCTTCGCAACTTTCTCGACTGGGAGGCGGTGAAGCTCGACCTCCAGGTGGGCGACACCGTGGCGCTGGAAGTCCGCCAAGGTGGCCGGACGACGTCGCGACGGCTGGTGACCGGCGACCTCCCGACCGTGACTGCCGACAAGCTCACCGCGTTGCGCGACATCCAACTCGTGACGGTCACCCCCAGCGTGCGCGCCGAGCGGGGCATCCGCTCCGAGGCGGGGGCGCTCATCTTCCGCATCACGCCGGCGGCCAGTCGAAGCTCCGGGCTCCGCGAAGGCGACGTGATCGTCGCGATCAATCGGTCGGCGGTTCGGACCGCGGCGCAGGCGGGCGAGTTGCTGGAGCGGCGCGCCGGGGGGATGCGGGTGTACTTCGAGCGGAGTGGCGAGATCAACTTCCTCGATCTGGTGCTGCGATGAGCGAAGAGCGCTGGCGGTCACCGCTGGGCACTCGATACGCGTCTCCCGCGATGCAGTCGCTGTGGGGGGAGCAGCACCGGATCGGGCTGTGGCGCCGCCTGTGGTTGGCCCTGGCCGAGACCCAGCGCGAACTCGGCCTGGCTATTCCGGAGGCGGCGATCGCGGAGATGCGGGCGCACCTCGACGACGCCGACCTCGCCGCGGCTGCCCGGTACGAGCGCCGCTTCCGCCACGATGTGATGGCGCATGTCCACGCGTTCGGCGACCAGGCCCCGGCCGCGCGCCCCTACATCCATCTCGGCGCCACCAGCGCATTCGTCACCGACAATGCCGAGCTGATCGTCATGCGCGAGGGGATGCGGCTGCTGCTCGGCCGGCTCCTCGCGGTCCTGGCCGCGCTGGAAGGCTTTGCCCGACGGCACGCGGCCCTTCCCTGCCTTGCGTACACCCATTTTCAACCGGCCCAGCTGACCACGGTGGGCAAGCGCACCACGCTCTGGATGCAGGATTTCGCCAGCGACGTCGAGGAGCTCTGCCACCGCATCACGACCATGCGCTTCCGTGGGTGCAAGGGTACCACCGGCACACAGGCGTCGTTCCTCGAGCTGTTCGGAGGCGATCACGCGAAGGTCCGGGAGCTCGACCGCCGCGTGACCTCGCGCATGGGCTTCACCCAGGCGTACCCGGTGACCGGGCAGACCTACTCCCGCAAGGGCGACAGCGTCGTGCTCGATGCGCTGAGCGGGGCGGCCCAATCGGCGGCCAAGATGGCCGGCGACCTGAGGCTGCTGCAGCACGAGGGCGAGCTCCTGGAGCCTTTCGAGAGCGAGCAGATCGGATCGAGCGCGATGGCGTACAAGCGAAACCCGATGCGCGCGGAGCGAATCGGCGGCCTCGCGCGCTTCGTGCTCTCGCTGCAGGCGAACACCGGGCAGACTGCAGCCGCCCAGTGGCTCGAGCGTAGCCTCGACGACAGCGCCAACCGACGGCTCACGCTCCCCGAGGCGTTCCTCGCTACCGACGCGATTCTGGTGCTCGCGACCAACGTGGCCGCTGGCCTCGAGCTGCGCGAATCGGTGGTCGCGGCGCACGTGGCGGCCCAGATGCCGTTCATGGCCACCGAGCGGTGGCTGATGCTTGCCGCCGGTGCGGGCGGCGACCGGCAATCGATTCACGAGGTCATCCGCCAGCACAGCCTGGCGGTCGCCGAGGCAGTCAGCCGGGGCGAGCCGAACGACCTGCTCGCGCGGCTTGCCGCGGATCCGGCTTTCCGCAGCGTGCCGGCCGAAGCACTCCGGGGCGAGCTGGACCCGGCCCGCTACACCGGCCGCGCCGCCGAACAGGTCGAAGAGTTTCTCACCGAGCACCTGGATCCGGTACGAGCCCGCGCGCGGCCGCTGGCCGCGGACGCCGAGGCCGCGGAGGTCAGGGTATGACTGTGCTCGAGCGAAGCGCGTTGCCGTTGCCCCTGGTGCGGAGGGGCAAAGTCCGGGAGGTGTACGAGGTTGATCCGGCGCACCTCCTCCTGGTCGCGAGCGACCGGGTCAGCGCATTCGATGTCGTCATGCGCGAAGCAGTTCCACACAAGGGTGCGGTGCTCACCCAGCTCAGCGCCTTCTGGTTCGAGCGGCTCGCCGACGTCATCCCGTCGCACTTCATCACGGCGGACGCGGCTCAGATCGTCGCACGGATTCCCGCGCTGGCCGACGTCCGGCCACAGCTGGTCGGTCGGGCCATGCTGGTGCGGCGTACCGCGCCGGTGCCGTTCGAGTGCGTGGTTCGCGGCTACCTCTCCGGCTCGGCATGGGCCGAGTATCGCCGCCTCGGGACACTGGCGGGCGAGCGCCTGCCCGACGGACTGGTGGAAAGCGCCCGTCTCCCCGCGCCGGTGTTCTCACCGGCCACCAAGGCCGAGAGCGGCCACGACGAGAACGTGCCGCCGAGCGCGGTGGCTCACGCCCTCGGTAGCGATGTCGCGGGCCAGCTCGAAACCGCGAGCTTCGCGGTGTACGCGGCCGGCCGCGATCACGCCGAGTCCCGGGGCATCATCATTGCAGATACCAAGTTCGAGTTCGGCTTCGACGAGGCTGGCACGCTGCGAATCATCGACGAGCTCCTCACCCCGGATTCGTCGCGATTCTGGCCGGCGGATCGCTATTCGCCCGGCGGCCCGCAACCGAGCTTCGACAAGCAGCCCCTCCGGGACTACCTTGCCGAGCTCAAGGCCCAAGGTGGCTGGAACGGAGACCCGCCCCCACCGGCGCTGCCGCCGCATGTAGTGGAGGCGACCAGCCGTCGCTATCTCGAGGCATACCGGCGGTTGACCGGCCGAGAGTTGGCGGTGGCGTAGTGCGATTCGCACCTGAGGGTCGCTGGTTCATCATCGGAGCGTGGGGCGTGGTCGCCGCGCTTGCCGTCGCCGGCGTGTGGATCGGCGCCGTCGTCGCGGCGCTCCTCGCGCTGTGGGTGATGTGGTTCTTCCGCGACCCGGAGCGGCGGTGGGGGCGCGGCGACGACCTGATTCTCGCCCCGGCCGACGGCAAAGTGATGAGCATTATCGACGCGGAGGAGCCCACGTTCATCGGCGGTCCCGCCACGCGGATCTCGATCTTCATGAACGTGCTCGACTGTCATGTGAATCGATATCCCGCCGAGGGCGCGGTCGAGTACCGATATTACAATCCAGGCAAGTTCCTGAACGCGGCGGGCGACAAGGCCAGCCTTGACAACGAGCAGTCCTCGGTGGGGATCGCTACCGGCCGCGGCCCCATTCTGGTTCGGCAGATTGCAGGGCTCATCGCGCGGCGGATCGTCACCGACCATCCGGTGGGGTCGGCGGTGTTGCAGGCGCAGCGACTGGGTATGATCCGCTTCGGATCGCGCGTGGACCTGTTTCTGCCCAGCGCATCCGTGACGGTGCTGGTGAAGGTCGGTGACGTGACTTTAGCGGGAGTGACCCCGGTGGCCCGATGGAACTGATTCCACGCCGTCCCAATCTTCGACCACCCAACATGCGGCGGGTGGTCGTGGTGATGCCGAGCGCGTTCACGCTGGGCAACCTGTTCTTCGGATTCTGGTCGATCGTTTACGCCTTCAACGGGAACTACCGGTGGGCCAGCTGGTTCATCGTGTTCGCGGCCATTCTCGACATGCTGGACGGGCGGGTCGCCCGTCTCTCCAACACCAACAGCCGGTTCGGCGCCGAGCTCGACTCGTTGGTCGATGTGATCTCGTTCGGGGTGGCGCCCGCTCTTCTGGTCTACTTCCTCGACTTCGCGGCGGCGGGACGATTCGCCTGGCTGCTCTGCTACATCTACGTCGTCGCCGTCGCCCTCCGGCTGGCCCGCTACAACGTGCTCGCCTCGTCCGGCGCCAAGTCCAGTCCGGGATGGTTCACGGGGCTTCCCTCCCCGGCCGCCGGCTGCACCCTCGCGGTGTTTTATCCATTCAGCCAGACCGAGTGGTATCGGGCGTCGCTGGCGTATCTCGACCTCCAGCACCAGGGTCTGGTGGTGCTGCTGCTCCTGCTGTCGCTGTTGATGGTGAGCAACGTAAAGTATCCCCGCTTTCCGCCCATCGGATTCCGGTCGAGACGCGGGCTGTTCGGCCTGGCGGTGCACATCATCATTCTGGGCGGTGGCTTGCTCTGGCCGGCATCGTTCCTGTTCCCGCTCGGCTTGACCTACATGACCTTCGGGGTCGTCCGTGCCTTCGTGCTCGGCTTTATGGAGCGCAATGAGGACGTCACCGAGCCCGCGGCCGAGCCGGTCCGAAACGACGCGATCGTGGCGGAGGCGCCGCACGAGCGTCGCCGCATCTGGGGTGACCGACGACAGGAGCCTATCGAATGAGTTATCGGGTACACGTGCGCGTCATGCCTCGTGCCGGTCTCCTCGATCCGCAGGGTCAGGCGGTCGAGCATGCGCTTGGTACCCTCGGATTCGAGGAAGCGGGCGGGGTTCGGGTGGGCCGCGCCATCGAGTTGCGCGTCCGCGCTTCGTCGGCCGCGGACGCCGAAGCCAAGGCTCGCCGCATGTGCGACCGGCTGTTCGCAAACCCGGTCACCGAGGATTACACCGTCCAGGTGGAGGGGGTCTGATGCAGCGCGTGGCGGTGGTGCGGTTTCCCGGGAGCAACTGCGATTACGACTCGCTGCGCGCCGCGGCCCAGGTCGGTGCCGATGCGTACTTCGTCTGGCATCGCGACACTGACCTGGGTGGCGCCGACGTCGTCGTGTTGCCCGGTGGATTCAGCTACGGCGACTACCTCCGGGCGGGGGCGATCGCCCGGTTCAGTCCGGTGATGCCGGCGGTGCAGCGGCACGCCGCCGAAGGTGGCGCGGTGTTCGGCATCTGCAACGGGTTCCAGATTCTCTGCGAGGCGGGCTTGCTGCCGGGCGCCCTGGTGCGGAACGCGGGTCTCCATTTCGTCTCCAAGCCGGTCGATCTCCGGGTCGAGCGTACCGATACGGTGTTCACCTCCGGTTTTGCCGCGGGCGAGCGCATCCGGCTGCCGGTCTCGCACGGCGAGGGACGCTACGTAGCCGACGAAGCCACGATCGCGCAGCTTGAAGGCGAGGGTCGCGTGGTGCTGCGCTATTTACCGGATGCGATGGGTGTCGAGCCCAATCCCAATGGCTCCGCCCGCGACATCGCCGGCATCTGCAATCCGACCGGCACGATCTTGGGCATCATGCCGCACCCGGACCGGGCCTGGATGCCCAGCCTCGGTTCGACTGACGGGCTTCGATTCTTCACCTCGATGGTGGCATGGCAGCCGGCCGTGCCCGGGAGGTCCTGATGCGCGCCGCGTGTTCGCTCGCCTTCCTCACTTGCCTGGTCGCAGGACCCGTAACCGCTCAGGCCCCGGCCCCCGTGCGGCCGGGCTTGACCGAGGCCGAGGTTGTTGCCGCGTGGGGTGAGCCGCTCGCTAAGCGCACCCGGGGGAACTTTACCTACCTGCACTTTCAAACCGACTGCCTCAAGGAATGTGGAACGTACGACGTGGTGATTCTCGAGGGAGGCCAGGTCGTGGATGCGATCGCGCGCTCGAAGAATCACCGTTACGACGGGGTCTCCTCGTCCCCTGTGGAACGGCCGCCTGAATACACGGCGCTGACGACGCCATGAGTACCGACAACAAGCCCAGCAAGAACGAAGACGAATACTTCGCCCAGCAGGACCGTGAGCTGCTGGATCGGCAACGGCGGCAAGCCAACGCGGCGGCCGCGGACGCCGAGCGCCGCAGCCACCTGATGAAGTGTCCCAAAGACGGCCACGATCTCAAGACGGTGACTTTGCACGGCGTGCAGATCGAGTCCTGTCCTCACTGCCGCGGCATCTGGCTCGACGCTGGAGAGCTGGAGATCATCGAGGCGCACGATGACCGCCCGGCCCTTCTCGGGCGAGTGCTGAACGACATCTTCACCGGCATGGGCCGGGGAAAGCACAAGGTTGGCTGAACCGAGTCACGCCGCCGGCGCCGTGGCGCCGGCAACGCACGCCGAGCCGTTCCCGGGTGAGCGTCCGGTATCTCCCGAGGTGGTGCGAGAGCACAACCTCAACCAGCTCGAATACGAGCGCATTCTCGCCCTGCTCGGCCGCACGCCGACCTTGACCGAGCTCGGCATCTTCTCGGCGCTCTGGTCGGAACACTGCTCGTACAAACACTCCAAGCTGGTGCTCAAGACGTTTCCCACCGCCGGGCCCAACGTCGTGCAGGGCCCCGGCGAGAATGCGGGCGTGCTGCGGCTGCCCGACGGGTGGGCCGTCGCGTTCAAGATCGAATCCCACAACCATCCCTCGGCGGTCGAGCCATACCAGGGCGCGGCCACCGGTGTCGGCGGCATCCTGCGCGATGTGTTCACCATGGGGGCCCGTCCCGTGGCGGTGCTGAATAGCCTGCGGTTCGGCCCCCTGGACCTGCCGCGAAATCGGTATCTCTTCGCCGGCGTGGTGCGGGGCGTGGGTGATTACGGCAACTGCGTTGGCGTGCCGACGCTCGGCGGCGAGGTGGGATTCGCGCCGGGCTACACCGGCAATCCGCTGGTGAACGCGATGTGCGTCGGGCTGCTTCGCGAGGATGACCTGATCCGCGCCCGCGCCCACGGCGTCGGCAACGTTCTCCTCGCGGTGGGCTCCCGCACCGGACGGGACGGCATTCACGGCGCCAGCTTCGCCTCCGAGGAGCTGTCGGAGAAGAGCGAAGCGCGCCGGCCTCAAGTGCAGGTGGGGGATCCGTTCACCGAGAAGCTGCTGCTCGAGGCAACGCTGGAGCTCATCGAGTCGAACCTGATCGTCGCGGTGCAGGACATGGGCGCCGCGGGCCTCACCAGCTCCTCGGCGGAGATGGCGGCACGAGGCGGGGTGGGCGTGGAGCTCGACACCAGCCTCGTGCCGGTGCGCGAAGAGGGGATGACCCCATACGAAATCATGTTGTCGGAGTCGCAGGAAAGAATGCTGGTCGTCGCGGAACCCGGCCGCGTCGCCGAGATCCAGGCCGTGTGTGCCAAGTGGGAGCTGGGTGCTACGCCGGTGGGTCGCGTAACCGACGACGGCATCTTCCGCGTGGTGCACGAGGGCCGCGTGGTGGCGGCGATTCCCGGTCAGCCGCTGGTCGACGACTGTCCGGTGTACAATCCGGCCGCCCGCGAGGGCGCCGAGGCTCGAGTCCGTCGCGCGGCCGTTCCCGCCGCCCCTTCGCCGGTCGACCTCCGGACCGCACTCGAGCGCCTGCTCGATGCGCCCAACATTGCGAGCAAGCGGTGGGTGTACGAGCAGTACGACTCCACCGTGCAGGCGGCGACCGCCCTCGGCCCAGGCGGCGATGCCGGCGTGCTGCAGGTGACCGGCACTGGATTCGGGCTCGCGCTGACCGTGGACTGCAACGCGCGCCTGGTTGCGCTCGATCCCTACGAGGGCGGCAAGGCCGTCGTCGCCGAGGCCGCGCGAAACATCGCGTGCACCGGGGCCGTGCCGCTCGGCATCACCGACTGCCTGAACTTCGGCAACCCCGAGAAGCCTGAGGTGTTCTTCCAGTTCCGCGAAGCTTGCCGCGGAATCGCCGATGCCTGCCGCGCATTCGACACCCCGGTGACGGGCGGCAACGTATCGTTCTACAATGAAAGTCCGGGCGGCGCCGTGGATCCGACGCCGACGGTCGGCATGGTCGGCTTGCTCCCCCGCATCGAGGACCGGATCCCGAGCCATTTCCGCCAGCCGGGCGATACCATCATCCTGCTCGGAGAGACCCGTGGCGAATTGGGAGGCTCGGCCTACTGGGCGGAGCTGCTCGGATTCGTAGGTGGCCGGCCCGCCCGGGTGGATCTCGAAGCCGAACGTCGTCTCCAGCGCCTCTTGGCTGACGCCGCGCGGTTGCATCTGCTCCGCTCCGCGCACGACGTTTCAGAGGGAGGGATCGCCGTCTCGCTGGCGGAGGCGGCACTCGGCGGACCGTACGCCGCGCGCGGATCAGGCGCCGAGGTGGACCTCACGAGCTACGGCGGATCGCTGGATCCGGAGGCGCTGCTCTTCGGCGAGGACGGCGCGCGGGTCGTCGCGTCATCCCCGGCGGCCGCCGCGTCCGAGCTGCTGGCGCTGGCCAGCCGGCACGACGTTCCAGCGTACCGCGTCGGAACCGTCGGTGAGCCCGGCGCCCGGCTGGAACTCCGGACCGGGGGGAGAGTGTTTACCTGGCCTATCGACGATTTGAGGCGGATCTACTACGACGCGATCCCTCGGCGGATGGCGCACGCCGACCTGGAAGACCGCGCCGCGGAGAGCTAGGGAATGTGCGGGATTTTCGGTGTGTCCGGTCTGGCGGACGCGGCCAGAATGACCTACCTCGGTCTCTATGCCCTGCAGCATCGGGGGCAGGAGAGCGCGGGCATCGTCGCGATAGACCGCGACGGGACGGCCCGCTCGCACCGGGGAATGGGCTTGGTCTCCGAGAACTTCGAGGAGGCAGACCTCGCACGGCTTCCGGGCGATGTGGCCGTCGGCCACACACGGTATTCGACCACCGGCAGTACGGTGCTGGCGAATGCCCAGCCCTGCAGCGTGAACACCCGCTGCGGCCCGCTCGCCATCGCGCACAACGGCAATCTGGTCAACGCGCCGGAGCTCAAGCGCGAGCTGGTCGAGCGGGGAGCCATTTTCACCACGTCGAGCGACACCGAGGTCCTGGTCCACCTCATCGCCCGCTCCGGCGCGTCCACCGTCGAGGGCCAGATCCGTGATGCGCTGGAGCAGGTCGACGGCGCCTACAGTCTCATCATCACCGTCGGGCGCACCATGTTCGCGGCGGTGGATAGCCGTGGTTTCCGGCCTCTGGTGCTCGGCCGCCTCGGCAGCGGTATGGTGGTCGGCTCCGAAACCTGCGCGCTCGACCTGGTGGGAGCTTCGCCCGCGTGCGAGTTGCAACCCGGTGACTTCGTCCGGATCGATGACGGCCGCATCACCCACCTGCCTCGACTGGCACCACGCCCGGTCAGCCGCTGCGTCTTCGAGCTGGTGTACTTCGCTCGGCCGGACAGCACCGTCTTCGGCGAATCGGTGGACCGGGTGCGCCGCGAGCTGGGCCGCCAGCTGGCGCGCGAGCAGCCGGCGCCCGGCGCCGAAGTGGTGTTCAGCGTGCCGGACAGCTCCAACGCGATGGCGCTCGGCTACGCCGATGCATCCGGTATCCGGCTCGAGCATGGTCTGATCCGGAACCACTACGTGGGACGCACCTTCATCAATCCCACGCAGGCGCTCCGGGTAGCCAAGGTCCGCATCAAGTTCAATCCGGTGCGGGAGGTGATCGAGGGGCGATCGGTGGTGGTGGTGGATGACAGCCTGGTGCGGGGAAACACCAGTAAGGAGCTGGTGCACATGATCCGGAGCGCCGGTGCGCGGCAGGTGCACTTGAGGCTGGGATCCCCGCCGATCACGGGGCCGTGCCATTACGGCATCGACACTCCAACCCGCGAGGAGTTGATCGCGGCGACCCATTCGCAAGAGGAGATCCGCCGCTTCCTCGGCGTGGACACGCTGGGCTACTTGTCGCTCGACGGCATGCTCAAGGCGGCGGGAAGCGCCACTGGGTTCTGTCACGCGTGCTTCTCCGGCCAGTATCCCACCGAGATTCCGGACGACCTGGTGCAGCTTCGTCACATGTCGCCGTTGATCGCTACGCCGGCATGAGCGGCCCTTACGCCCAGCCACTGGTCTGGTTCTTCGGCCAGGGGCGGGCCGACGGGACGGCCGCCATGAAAGACGCACTGGGCGGCAAAGGCGCCGGGCTCGCCGAGATGACGACGCTCGGCATCCCGGTCCCTCCCGGCTTCACGATTGGCACGGCGCTCTGCAATACCTACCTCCAAACCCACCAGTTCCCAGTACGGCTCCGAACTCAGGTCGATCAGGCACTTGCCCGACTTGAGGCCGCCACCGGCAAGCACTTTGGCGGCGCCGACCGGCCGCTACTGGTATCGGTGCGCTCCGGCGCTCCGGTGTCGATGCCCGGCATGATGGAGACGATCCTCAACCTCGGGCTTAACGACGAGACCGTGGAGGGACTGGCCGCGCAGAGCGGGAATCCCGCCTTCGCCTGGGACTCGTACCGACGCTTCGTGCAGATGTATGGCAGCGTGGTGTTCGAGCTTCCCCGGGGACCGATGGAGCGGCGGCTGGAGGAGCGCCGCCGAGCCTGTGGTGTGGCGCGGGACATCGACCTCCCGGTACCCGCCATGCAGGGACTGGTCCGCGAATTCAAGGAGCACGTGCACAGCGAGACCGGCAAGCGGTTTCCGGAACAGGCGCTGGACCAGCTCTGGGGCGCCATCTCCGCGGTGTTCGAGAGCTGGAACACCCGCCGGGCCATCGATTATCGGAAGCTGCACGGCATTCCCGATTCGATGGGCACCGCTGTGAACGTCGTCGCGATGGTATTCGGCAACATCGGCGAGGACTCGGGGACCGGGGTGGCGTTCACCCGCGACCCATCGACCGGCGAGCCACGGCTGTACGGCGAGTATCTGCTCAACGCGCAGGGCGAGGACGTGGTATCGGGCAGCCGCACACCGGAGCCGATCGCGAGCCTGCGCGACCGGCTTCCGGCCGCGTTCGGCGAGCTGGAGCGCACGGCCCGGACGCTGGAGCGTCACTTCCGCGACGTCCAGGATCTCGAGTTCACCATCGAGCGCGGCGTCCTGTACATGCTGCAGACCCGGCGGGCGCAACGCTCCGGCGCGGCGGCGGTGCGTATCGCGTGCGACATGGTGGACGAAGGGGTGATCTCGCGCGAGGAAGCGGTGGCCCGGATTCCACCCACCGACCTCGATCAGCTGCTCCACCCCACTATCGATGCATCAAGTCGCCTCGACTTGCTCGCGACGGGACTGCCGGCATCACCCGGCGCGGCGTGCGGCACCGCTGTGTTCGACGCCGACGAGGCGGAGCGGCTCGGGCGCAGCGGGCAGGCGGTCATCCTGGTTCGCCGGGAAACCTCGCCCGAGGACTTCCATGGAATGGTGATGGCGAAGGCGGTCCTGACGGCGCGAGGCGGCATGACGTCGCATGCGGCCGTGGTGGCCCGCGGCATGGGGAAACCGTGCGTGGCCGGAGCCTCGGCTGTCTCGGTGGACGAGCACCAGCGCTGCTTCTCGGTGGACGGTCGCGTGGTGCGGTGGGGTGAGTGGATTACCCTGGACGGGGCCACCGGAAGGATCTACGCCGGGCAGGCGAAGCTGATCGAGCCTTCATTGAGCGAGCCGTTCCGCCGCATCATGGGCTGGGCGGACGCAGTCCGGCAGCTTCGGGTTCGGGTCAACGCCGATACCCCGGCCGACGCGCATCGGGGACGGGATTTCGGGGCCGAGGGCATCGGCCTCTGCCGCACGGAGCACATGTTCTTCGAGGGCGAGCGCATCCTTGCGATGCGCGAGATGATTCTGGCCGGCGACGTCGAGGGGCGCCGCCGTGCCCTCGACAGGCTGCTGCCCATGCAGCGGGCGGACTTCGAGGCGATTTTCCGGGCGATGGAGGGATTCCCGGTCACGATCCGGCTGCTCGATCCGCCCCTCCACGAGTTCCTTCCCCGCGAAGACGCCGAGGTCGAGCTGGTCGCCAGGGAGATGGCGCGGCCGGTCGCGGAGATCCGCCGGGCGGTAGATGCACTCAGCGAAGTGAATCCCATGCTGGGCCTCCGTGGATGCCGGCTGGGCATTCTGCACCCGGAGATCACCGAAATGCAGGCGCGCGCCATCTTCGAGGCGGCGTGCGCCGTGGCCGCGCGCAAGGGACGCGTGATGCCGGAAGTGATGGTCCCCTTCACGGCCAACGCCGTCGAGTTCCGGAAGCAGGCCATCATCGTGCGGCGGATCGCCGCCGACGTATTCACCGAACAGCAGATCACCGTGCCGTATCTGCTGGGAACCATGATCGAGCTGCCCCGAGCGGCGGTGACGGCCGACGAGCTCGCCCTCGAGGCGCAGTTCTTCTCCTTTGGCACGAACGATCTCACGCAGACGACCTGGGGACTGTCGCGTGACGACGCCGGGAAGTTCCTGCCCCTCTACATCGAGCAGGGCATCATTCCGGATGATCCATTCCAGGTGCTGGATCAGACCGGCGTGGGCAAGCTCATTCAGCTGGGTTGCGAGCTCGGCCGGAAGACCAGACCCGATCTCAAGCTCGGCATCTGCGGCGAGCACGGCGGTGAGCCGGCCGCGGTGGCTTTCTGTGACCGGCTGGGCATGAACTACGTCTCCTGCTCTCCCTATCGCGTTCCAATCGCGCGCCTCGCGGCGGCCCAGTCCGCACTCGCCGAACGTGGGACGATGGACCGGACCCGGAGCACTGTCTGACGGTCACGCGCGGGCGAACACCTCCAGCAGGCCGGCTGGGTCAAAGTCGCCACGCGGCCCGGGGAACCGCTGGTCAGTCAACTCCAGGTCTTCGATCTCGGTCACGATCAGCGTGCGCCATCCTGGTATGCTGCCGCTCCGGCTCGTCCCGCCAGTCTGATAGCCATACAGCACCGGCTCGCCCGCTTCGTGCAGCCCCACGATATGAGGCTCGACGGTTCGCTGGTGCCCCTGATAGGTCAACTCCACCACCCGGTGCTCCTGCACGGCCCTTATCAGCCGTTGACCCCGTGTTTCGCCTTCCATTTGGCAGTGCTCCGCTAAATTTGTGCTCACCTCAGGGCCGAATCCGGAATCATCCATGACGCAGCCCCTCGTGGGGATAGTAATGGGCAGCGAATCCGACTGGTCCGTGATGCAGGCGGCGGCGCGCCGCCTGGTGCAGTTCAACGTGGCCCACGAGGCCCGCGTCGTGTCCGCACATCGAACCCCGGACCTGCTTTACCAGTACGCAGGCGAGGCGGTCTCGCGCGGACTTCGCTGCATCATCGCCGGCGCCGGCGGGGCCGCCCATCTGCCGGGTATGCTGGCCGCCCGCACCTCCATCCCGGTGCTCGGCGTCCCAATTCCCACCAAACATCTGCAGGGCCTCGACTCGCTGTTGTCGATCGTGCAGATGCCGGCCGGCGTCCCGGTCGCCACCTTTGCCATCGGCGAATCCGGGGCGGCCAACGCGGCACTTTTCGCCGTTGCGTTGCTGGCCGCTGGCGACCCCCCACTCGCCCGCAGGCTGGAAGACTTTCGCACGGCCGAGACCGAACGCGTGCTTCGCCTCAGACTGCCCGATCCGGCGTGATCCTGCCCGGCGCCACCCTCGGCGTGCTCGGCGGCGGGCAGCTGGGACGGATGTTCACCATGCGGGCTCGGGAAATGGGCTATCGAGTCATCGTGCTGGAGCCTGACGCCGGTAGCCCGGCCGGCGCGGTCGCGGACCGACACATCCAGGCAGCATACGACGATCCCGCCGCGCTCGACTTGCTCGCCTCGGAATGCGCCGCCATCACGATTGAATTCGAGAACGTTCCGGCCGGCGCTCTGCAACGACTTGCTCAAACGATTCCGGTGCGGCCGTCCGCGGAAGCGGTTTCCGTGGCGCAGGACCGGATTCGCGAGAAGACCTTCCTCCGCGACCATGGCTTCGGAATGGCGCCGTTCTGCCCGGTGACAAACGGCGACGAGCTGGCGGCGGCGTTTGAGTCGGTGGGCGCTCCGGCGCTCCTCAAGACCAGCCGCCTCGGCTACGACGGCAAGGGCCAGCTGCCCATCGGAACGCTCGCGGACCTCGGGACGGCCTTCGGCAACTTCGGCGGAGTTCCGTGCGTACTGGAGCAAAGGCTCGATCTCGAGGCCGAGCTCTCGGTGGTCCTGGTGCGCGGCACCGACGGCGGCACAGTGCCGTTTCCGGCCGGAGAGAATTGTCATCGAGCCGGCATTCTGGACACCACCGTCGTACCGGCGCGGATCGGCCACGCGCTCGCCACCGAGGCCGCGCAGCTGGCCGCAGCAGTGGCGGCGCGGCTCGAATATGTAGGCGTGCTGGCCGTCGAGCTGTTTGTGGCCCGCGGCGGGAGGCTGTTCGTTAACGAGATCGCGCCGCGGCCGCACAATTCCGGGCACTACACGCTGGACGCCTGCGTGACCGATCAATTCGAGCAACAGGTGCGGGCGCTGTGCGAGCTGCCACTGGGGTCGCCCGCACTGCTCTCGCCGGTCGCGATGGTCAACGTGCTCGGCGACGTGTGGGCCGGCGGCCCGCCTCGATGGGATCGAGCTCTGGCGCTACCGGGCGTGAAGCTGCACCTGTACGGCAAGGCCGAGCCGCGGCCCGGCCGGAAGATGGGTCACCTGAACTGCATGGCCGGCACGGCGGATGATGCTTTGGCGTTGGCGCGCCGCGCCTACGCCGGGCTGCTTGACCACCCTTCACCCTGAGATCGGAACCATGAAGACATTATTGCTCCTCACCACGCTGGCTTCGCTCATCCCACCCGCTCCGGCGGGGTCTCGACCGCTTGCAGCGAAGGACCCCGCGTGCATCACGATGAACACGCAAGATCTTCCCCTGGACAAGCGTAAGAGCCCGCTCGACTCGCTCTCGTTTACGGTCGGCGGCAAGGTCGCCAAGGTCTGCTACGGACGGCCGTCGCTCAGGGGACGGCAGATGCTGGGCGGTGACGCGGTGCCGTTCGGGAAGATCTGGCGCACCGGCGCGAACGAGCCCACGATGATCCATACCACCGGACCCATCACCCTCGCCGGAATCAAGGTTCCCGCCGGCAGCTATTCGCTCTACACCGTCCCCGGCAAGACCGAGTGGGAGGTCGTGGTGAACCGCTCGATTACGCAGTGGGGCGAGGAATCGAACTACACCGACGCGGTCAAGAAGCAGGAGCTCGGACGCGCCAAGGTCAAGCCGGAGAGCGTGTCGACTCCGGTCGAGCAATTCACTATCCGCGCAGAGCCCGCGAGCGGAGACGCCAAGGCCCTGGTGCTGGAGTGGGAGAAGACGCGGGTGCGGATTCCGGTGGGGGCGTAGGGAGAACGGAGACAAGACACGAGAGACAAGAGACGAGTAGGACCCTACTTGTCTTCTTGTCTCTTGTCTCTCGTCTCTTGTCTCTGGGCCTCTCGTCATTTACCCGCAGCCGCCGCGTCGACGCCGGCAAGCAATCGATCCACCTCCTCCTCGGTGCTGTAGCAGGCGCAGCCCGCGCGCACCAGACCCTCCTCCGCATATCCCAACCGCTCGACCACCGTCGCCGCGTAGAAGTCGCCGCTCGAGACGAATACCGCGCGCTCAGCGAGGCTCCTCGCCACATCGTGCGCGGGACGGCCGCGAACCACAAAGGCGAGGGTGGGAGTTCGTGGCTCGCCCGGCGGCGGGCCATACAGCGTCACCGCCGGGATAGCCGCCAGGCCATTCCACAGGCGGCGGATCAAACGCTCACCCTGGGCATGAATCACGGCATATGCCGCCGAGAGCCGGTCGCGCCGACTCCCCTCGGCGCGCGCCCGATCCCGCCCACCCAGGCCGGCGAGGAAGTCCACCACCGCGAGGGTACCCGCGATACCCTCGTGACACAGCGTTCCGGTCTCGATCCGTTCGGGAATTGCGTTGGGCGCCGGGACCAGCTTCGGGACGTCCAGGCTCGCTAGCAGGTCCCGGCGGCTCCAGAGAATTCCGATGTGCGGGCCGTAGAACTTGTACGCCGAACAGGCCAGAAAATCGGCCTCCAGCGCCTGGACGTCGGGCAGCAGGTGGGGAGCGTAGTGTACCGCATCCACGAACAAGAGCGCGCCGACCGCCCGGGCCATCCTGCCGGCGCGAGCCACGTCGTTCACCGTACCCAGGGCGTTGGACGCCGCGCCGATGGCCACCAGCCGCGTCCGAGGCGAGATGGCAGCCTCGAAGGTGTCCCAGTCCAGCTGACCGGAGTCGCGATGGAACGGCACCGCCCGGACAACCACACCTCGCTCCGTCGCAAGCGCCCGCCAAGGATCAATATTGGCGTGATGGTCGAGCTCGGTGACCACGATCTCGTCGCCGGCGCCCCACCGCCGACCCAGCGACCGGGCCACGTGGAACGTGAGCGTGGTCATGTTCGCGCCGAAGGCGACCTCGTCGGCTCGCCCGCCCACCAAGTCGGCCACCGCCGCACGCGCGTCCGCGATGATTGCGTCGGTCTCCTGGCTGGTCGGGTAGTGCCAGTCGGTGTTCGCATTATGGCGGAGCAGGTACTCCGACACGGCATCGACCACGACTTGCGGCACCTGGGTGCCTCCCGGCCCGTCGAAGTACGCGACCGGCAGATGCCGGTGCCGGCGGGCGAGCGCGGGAAACGCGGCGCGCACCCGGTCGGTAAACGCGGAGGCCCCTGACTCGGATGCGGTAACGGGGGTGGGCATGGAGTAAGGGTTGAGAAATCAGGTTATATGCAATTGGCTAACACATTGCTTTGCAGCCAATTACCACAAAGGTTGAACAGACCATCGACACGGTTGAGGATAAAGCCGACCGGGCGGAATGTCGGTGACATCCCGCCCGGTGATGGAGGCGCAGGGAATCGAACCCTGGTCCGAGTGAGCATCCGAAACCGCGTCTACGCGCGTAGGCCCGATTTTGTGCCTTTTCCGCTGGCAGGCATCGAACCGGCCCACCTGCGGAGCAGCCCCCCTGCTCTCGCCGGCTCGCGGTGGGGCACCGCGTCCAGCCAGCCCGACTTTGCGATACGGTGGGGACGCCTCAGGCGGGCTTCCGTCACCGCAGGTGCGTCAGCGAGCTGAGCTCAGCTTACGCAGCCAGTGCCAGTTCAGAGTTGGCAGTTAGTACGTTCCAGACGGTTTTACCAGGTGCCTGGACCTGGGCACGCAACGATTCCCTCAACAAACCCGTCGAAGCCGATCGCCCCCGACAGAGAAGAAAAATAACCGAAACCTGGGCCGGCGGGGAGCGGCGGAGCTCCCCCCTAACGCGCCGCGCCCGCCGCTTCCACCCGGTTCCGACCGCTCCGCTTTGCCACGTAAAGCGCCGCGTCCGCCTGCGCCGGCAGATTCTCCAGCTCGGTATTGGTCTCCGGGCACGCGGCCACGCCAAATGAGGCGCTCAGCGACCAATGCCGACCCTGCCACTCCCATGCCGTGGTTCCGAGCTTGATACGTACCCGCTCGGCAATGCGCTTGCCCAGGTCGAGGGTCGCCCCCGGTAGCCAGATGGCGAACTCCTCGCCCCCAATCCGCGCCGGAATGTCCCCGCCCCGGACCTGCTCTCGCAGAATGCGCGCAAAGTGAATGAGGGCGGCATCCCCGGCTGGATGGCCCAGGGTGTCGTTGAGGTGCTTGAAGCGGTCCAGGTCGGCAAAAATCAGGGCCCCCTCACGGACTTCCACCCGGCTCAGCGCCTGTTCGAGCCCTCGCCGGTTGACCAGGCCGGTCAGCGGATCGGACGCCGCCGACCGGAGCGCTGCATCGGTGGACACCGCCCGTACCAGCCGGGGTGCTGCATTGGTAACCGCCTCCTGCAACTCGGCTCGGACTGACCCCGCCGGCTCCACCCCGGTCGGGAGGTGGACCGCGACCGCGCCGACCGGGGGCGAGCTGCCGACGGCGATCGGGACGAGCAGGGTCGTGCCGATCCGCTGCCGCCGATCCGCGACCACCGCGCCCAATGGGTCGTCGCCGGTGAGTGTTTGGGGAAGGGCGCCGAGCGCTACGCGCGCGAGCTCGGCATAGGGTGGCAGCACGCTGTCTAGCAACCGGCGGTCGCCTCGACCCGACACACCGACGATGCGCACGCGTTCGTCGCCCGGGCTCGTGGCTTCGACTGCGGCCACGACGATCTCGGTTTCGAGGGTCCGCTCCAGCTGGTAGGCCAGGCGCAGTCCCACGCTTCCCGCAGACTCCAGTTGGGCATCCTGGGTCTGAGCTTGAGCGAGCGCCACGATCTGGGGACGCCGTCGCGCCCCATCCAGCAGCTTTTCGAGGTCTCGTTCCACCTCGCCGAGCTCGTTGGCGTTGAACGTGTGCGGGAGAAGAATGCCTACGGCATATCCGGCCGCGGCGCGGAACACCAGGGTGCCGACGCCCAGCCGCTCGACGCCGTGCTCTTCGATATCACGTGCCCGCTCCAGCCGCCGGTCGACCGCTTGGATCTGCGTGATCGACAATCGGTCGCCATCAACGTGGCGCTCGGCGCGCGGGCCCTCTTCACCTGCGCCCACCTCGCTCACCCATACGCCGAGCGCGCCGTGGGAGCGCATGAGCCAGCCGAATGCCGGGTCGGGAAGCAGGTGCGCACCGACGCCAGACGGGGCAGGCCGGCCGACTCCGATCCCCTGCCCCCGAAGCAGTCGGCCGGCGAACCACGCGGCCACCACGCCGACGACGACGCCGACGAGAAACGCGATCACCGCGAGAGGATGCGGCTCGCTGCCGCTGCGGCGCCGAAGCCGTTGTCGATGTTCACCACCGTCACCCCTGCGGCGCACGAGTTAAGCATCGCAAGCAGAGCGGCGATGCCACCGAACGACGCTCCGTACCCCACGCTGGTCGGCACCGCGATCACGGGCCTCCGCACCAGGCCTCCCACGACGCTGGGCAGGGCGCCTTCCATTCCGGCCACAACGATGAGGACGTCGGCCATCGCCAGCCGCTCGGTCTCCGACAGGAGACGGTGAATGCCGGCCACGCCCACGTCGACCAGATCGTCGACCCCATGACCGAATGCGCGTGCGGTCACGGCTGCTTCCTCCGCGACGGGCAGATCGCTCGTGCCGGCCGATACGACGAGGATGGATCCAGTAGGCGGATGCACCGGCGGGCGGACGGGCAGATGGATCGTTCGCGCCATGGGGTTCCATTCGACACCGGGAAACCGCCCGCTGAGCGCGTCGGCCATCGCCTCCGTGGCGCGGGTCCCCAGGAACGAACCCCCGTGTACCGCCAACCGCTCGCAGATGGCGACGACCTGCTCCACGGTCTTGCCGGCGCAGAAGACCACCTCTGGATGGCCCTGACGGATCTGGCGGTGGTGATCGACGCGGGCGAACGGGAGGTCTTCGAACGGAAGGTGCCGGAGTCGTTGCAGCGCGGACTCCGGGGTGAGTTGGCCGGCGGCAACTTCGGCCAGCAGCGCTTCCATCTGGGCGGGTGTCACGCCACCCGTGGCACCGGCTCGAGGTAATCGAGGAAGATCGCCTCCGCCTCGGCGATCGACTCGATTCGGAACAGACGCTGGCGCAGATCGCTCGCGCCGTGGAGGCCTTTCGTATACCAGCCGAAATGCTTGCGGAACTCGATGACGGTCTGCCGGGTGTCTCCCTGGAGCTCGAGCGCCAGCCGGGCGTGCTCCAGCGCGACCGCAAATCGCTCCGCCGCGCTCGGGGGAGCCGGGAGAGGACGACCAGCCAGGAGCGCCTGCGCATCGCCGAACAGCCACGGATTACCGAACGCGCCCCGCCCGACCATGATGCCGGCGCATCGAGTGTGGTC
>DATAFP010000208.1:0-8386 GCA_036257415.1 Gemmatimonadales bacterium
CTCGATGTGGTGGACGATGCGATCGAGGACGCGCTCCGACAGGGGGTGGACGTGAACGTGGTGTACGATCAGACCGCCTGCCGTGAAATCAGCGGCCTCGCGGGCCTCCTCCGATTCCGGCGATGAGCGCAGCGGCCCACGGAATCCCGACCCGTCCGATTCGGGTGCTGGTGGCAAAGCCGGGACTCGACGGGCACGACCGCGGCGCCAAAGTGGTGGCCGCGGCGCTCCGGGACGCCGGGATGGAGGTGGTGTACACCGGACTGCATCAAACGCCCGAGATGATCGCCTCGGCGGCCATACAGGAAGACGTGGACGTCGTCGGCTTGTCGATCCTGTCGGGCGCGCACATGACGCTGTTTCCCAGGGTCCGCGAGCTTCTGGTCCAGCAGGGCCGTCCCGATATCCTCGTCACCGGAGGCGGCATCATCCCCAACGACGACATGCAGGCGCTCCAGGGCAAGGGGATCGGGCGGCTCTTCGGGCCGGGTACCCCGACGTCCGATCTCGTCGCCTACATCCGGAGCTGGGCCGCCACGAACCTTGGCTCGTGAGCGTCCTGTCGTGACCGCCACTACGTCGGCCGCCAAGGCCGGACGCCTTCGTATCCTCACCGATGAGTACCGTCGTCTCGCGGCCACCCTGCAACAGGGTGGAGGCGCCGAGCGCGTCGCCAGGATGCACGCCCAGGGAAAGCTGGCACCGCGAGAGCGGGTGGAGCGGTTGCTCGACCCTGGCGCGCCGTGGTTCGAGCTCGGTCTCTTGGTTGCCTACGACCGGTACGACGGCCAGGCGCCCGGCGCCGGAGTCATCACCGGCGTGGGCGTGGTGGAGGGCCGCGAGGTCGTGGTGGTCGCGAACGACGCCACTGTAAAGGCGGGCTCGTGGTGGCCCGAGACGATCACCAAGATGCTGCGGGCGCAGGAGGTGGCCATGCGCCAGCATATTCCCATCGTGTACCTGGTTGATAGCGCCGGTGTGAACCTCCCCTATCAGGGCGGGGTCTTTCCGGGACAGTACGGCGCGGCTCGTCTGTTCTACTACAACTCGATCATGCGGCACTTCCTCCACGTACCGCAGATCGCCGCGGTCATGGGAAGCTGTATAGCCGGCGGTGCCTATCTGCCGGCCTTGTCCGATGTGATCTTCATGGTCGAAGGCACCAGCTTCATGGGCCTGGGCGGCCCCAACCTCGTGAAGGGCGCCACCGGCCAGACGGTGGACGCCGAAACGCTCGGCGGCGCCCGAACGCACACCGAGCTCAGCGCCGTCGCACACTATCGGGTGGCCAACGACGCGGAGTGCGTCAGCCGCATACGGGACTATGTGGGACGGCTCCCGCGGCACGAGGGGATGCGGCATCGGGTCCTGCCCCCGCGTCCGGCGGCGCGGCCCGCGACCGACGTGTACGATATCCTGCCGCAGGACCACCGGCTGTCGTACGAAATGCGGCATCTGCTCGCCTGTTTGCTGGACGAGGGCAAGCTCGACGAGTTCCAGCCCGACATTGCACGCGAGATGATCTGCGGTCACGGCCACATCGAAGGCTGGCCGGTCGCGGTGATCGCCAACCAACGCGGCGTCATCAAGGGACGTCCCGGTGAACGGCCACGGTTCGGCGGCATCATCTATACCGAGAGTGCCGAGAAGGTCGCGTACTTCATCGACACCGCGAGCCGCGAGCGCATCCCACTCCTGTTCGTGCAGGATGTGAGCGGATTCATGGTCGGCCCCGAGGCTGAGCACACCGGGATCATCCGCGCCGGGGCGCGCTGGGTGGAAGCGATGGCGACCGCCGTGGTTCCCAAGCTGGTCTTGACCGTCAATCACGCGTCGGGGGCGGGCTATTACGCGATGGCGGGCCAGGGGTTCGACCCCGATTTCATTCTCTCCTGGCCCACCGGTCGAATGGCGGTGATGGAAGGCGAGTCCGCGGTCATGGCCGTGCACGGCCCCGACATCGAGCGGGCGCAGAAGGCGAAGCAGCCCCTCCCACCGGAGAAGGAAGCCGCTGTCGCGTCCATGCGGGCGGACTACGAGCAGCAGCTCGACGCTCGATTCGCCGCGGCGCGGGGCTTCGTGGACGCGATCGTCACCCCCGAAGAAACGCGCGACCAGCTTGGCTTCCTCCTGCGCGTCGCCGCGAACTACGCTGGTCCCCACCTCGGTCCGTTCGTGCTGCCGCCGCTCGATGTTGCATCGCGGTAGTGCCATGGCGTTGATCGCCTGGCTGTCGGCGTGCGCCACGAAGACCTCCGCCCCACCTCCGGAACCGGCGCCGCCCCCGGAAGCGCCTGCGCCGCCCAAGCCCAACATCCATCCGGCCCCGCGCCATCGGCCGGACGTGGTCATTCAGCCTGACACCACGCCGCCCAAGCCCCGCGTGGCGCCGCCGGAGGTGGCGCGTGAGCGCGACTGGCTGGGGCTCCGGCCCACTCGGGTCGCGGCCCTGCGGGAGGCTCACCCCACCTGGGATGGTCGTGGCGTCCTCATCGGCATCCTCGACACCGGCATCGATCCCAGCGTTCCGGGGCTCGTTACCACGAGCACCGGCGAGCGGAAGGTTCTGGACCTCCGGGATTTCTCGGGGGAGGGGTCCATTGCGCTGGAGGAGTTGCGCCCGCACGGCGACAGCGTGACCGTCGGCGGCCGACGGCTCGGCGGGTTCGGGCGAGTCGCCGCGCTCGATGCGGATGGTCCGTGGTGGGGCGGCGTGCTCCGTGAGATTCCGCTCGGCGACGCTCCGGCGGCCGATCTCGACGCGGACGGCACCGTGGCCGACACGCTCGCCATCGTCGTGGTACGGGCGAGCGACGGATGGGCTCTCTTCGCCGACACCGACGGTGATGGATCGCTGGCCAACGAGACCGCGGTGCGCGACTACCTCGCCGCGGGACAGACCTTCGGCTGGGCCCCACGCGGCCGTGCGGCACCGGTCGCCGTGGCGGCGAACTTCGCTGACCGGACCGACCGGCCCGGGCTGGATCTGTTCTTCGACACCAGTGGCCACGGCACCTTCGTCGCCGGCATCGCGGCCGGCAACGACGTCTACGGCGTCCGCGACCTTGACGGCGTCGCGCCGGGAGCCCAGCTCCTCGGTCTCAAGATCGCCAACGACGCGCACGGAGGCATCTCCACCACCGGCAGCATCGCGCGGGGCATTGACTACGCCATTCGGTTCGCCGAACGCCGGCGCCTTCCGCTGGTGCTGAACCTCAGCTTCGGGGTAGGGAACGAGCGGGAGGGGCAGGCACGAATCGATGCGCTGGTGGACTCGGTGCTAGCCGCCCGCCCGGAGCTCGTGCTGGTCGTGAGCGCCGGCAACGACGGACCCGGCCTGTCAACGCTGGGATTTCCCGCCTCTGCTTCGCGCGTGCTGACCGTGGGTGCCACGGTTCCGGCATCGTTCGTTCCCCGCGCGGCCAACGATCAGATTGCCGCCTTCAGCGCGCGCGGCGGGGAGCTCGCCAAGCCCGATGTGATCGCGCCGGGCGTGGCCTACTCCACCACGCCCCGTTATGACACCGGCGACGAGATCAAGGAAGGCACCAGCTTTTCCTCTCCCCATGTCACTGGTCTCGTTGCGGTGCTCCGATCGGCCGCCGCGCAGACCAATCGCACGCTCGATGCCCGGACCATTCGGCATGCGCTCATGATCACGGCGCGGCCGGAACACGGAGTCCCTTTCATCGAGGAAGGAACTGGCCTGCCGGATATCGAGGCGGCCTGGCGCTGGCTGGAGAGTGGACGCTCGGCGCCCGATGTGGAAGTGACCGTGCCGGGACGAGCGGGGCCCGGCGCCGCGTTTCGCTGGCGCGGCCTCGCGACACCAGCCGACACGATACAGCGTTTCGAAATCACCCGGCCAGGCGGTGCGAAGCGGGTCACCTTCACGCTCCGCTCAAACGCCGATTGGCTGATCGCGCCCCGCACGGTGACGGCCGGTGGTGGGACCACCTTGGTGAGCCTTCGCTATCGAGCGCCGCTGATCCGGGAGCCTGGACTCTACACCGGCACCGTGAGTGGGTGGACCGCGGATACGCTGGCCGGGCCGGCCTTTCGACTGGTGAACACCGTGGTGGTGCCCCGCGCCGCGGCCAGCGCCGAGCCGATAAAGTCCGCCCGGCTGGAGCCCGGCGGCGTCCGCCGAGCTTTCGTCGTCGCGGACAGCGCGCGCCCGTTCATCGTGCGCGTGGCCACCTGGAGCGGGCTGCAATCCGCGATCGCGGCGCTGCATGAGCCTGGCGGCATGCCGTTCCGCGATGGTGGTCAGCTCCAGGCCGGCGCCGACAGCGGCGCGGCGTCGTTCCGGGTGGACGGCCGGGATGTCGTCGCCGGCGTCTACGAGGCCGACGCTGTCGGCCTGCCGTTCGGCGGCGCGACCGTTTCGATGCGGGTGGATCATGCCCCGTTCCGCATCTTCGGTGAGGCGCAGACCGACCGCGTGGTCGCGCTGCTCGAGAACGTCGGTAACGCGCCGGTCGAAGCCGAAGTCCGCCTGCTTCTGACCGGCGCCGAGCGGCGCGATACCATCGCGGCCCGCGGCGGCGACATCGTGCTCGTGCCATTCACCGCGCCGGCATGGGCCGCGCGTGCCGTGGTGGACGTCACCATGGACCCACGGCAATGGGCACGGTTCACCGACTTCGGCCTGAGCGCCATCGACGCGGACGGACGCATCCTCGCAAAGCATCCGCTCAACTACGCCATCGGACGGCTGCAGGTGCCGTTGCCTCGGGGCCATGGCGACATGCCCCTCCGGCTGCACTTGTTGCCAGGGTTAGCCGACCCCCGCAGCACCGAACCGTGGACGGTGGTTGCGACCGTCCGCCTCTACGCCGACTCCGCTATCTCGCTGAACACCGGCGCGGGGGAGTCGCATCACCTTCGGCTTGGGCCTCGTGAATCGCTCGCGGCGCGATTCGAACGCTCGCCCGCACCCTGGACACTGCCCGGACGAAGCGAACCGCTCGGGGTCGTGGTTGCCCTGGCCGGCGGCGAGGCATGGACCCGTGAGATTTCCCTCGGACCGGCCGCCGCGCGATGAGCAAGCTGGTGCGCGTGGCGGCAGGGCAGGGGTTTTGGGGTGATTGGCTCGAGGCCCCGGTCCGTCAGGTGGAAGGCGGCCCGATCGACTACCTCATGATGGACTACCTCGCCGAGGTCACCATGTCCATCATGCAGAAACAGCGGTCGCGCGATCCGTCGCTGGGCTATGCCCGCGACTTCCCACCCTTGATGGAACGGATCCTACCCGCCGTGGTGAAGCGCGGGGTCAAGGTCACCTCCAATGCCGGCGGGGTGAATCCGCACGGATGCGCCGAGCGCGTGGTCGAGGGCGCCAGGCGGCTTGGACTCGCCGGGCAAGTGCGGGTCGGCCTGGTGAGCGGGGACGACATTCTTCCCCGGCTTGACGAGCTCATCGCCAAGGGCCACGAGCTTCGTGACATGGACACCGGCCGGCCGCTCGCGGACATCCGGGACCGGGTCGTCTCCGCCAACGCCTATCTTGGCATGGCTCCGGTGGTCGACGCGCTCGACCGCGGGGCGAACGTGGTGATCACCGGCCGAGTGACCGACACCGGGCTCACGCTCGGGCCCCTCGTGCACGAGTTCGGCTGGCCATGGGACGGTTGGGATTTGATCGCTGCGGGAACCGTGGCGGGTCACATCATCGAGTGTGGCGCCCAGTGCTCCGGGGGGAATCTGCTCAAGGACTGGAAGCGCGTGCGCGGCCTCGAAAACCCCGGCTTCCCCATCGTCGAGGGCGCGAGCGACGGAACGTTCGTCGTCACGAAGCACCCCCGGACCGGCGGTGTGGTATCGGTCGCGTCGGTGACCGAGCAGCTGGTCTATGAGATGGGTGATCCGCGCAACTACATCACCCCCGACGGCGTTGCGGACTTCACGACCATCCGGTTGGCGCAGCAGGGCCGCGACCGGGTCCGGGTGTCCGGTATTCGAGGCGGTCCCCGCACCCCAATGCTCAAGGTGAGCATCGCCTACTCGTACGGATGGAAAGCCGTGGGCACGCTGGTGTATGCCTGGCCGGAAGCGTACGAGAAGGCCAAGCGTGCCGACGCTATTCTCCGTGCTCGCCTCACCGACCTCGGCCTCCGCTTCGAGCAGGTTCTCACCGAGTTCGTCGGCGCCGACGCCACCCACGGCAGGCTCGCCGGACTGCCCGATCCCGACGCCCCGGAAGTGCAGTTGCGGGTCGGCGTGCGGGCACGCGAGAAGGCTCCGGTCGAGCGATTTACCCGCGAGATTGCGCCGCTGGTGCTGACCGGGCCCCCGAGCGTCACGGGATTCGCGGGCGGACGGCCGGCGGTCGAGGAGATTGTCGCGTACTGGCCGGCTCTGGTGGACCGGCGGGAGATCGAACCACACGTGAGCGTGGAGATCCTGGCGGGGTGACGGATGGGCAGATGGGCAAATGGTCGGATGGACGGCGAGGAGGTCTCGCGTGGCGAAGCGTAAGCCGGCCGGCAAACGAGCCCGGCCCACCCGGCCACCGGCCCGGCGGACCATCCAGCTGCGCTGGCTCGCGCACGCACGTTCGGGCGACAAGGGGAACACCGCGAACGTCGGTCTCATCGCGCTCGAGCCAGAGCTCTATCCCCTGCTCGCCCGCGAGGTGACGGTGGCCCGGGTGCGGAGGCACTTCCGCGGAATGGTGAGCCGGGTGGAACGGTTCGAGCTGCCCAATCTCGCCGCGCTCAACTTCCTGCTGCACGACGCGCTCGACGGGGGCGGCACCATTTCCCTCAAGACCGATGCGCAGGGAAAGGTCTACTCCACGGCGCTGCTGCGCATGGAGATCCCGACACCGGTGAGCGTCGCTCGCAGATACGAAGGCGGCCGTGGCTGACGTACTGCTGGTTCGCCGCGACGCTCGGGTCCTCACGCTCACGCTCAATCGACCCGACAAGCGCAACGCGCTCTCGAGCGAGTTGATCGCTCGACTCGCCGGCGAGCTCGATGTTGCCGACCTCGATCCTGACGTCGGGGTGGTGGTGCTCAGGGGCGAAGGGCGCGACTTCTGCGCCGGGGCCGATCTCGGGGAATTGCGTGCATCCGCGCGACGGGAGGTCAGCGCCAACGAAGCCGACGCTCGTCGGCTGGGCGAGGTGTTCGTCAAGATTCGGACACTGCCCAAGCCGGTCGTGGCCTGTGTCCACGGCAACGCCTTGGCAGGCGGCTGCGGTCTTGCCACCGCCTGCGACCTGGTCGTGGCCGCCGAAACCGCCCGCCTGGGCTACCCGGAGATTCAGCGGGGCTTCGTGCCCGCGATGGTGCTGGTCATCCTGCGCCGGCTGGTGGGAGAGCAAGTGGCGTTCGATCTGGTCGCGACCGGGAGAATGCTCACCGCACCCGAGGCAGCCGCGCTCGGCCTGGTCTCGCGGGTGGCGCCCGAGGCGCAGCTGGATCAGACGATCGACTCGGTCGTGAGGCCGCTCGCCGAGGGGAGTGCCACGGCGCTCGCGTTGACCAAGAAGCTCCTCTACGAGCTGGACGGCCGGGACTTCGCGGACGGCGTGCGGCTCGGCGCGCGGGTCAACGCGGTCGCACGCACCACCGCAGACTTCCGAGAACGGATCGACCGATTTCTCGCCCGTTGATCATGCTGCGGCACGCGCTGGCCGTCGTCGGCTTTCTGGTCGGCGGGGTGGGCGCCGCGCTCGACCGTCCTGCCGTGGTTTGGGTCGCCATCGTTCTGTTGAGCGGCTCTCTCGTGCTGCGACTGATTGCCGGATTTCGCGAGCGGGGGTCGGCCTCGCGCTCGGACACCGTGTCCGGCTCCCGGGACGAGTAGTGCTCGTTTCACTTTGCAAGTGATTGCAGATGTACCACTTGGTGTATATGCTGCAACCACGTGTCGGTGGCAAGCTGCTTGCTAAATCGCGGCGGCAACGCGCGTTCCGGCGCGTAGCCCACACGTCGTTGTCTGTCCAGCGAGCGATGAGGAGGAGGCGATATGAAGCACTTGGTGAAGAGTCTTGCAGTCTTCGGGGTCGTGGCCGCGATGGCGGCCGGCGAAGCGTCGGCCCAGAGCCCGGCGTCGTTCGGGATCGGCGGCGGGGTCTCGATTCCAAGCGGTTCGACCAGCGACGCGCTGTCGACCGGTTGGCATGGCATCGCGCTGGTTCGGTACATGCCTGCGACGGTCGCGGTCGGGTTCCAGATTGACGGCATGTACCATCGACTCGGCGTCGAGGACGGCGGGCTCGACCTCGACCTGAGCACCCAGATCATCAACGGCACTGCGAATGTCGTGTTCGAGTTCCCGGTCTCGGAGGAGACGCGGTTCCGCCCGTACCTGATCGGCGGCGTCGGGATCTACAACTTCGACCTCAAGGGCGATGACGCCCCAGCGACGACCGAG
>DATAFP010000066.1:0-2335 GCA_036257415.1 Gemmatimonadales bacterium
CGACACCGCGCGCACCGGCCCGGAGAGGGGCCGGCTGGACCTGATGCTCACGGTAGATCTGATCCGCTATCTCGACGATCTCCGCCGTGGCCGGACCAAGGGCGAGGTACAAAGCGGCAGCGTGGGGCGCGCTGGCCCGCCCGACTGGGCGGGTCTGATCGGTGAGGCGTTGGCCGGCAACGGAATCGGCGAGCTGGTAGAGCGCGCCGCCCCCACGCTGACGCAGTACCGGAACCTTCGCGCGCTCCTCCAACGCTATCACCGGCTGGCAGCCAGTACCGAATTCGCTCCGCTACCGCCGGGGCCACCGGTGGCGCCGGGTCAGGGTTACGGACCGCTTCCGGAGCTGCGACGCCGCCTCGTGCTGCTGGGCGATCTCAAGGCCGAGGAGGCGGGAGACGACACGCTGTACACCGGCGCCACTGTCGAGGCAATTCGCCGGTTTCAGCAGCGGCACGGCCTCGATCCCGACGGCATCGTCGGCCGGGCCACTCTTGACGCCCTGAATGTTCCGCTGGCGCATCGGGTGCGGCAGATCGAGCTCGCGCTCGAGCGCATCCGCTGGCTGCCGCCGCTGGGGCGCGATCCCTTCCTCGTCGTCAACATTCCGGCGTTTCGCCTCTTCGGCTTCGAGGCCGTCGGCGGCAGCCGCGCGCCGTCATTCACCACTCCCGTGGTCGTGGGTCGCGCGCTCGATACCGAGACGCCCGTGCTCTACGAACTGTTGCGCTACGTGGAGTTCTGGCCGTACTGGAACGTGCCCCGCAGCATCCTGGTGAACGAGATCCTTCCCAAGCTCCGTCGAGAGCCGGCGTACCTCCGCGCCCACCGGATGGAAATCGTCGGCCCGGGCGACCGTCCGCTCGGCGATACGGTCACCGACAATCTGCGCCGCCGGCTCGCCCGCGGGGAGCTTCGAATCCGTCAGCGGCCGGGACCGTCCAACGCGCTCGGCCGGGTGAAGTTCGTATTTCCCAACGCGGCGAACGTCTACCTGCACGATACCCCCAATTCCGAGCTGTTCAGGCGCTCGCGCCGCGATTTCAGCCACGGGTGCATCCGGGTCGACGATGCCGAGGGCCTCGCTAACTGGGTGCTCCGCGGCCAAGCGGGGTGGGGGGCCGACGAGGTGCGGGCCGCGTTGAACGGGTCGGCGACGAGGCGCGCGTTCCTGCCGCACCCGATGCCCGTGGCTATCCTCTATACCACCGCGGTGGCGACGCCCTCGGGGGAAGCCTGGTTTTTCGAGGACATCTACGGACACGACCGGGAGCTGGACGAAGTGCTCCGCGCCGGTGCCCCTCCCCCGTGACCGGTTGCGGCGGCCGGGCCGGATGGTTTAGCCTCCGTCTCCCCCACGAGTGGATCGGTGGCACACGCATGCGAGGAATGCGGTGGGCGGTTGCTGCTCTCGGTCTGGTGCTCGTGTCTCCGGCCGCAGCTCATTCGGCCGATCGCGGTGCCGACCCGCACCTGAGCGGCCGGCTCGCGGCTGCCGCAAGACGAACCGGCCTCCGGCTCGACGTGCTCCAGCTTGGCCTGCGGGCGCACGCCCGGGCCACGGCCAGCCACCTCACCCGGCGCCCGCTGCTGACCATCATCGACTTCAGCCTTCGCTCGCGCGAGAAGCGGCTGTGGGTCATCGACGCGGAGCGGGGAGCAGTGCTCGCGCACGAGCTGGTCGCGCACGGGCGGAACACGGGCGACGACATCGCTCAGCGCTTCTCCAACCGTCCCGGCAGTCTGCAGTCGAGTCTCGGCACGTTCCTCACCGGGAACGCCTACGCCGGGACGCACGGTCTTTCCCTCCGGCTCCGCGGCCTCGACAAGACCAACGATCAGGCCGAAGCCCGCGCCATCGTCATCCACGGGGCCGATTACGTGAACCCTTCCATCGTGCAGCAGCTCGGTCGGCTGGGCCGGAGCCAGGGTTGTCCGGCACTGAGCCGGGCGGCCGCGCCGCGGGTCATTCGGCTGATCGAGGACGGGACAGTTCTCTTCGCGTATCATCCGTCGCTGCGGTCGGAGCTCGCCGGCTCATAGGCTCGCCCGCAAAGGAACCACCCGGCACGGCGGATCGTCCCTGGCGGCATCGCCGTGCCGCCGTGCTCACCCTGGTCGTCATCGTCGGGGCCATCACGCTGCTTGCCCGGCCCGTCCACGATCAGCTGCTCGCGTGGATCGGCGCGGCTGAGCCGTTGATTCGGGCGCATCCGAGACTGGGAATGGCGGCGTTCGTGCTCCTCGCCGCCGTATCGGCGCTGGTGGCGTTCTTTTCCAGCGCGCTGCTGGTTCCGGTGGCCGTGTTCGCCTGGGGGCCGAGACTCTGCGTGCT
>DATAFP010000115.1:0-18094 GCA_036257415.1 Gemmatimonadales bacterium
CGTCGAGCTTTATCCAACGCTGACCTCCCGGCGCACCGACCTGCGGAGCTCGTTTCCCTCGGGGCCGCTCGAGTCCGGTGACGTTAAGGTCGAGCCCGGCCTCGACATTCGCTGGGGGGTTACGTCGAACCTGTCGCTCAACGGGACGGCGAACCCCGACTTCTCCCAGGTGGAAGCGGACGTCGCGCAGCTCGACGTCAATACCCGGTTTGCACTATTCTTTCCCGAGCGCCGGCCCTTCTTCCTGGAGGGAGCGGATTTCTTTGCGACCCCGATCCAGGCGGTATTCACCCGAACCGTTGCCGATCCCACCGGTGGACTCAAGCTGAGTGGCAAGGCCGGGCCGGCCGGAATCGGAGTCTTCTCGGCGCACGACCAGGTCACGAACTTGATCTTTCCAGCCAACCAGGCCACTGCGGACACCTCCCTCACCCTCAACAATCTCTCCACCGCGGTGCGCTACCGGCACGATTTGAGCCGCTCGTCATACGTCGGCGTGCTCTACACTGGGCGCGAAAGCTCGCAGGACTACAGCAACCGGGTGGGCGGCGCCGATGCGTTCTTCCAGATCGGAGAGTCGCACTCGCTGCGGCTGCAGGGCCTGGGGAGCGTCACCGAATATCCGGTGGGGCTGGCGCAGGTATTCGCGCAGCCGCTCGGCAGCTTCACTGGGGCGGCGCTGAGAGGCACCTACCAGTACGCTACGCGCGATTGGTTCGCGTCGGTCGACCTGCGGGACCTGAGCCCCGACTTCCGGGCCGATGCCGGTTTCGAACCGCGAGTGGACCTACGCGAAGCCAACGTTACCCTGACCCGCAGCATCTTCGGGAAGCAAGGGCAGCCGTTCACCCAGCTGCAGTTCGGGGCGGTCGGAACGGTTGACACCGACCACGATTGGCAGCTTACCGACTTTGTGGCGGGCCTGAACGCCTTCTGGCTGGGACCGTCCCAGACTTCGGTATTGCTCGAAGGATTTCAGAATCGTCAGCGGCTCTCCGGAATCGACCACGATCTGACCAATGGCCGCGTGACGATCCAGAGCCAGCCCACCGGGTCGGCGCGCCTCGCGCTGGTGGCGCGGTTCGGGGAGGAGCTGGACGTCGCCAACAACCGCACGGCCAAGAACCTGGCGCTGAGCCCGAGTGCACGGCTCTATCTCGGGCGGCGGCTCAATCTGGACCTCCAGCACGACTTCCAGCGGCTGCGCACCCCGGAGGGGGAACGCATCTTCACGGCCAACCTGCTCCAGACCCGGCTGGTCTACCACCTGAACCTGCGCACCTTCGTACGCGCGATCGTGCAGTACGAACACCTGGACCGTAACCCTGCCGCATACGGTTTCCCGGTGGAGCAGACCACCAGCTCGCTCTTCACCCAGTTTCTCATTTCTTACAAGCTGAATCCGCAGACCGTGGCGTTCGTCGGCTATTCGGACAGCCACTTTGGAAACGACACCAACGAGCTCACCCGGGCCGATCGCACGTTTTTCGTCAAGTTGGGCTATGCGTTGAGGCCTTAAGGGTCTTCTAGTTCTCTGCTTTCGTGAGTCCCGTCACCGAGCGCGGCCGGCCGATACGGCACCCTGTGACCCATGATCAGAGTCGGTCCCGCAGGGTGGAGCTACCGCGATTGGGAGGGCGTCGTGTATCCCCGACCACGGCCCCGCGGCTTCGATCCGCTCGCCTATCTCGCCGACTACTTCGACACCATCGAAATCAATAGCACGTTCTATCGGCCCGCCGCCCAGGAATCGGCCGAATCGTGGGCCCAGCGGGTCGGGGGGAACCCCACGTTTCGCTTCACCGCGAAGTTGTGGCGACGGTTCACCCATGAGCGGGACGAGGCCTTTACCCGGGCGGATGTCGCGGCCGCCAGGACCGCGCTCGATCCGCTGGCCGACGCGGGACGGCTCGGCGCGGTCCTGCTCCAATTTCCCTGGTCGTTCCGGCGGGACGACGAAAGCCGGCTCTGGCTGGACGACGTGACCCGCGTCTTCCGGAAGTTTCCCCTGGTCCTGGAGGTGCGGCACGAGTCCTGGAACGTGCCCGAGTTCTACCAGGAGTTGAGCGAAGGGGGGATTGGGTTCGTCAACATCGACCAGCCGCGCTTCAAGCACAGCATTGGTCCGAGCGCCACCGCGACGTCGCGCGTGGGATACGTAAGGATCCACGGGCGGAACTACGCCGACTGGTTCCGCAAGGACGCCAGTGTCGAGAAGCGTTACGACTACCTCTACACCGGGCAGGAGCTCGAGCCGTGGGTAGAGCGAATCCAGGTGGTGACCGAGGAGGCCGAGGACGTCTATGTAGTGACCAACAACCACTACAAGGGGAAGGGAATCGCGAATGCCGTGATGCTGCAGGCCCAACTGGCAGGGCGTCCGATGCCGGCCCCGCCCGGCGTCGTGGCGACATACGCAAAGACCCTGGCCGGCTATGCGGAAATGGCGGACGAGCCTATCGCTTCGGTGACCGGCCGGACACGAACTCCCGCCCTCCGCCCCGCCTGAGAATTCCCCCATCCGCCTGCGCAGCCTGCAACCTTCCGTCCGCTCCGGGCATCTCGAAAGCAGCCAAGCCATTCCTTGGGGGAATCAATGCAATTCCGTCGCTTTCGGCCGGCGCTGGTCGCCGGGCTCCTGGCCTCTGCGCCGGCCGCGGCTGCCCTGCCGGCCGAGGCGCAGGAGGATGTTCGCATCACGGTCACCGATCGCGGACGCATCGGCATTCTGCTGGACGCCGAGCGCGACGCCGATTCGATCGGTGCCCGCATTGCCGAGGTGGTCGAGGACGGTCCCGCGGAGGCCGCTGGTCTCCGCGCCGGAGACGTGATCACCAGCTGGAATGGGACCTCGCTCACATCCGGCGATGGTCGGGATCCCGGTCGACGCCTGCTTCGGATGGCCCGCCGGCTCGAGCCCGGCGATACCGTCAAGCTGGAATACCGGCGGGGGACCGAGAAGCGGACCGCGACTGTGGTGGCCGACGATAAGGGTCAGCACGTCATGGCACTGCCGGACATGCGCCGGTTCGAGCGAGGCTTCGAGCGGATGGGGGATGAGTTCGGCCGGATGGGCACCCGCCTCGGGCGCGAGTTCGACTTCCACATCCACCGCAGGCGGGGTGGCCTGGAGCTGGTGGAGCTGAATCGGGACCTCGGTGAGTACTTCGGGACCACCGAAGGCCTGCTGGTGGTGCGGGCGCCCTCCGACAGCGCCGTACCGCTCAAGGCCGGCGACGTCATCCTGGCGATCGACGGCCGGAAGCCGCAGTCTGCTTCTCATGCGCACCGGATCCTCGGCTCCTACGAGGACGGCGAGAAGGCGAAGGTCGAGGTCCTCCGGAAGAAGAAGCGCACCACGCTGGAGTGGACCGTGCCGGAGGGAGACCGTTGGCGGGAGCGTCCCGGCCACGGGATCGATCGGCGGACCGGGACCGGTTGGAGCTGAGGGCCGAGCGAACCGAAACCCACCTCACGGCGTTACCCTCCATCGAGCCCCCTCAGGAGGGAACGCCGTGAGGTTTTTCGCGCTGGTGCTGCTGGCGCTCGGATGCGGCCCGGTCGCCGCCGTAGCTCAGGCCGATCCTACCGATCGGGGGCTTGGGCGGGCGACCTTCGCCGGCGGCTGCTTCTGGTGTATGGAAGAAGCCTTCGAGGGAGTGGACGGGGTCGTTTCCGTGGTCTCGGGCTACACCGGAGGGACCGTCGCCAAACCCACGTATGAGGAGGTCTCGGCCGGCGGCACGGGTCACGCTGAATCGGTGGAGATCCGCTACGAGCCCGCCAAGGTGACCTACGACCAGCTGCTGGAGCACTTCTGGCGGAACATCGATCCCCTGGCGGTGGACCGGCAGTTCTGCGACGGCGGGAACCAATACCGGTCGGCGATCTTCCACCACGATCCGGAGCAGCGGCGGCTAGCCGAGGCCTCCAAGCGTGCACTGGAGCAGTCCGGAAAGATCAAGGGTCGGATCGCGACCCAGATAGTGGAAGCCGGTCCCTTCTACCCCGCCGAGGAGTATCACCAGGACTATTATCGCAAGAACCCGACACGCTACAAGTTCTACAAGTGGAGCTGTGGCCGTGCCCAGCGGCTCGCTCAGCTCTGGGGCGATAAGCCCCACTAGCGTGACGCTAGCGTGACGCGCCGCACTGCACCCAACGCTTTCCACCGCCATAACTGCTCGTCGTCGAACCGAGGAGCCAGTTATGACCATGTCGGGAATGGATCCGTATGCCCCCGAGCGGGGTGGATCGAGCGTGCGCGAGCAGGTGCGTGGCCTCAAGGACCAGGCCGTCGCGCAGGGTAGGACGTCCCTTCGCGACGCGCGCGACCGCGCGGCGTCGAGCCTGGGCGAGAGCAAAGGGCGGGTAGCGGAGCAGATCGGCGCGGTGGCGAGCGCCTTCCGCCAGGTGGGTGACCAGCTTCGGGTCCAGGAACCCGGCCATCGCATCGCCGGCTTTACCGACGCCATGGCCCGACAAGCCGACGCGGCCGCGGACTATCTGCGTCGCGCCGATGCAGAGATGCTGCGACAGGACGTCGAGGCCCTAGCCCGCCGACAACCCGCCCTGATTCTAGGCGGGGCGTTCGTGGCCGGACTCCTGGGCGCGCGGTTCCTCAAGAGCTCGCAGCGTCGTCACTTGGACCAGCGCCGGTTCGAGGAGCAGCCGGACTACCTATCCGAGTATTCAGACTCGAGCACGTCGATCGGAGGCGCCGATGTCCGCGGTTAGAGAGCGGTCGCTCGGCGAGCTGTTCGGGGAGTTCAGCCAAGACATGACCCACCTGGTGCGAGCGGAGATCCGGCTCGCCCGCAGCGAACTGAAGGAGAAGGCATCCAATGCGTCGAAACACCTGGCGTCGGTGGCGGCCGCGGGCTTCGTGGCCTGCCTCGGCGCTTTCGCATTGGTCGCCGCCCTCATCCTGTTCCTCACGCAGGTCGTTGACGTCCCGGCTTGGCTCGCCGCGCTATTGATCGGTGCGGCGCTTGCCATCGGAGGCTTCGTGGCGCTCCGGTCTGGGCTGCGTGAGCTCAAACACATCGACCCCGCGCCGCGGCGCACGGTCGAGACCATCAAAGACGACCTCCGGTGGGCGAAGGAGTTGCGGCCATGACCGACTATCAACGGCGGATGACGGATCCCGGCTACGATGCCGATCCCCAGGTGCCAGCTGAGATGGGGACACCCGAGCCCGGCTCTCGCACGGCCGATATCGAGCGGGACATCGAGCAGACCCGGGCGCGCATGACGCGAGACATCGACGAGATCTCCGAACGGCTGCGCCCTTCCAACCTGGCGCGTGAGACGGTAGAAACCGTCCGGCACGAAGCCCGCCGCACCGGCAATCAGCTCGCCGACCTCATGCGGGAAAACTCGCTCGCCGTGGCCGCGGTGGGGCTGGGTGCGACCTGGTGGTTCGTCCAGCGCGAGCGGGGTGGCCCCGTGTCGGGCGACCGCATGTCACGCTTCGCCTACACCGGACCGGATCGCTGGGGCGGCGAGTACGGCGAGCGCCGGGGCGGGTTCAGGCGCCGCGTCGGCGATACGGTCCACCGCGCCCGCGATGTGGTGAGCCACGCCGCCAGCGGGGTGGCCGACCGTGCCACGTCCGCCAAGGACAAGGCCGGCGAAGCGGCCGGACGGGTGCAGGAGCGGGTGCACGACCTCGGTGTGAGCGCGCGCGCGCGAGCGAGAGAACAGGGGAGGCGGGCACAGACAGGACTCGAGCGGACGTTGTCCGACAATCCGCTCGTGCTCGTGGCGGGAGCGGCCGTCCTGGGCGTCGTCGTGGGCTTGCTGCTTCCCGGCACAGAGCGGGAGGACGAGATACTCGGACCCACCCGTGACCGGCTGGCCGAGCGGGCCGGCGACACCCTGGATCGCGCCAAGGACGTCGCCGTGGACGCGGCGCGCGAGGTGAAGGAGACGGTTCGGAGTGAAGTGAGGGAGCGCGCCCCTGAGCTCAAGGCGGTGGTGCAGGGCGCGGCGGAGCGGATCGGCGATCAGGTCAAGGATACCGCCGGCCGCGCTGCGGAGGACGCCAAGGACGCGATTAAACGCCCGAACCCGGCGTAGGCAACCGGTCCCACGAGTCGTGGTCCCGCCTTCAGTCAGGTCTCAACTATGCGGCGGGCCCCCGGCTCGGGACCAATTTCGCGGCCCCGGCTTTCGGCCCAGGCCTGGGTGAACTCGGCGCCGAACAACACGATGATCGACGAGTAATAGATCCAGAGCAGGAGCAGTGCGAGCGAGCCCGCGGCGCCGAATGCCTCGCCTGGATCGGCCTTGCCGATGTAGAGACCGATCAGGAATTTGCCCGCGCTGAACAGCACGGCGGTCACCAGGGCCCCAACCCAGACGTCGCGCCACCTCATGGTTGCATCCGGCACCACCTTGAACATCAGCGCGAAGAGCGCACCGATCACTCCGAGCGATAGCGCGAGGTTGACGCCCTGAAGCACGGGCGCCGACAGACCCTGGGGCAGGTACGAGGCGAGTGTATCCCCGAACGCGGAGAGGACTGCGCTCACCACCAGCGACACCAGGAGCAGAAACGCAATCGTCAGGATCATGCCGAACGACATGAGCCGCTTGAGCAGAAAATTTCGCATGCCCCCCTGCGCTGGATCGGGCTCTACCTCCCACGCCCGGTTGAGCGCGCTCTGAAGCTGCGCGAACGCCCCCGTGGCGCCGAATAGCATCGCGGCGATTCCCACCAACGTGGCAACCAAGCCCCCGCCCGGGCGCTCCGCGTGCGCCAGGATGGCGCGGACCTGCTCGCCGCCCGCCGGACCCATCAGCGCGTCGATCTGGCGCTCGAGCCCACCGCGCACATCGTTCGGGTCCAGCAGCATGCCCGCCAGCAGCAGTAGCAGGACGAGCAGCGGAGGCAACGAGAACACCGTGTAGTAGGAGAGGGCGGCCGCCCCGGTCGTGCAGTCGTCCTCGATGAAATCCCGGATGCTCTGCTTCAGCACCGGGAACATTCCCGCCTTCTGGTTCACCTTCGATATCACCCGCAGGTCTCCCGTGTCTGTCGGCGCGGGCTAACGCCGCTCGATCTCCGATTTGAGCCGGAGCAGCGTGTCCTCAACCGCCACCAGCTCACCGCGGGCCTCATTGAGCTGAGTCTGCTGGGTTTCCACGAACCGGCGGTACGGCGCAATGGCCTCGTTGACCCGCTCGGTGGCCTGGCCGATCTCGTGGTGTGCCTGGCGGGTCAGGCCTTGCTTGAGGCGGTTCCTGAGGTCGGCCACCCGCGCCCGGAACGCCTCCTGGGCCTGCCGACGACGGCGCGGAATCAGATAGAACCCGCCGATTGCCAGCGCCGCGGCCAGCACGATCCCGGTGACGTCCGCGGCGACACCGGTGAGGAGCGTGGCGACCATCGTGCCGATGCCGACGGCTCCGGCTTCCGCCAACGCGGCGGTGGCGAACGTGCCCTGCACGTCGTTCGCGATGGCCCGGGACTCGCCTTCGCGGTCGTAGCTCCCGATCACCTCACGCGAGACCCGACCCACGGAGTTGAGGAGCGCCTGGCGGTTGTAGCTGAAGGTCGAACCTACTTCTCCGATCATACCCTCGCGGTGCCGCGAGGCCTGCCGCGTGACGTAGCTCTGGATGTCCTGCCAGACCCGGAGATTCCGCTCCACGATCCAGTCGATGACCTTCCCGACCTCCGTCTCGATCTCCTGCGGCGTGTCGGCCACCACCTCGTGCGCGAACGCGCGCTTCACCCCCTCGCTGTCGAGCAGGGTCTTGATTCGGCCGAGCCGGATGGTCTCGTCGAAGAACCGGATGCCGCGGCCCTCCATCTCGCCCAGCAGCAGATCGAGCCGGGCGAGCCGGGGGTCGAGGTCGCGCAGCATCTCCTGGTGAAATGCCGTCAGCTGCCGGTCGATGTTGGCGATGGCTTCGACGTCGTCCGCCAGCAGCTTGAGCCGCTCGAACGCCGCATCCTTGTAGCGCTGGGCCAGGCGAAGCCCAACGTTCAGCGGACTGAGCAGCTTGAGCCGGACCCGTTCCTCCTGATCGAGGGTTCGGAGGAGATAGTGCTCCACGGCACCAAAGCCGCTGTGCTCCCACTTGGCCTCGTCGCCGGCCCCGGCCCGCGCCGCTTGCGCTTCCCGGGCGGAGACCGGGAAGATCTCCGGGGGCTCGCCCAACAAAGCGGTAGCGTTGTCGCGCACGAACGTCACCACTTCGTTTCGTTCCTCCGGCGTGCGAAGGATGTCCACCTTGTTGACGATGAACACCACCTTCTTGCCCCATTCCCGGATCTGCTCCAGGAACGCTCGCTCACTCTCGGTGAACGGACGGTCCGCCGATGTGACGAACAGCACGAGATCCGAGCGGGGGATGAAGTCGCGGGTGAGCTCCTCGTGCCGGCGGATGACCGCATTGGTCCCCGGCGTGTCCACCACGTTGAGCTCCCGCAGCAGCTCGGCGGGATGGGTCCGATCCAGCAGATACGCCTCCCGCAGCTGCTCGGTGACGGCAGGCCCGTAGCGAAGGAGGTTGATGCGGTCGGTCGTGGGGGTGACGCCCTCCGGCAGGACGGCCTCGCCGAGGAGCGCGTTGATGAAGGACGACTTCCCGGAGTTGAACTCCCCGGCGATCACCAGGAGGAACAATCCGGCCAGCTGCTCCCGCACCTCGCGGAATCGCTGCAGGTCGTCGGCCGCTACGTCGGGGCCGAAGCGCGCGAGCGCCGCGGCCAGCCGCTCGAGCAGCTCGGCTTCGCGCGCGCGAAGCTCCTGCTCCCGGTCGGACAGAATCCCCCGGCGGCGGAACAGCTTACCGATCATGACCCATTATACCGTTGGCTCGAGCGGCGGAAAGATCAGTCAGGAGCCGAGCGCAGCGAAACCTTCGGCGGCCAGCGGCCCCGTTCCCGGCAGCGCCGGCGCCCCTTCCTCGTGCTTGAAGAAGACGAAAGCCTCCTCCCACGGCTGCGCCCGGATGCGCTCCGCCCGTGCGGTTAGCTCATCGGGGGTGTAAGCCAGGCGGCGGAGCCGAAGATAGCCCCACGACGTCGTGGGCTCGAGCGGCGTCGCACTTTCGTCATCCTCTGCGTACACCAGCGCTGCATCTCGCGAGCGAAGTGCGGCGTACACTTCTTCGTCGAACCAGCTTGGGTGGCGAAACTCGAAGGCTGCCCGCCAGCGGTGTGGCAGCCGGGCCAGGAACGCGTCGAGGCGGGGGACGTCCTTCTTCAGGTTCGGTGGCAGTTGAAAGAGCGTCGGCCCGAGCTGGGAGCCGAGCACGCTGGCGATTCGCAGGAAGTAGTCGAGCGCGCCGTCGTCGTCCGCGAGCCGAGCGAAATGGGTGATGCGCTGGGATGCCTTGAGCACGAATCGGAACCCCGCCGGCACCTGTGCCGCCCATCCGGTCAACACGCTCTCCTTCGGCATCCGGTAGAAGGTGTTGTTGATCTCTACCGTGCTCAGCCGGGCCGCATAGGCGGGCAGCATCGCGTCGCCCGCGATATTCTCGGGATAGAACCCACCCTTCCATTCCTTGTACGCGAAGCCGCTGGTCCCGACGTGGAGACGCATGGTCGCGGGCTACTCCGTCAGATCCCGATAGGCTCGAAAGTGCCGGATCGCCGCGGCGCGCCGGCCGGTCCGCTCGTACAGCCGAGCCAGGTTGAAGTGTGCGTCCGCGAAGGCCGGGTCGCCCGCGATCGCATCGCGATACGCGGCGATCGCCTCGCCCGTGCGCCCCTGGTCCTCCAGTGCGGTGCCGAGGTTGAACGACGCCGTGGGGCTGCGTCCGCCTCCTCCGAGGACCGCCCGATAATGTGCCTCGGCTTCGGAAATTCGCCCGCCCATGTGCAGCAGTCGACCGAGGTTCAGGCGCGCCTCGGTGTGCGACGGCTCTAGCTCCAGCGCCCGGCGATAAGCGTCCCGGGCGTCATCGGGCGCGGCGGCCTCGAGATCCATCCCCAGCGCGAACCAACGATCGGCCGAGAGATCGTCTTCCGCGCGCCGGGCATCGCGGGCGAGCCGGCGCGCCACCGGTGCCGCACGGGTGGCGAGCTCCGCTACGCTGAAGTCCAGCAGCAGCTGCCCGGAGTCCGGCTGCCAGGTGGTTTGCCCGTCCCGCACCACGACCCGATCGCCTTCGGCCGTGATTCGCACTTCGCTCATGCTGCGCCCGCGTGGGAGCTGCTCCACCAGCCGGCGAAGCGCGCGGCGTATCCGCCGCGGCGTGAGCCGCGCCGCGACCAGTGCCTTCGCGGTGCGGAGAAGGACGAGATCCTGAAACGAAAACCGGAGCGCGCCTCGCGGGCCCCGGTCGGGTGACAGCACGCCTGATCGAGCGAGCGAGCGCACCTGGCCGGCGGACAGGCCGAGCAGGCGGGCGACGTCGGTGGTGGTGTAGGATTTCATGCAACAGGTGAGAACGGGCGGGAAGAGGCGGGAAAAAGCGAGAAAGGACCGATCCGAACGGCGTTCTCCCTATTCTCGTTCTCGCTGGTTCCCGCCCGTTCCAGCCTGCTGGCTCACGCTCGCTTGCGCTTCTTCGCTGCCGGTTTCTCGGCCTCGGCCTCGTCGTCAGCGCCCTTCTTGCCGCCGACGCGCCGGGCCGGCTTCCGCTCGGCGGGACTCTCACCGCGCTTCGCCAGACTCGCCTTGAGCGCCTCCATCAGGTCGATGATCTTGGTCTGTGGCGCTTCCTGCGGCTCGGCGGTAATCTCCTGACCCTCGACCTTGGCCTCGATCGCTTCCACCACCCGCTCGCGCACGGTGTCGCGATAGTTCTCCGGGTGGAACTCGTCGGTGGCCGTTTGCTCGATGAGCTGACGCGCGAGCGTGAGCTCGGCGGGTTTCACGGCGACCTCGGGCCGCGGTACGTCGGCGGCGCTCCGGATCTCGTTGGCGTAGTGCAGCTGCTCCATCGCGAGCAGCCCGTCCATCGGCCGGACCAGCACCAGGTACTGGCGACCGCGCGCGGAGTACTGCCCCAACGCGGCGCGCCCGGTCTCCTTGAGGGCGTCCACCAGCAGGCGGTAAGCGCGCTCACCGCCCTTGTCGGGGCCAAGGTAGTATGTCTTGTCCACGTAGATGCGGTCGACCTGGTCGAGCGGAACGAACTCGGCGATGTCGATGGTGTTGGTGGCCTTTTCGTCCAGCGCCTTGAGCTCCTCGGGCGAGAACATGACGTACTGGCCCTTGGCGAACTCATAGCCCTTGGCGATATCGTCGCGCTCGACGACGACGTTGTCCTTGGGACAGATGTACTGCTGCTTGAGCCGCGAGCCGCAGCTCTTGTGCAGCATGTTGAAGGAGACCGCCGCGGACGACTCGCTGGACGAATAGAGATCCACGGGCACAGACACGAGCCCGAACGAGATGGTCGCGGAGCTGATGGAGCGTGCAGGCATAGAGGCCAGGGCTAAGTTGCAGGCGGTTTCCCGATCCCGCAAGGACAATTCCAATACAGTTGGCCGGCGCTTGAATGCAAGAACTTGCAGGCCGGCCGCAACATTCAACAGCTGAGCCAATTACGCCGCCCGACGATCCCCTCGCCCCGTACCGCGCCAAGCGGGCCCTCGACCGGACCCCGGAGCCGTCGGGTGCTCGGCCCGAGGCAGGCGGCCAGCTATTCGTGGTACACAAGCATGCGGCGCGCCGGCTCCACTACGACCTCCGCCTGGAGCTCGACGGCGTGCTGGTGTCGTGGGCGGTGCCGAAGGGGCCCTCGCCCGATCCCGCGGACAAGCGGCTCGCGGTGCACGTCGAGGATCACCCGCTCGAGTACGGGGATTTCGAGGGCATCATCCCGGCGGGCAACTACGGCGCGGGCGGCGTCATCGTCTGGGATCGCGGGCGCTGGACACCCATCGGCGATCCGCGCGAAGGTCTCGCGAACGGCAAGCTGTTGTTCGATCTCGAGGGCTTCAAGCTGCACGGCCGCTGGACGCTGGTGAAAATCAAGAAGGGGGAGAAGGAGTGGCTCCTCATCAAGGAGCGGGACGCGCACGTCGGATCGCCTACCGACCTGCCCGACGCCTCGGTGCTTTCCGGTCTCACGGTCGAGGAAGTGAAGGAAGGCCGAAGTCCCGCCGCCGACATAGCGACCGAGGCAGCTCGGCTGGGCGCGCCCAAACGCGCGGTCAAGCTCGACGCGAAGCAACTGATGCTGGCCGAGACCGCCGATGCCCCGTTCTCCCGCCCGGGATGGCTGTTCGAGCTCAAGCTGGACGGATATCGCATCCTCGCGGGCAAGGAAGGTGACGAAGCGCGGCTGCTCACTCGCAACGGCAACGACTGCGGGGTCTCGTTTCCCGAGGTCGAGCGTGCCGTGCGCGCGTTGCCGGTCGGGCGCGCTGTACTGGACGGAGAGGTCGTAGCGCTGGACGAGGAAGGCAAGCCGAGCTTCCAGCGGTTGCAGGGTCGGGCGAAGGTGACCCGCGCGATCGACGTCCGCCGCGCGGTGGTGGACACGCCGGTCACCTTCTACGCCTTTGATCTGCTCGGCGTAGAAGGGCACGATCTCCGCCAACTCCCGCTGGCCGATCGCAAGGCGCTCCTGAGCCGCGTGGTCCCCGCGACCGGCGTGGTCCGCTTCCTGGACCACTTCGATACCGATGGCAAGGCTCTCTACGATCAGGTGCAGGCCCGGGGCCTCGAGGGGATCATCGCAAAGCGCGCGGATTCGCCGTATCGCGCGGGCCGGTCCTCCGCCTGGCTCAAGATGCGCACCCGCCAGACCGAGTGGTTCACCGTGGTCGGCTTCACCGAGCCGAGGGGTTCCCGGGGTGGCTTCGGGGCACTGCACGTCGCGCGCGAGGTGGACGGTGAGCTGGTCTACGCCGGCCGTGTCGGCAGCGGTTTCTCGGACGCCGAGCTTCGCGATCTCAGGAAACAGCTCGAAGCCAGGGTTCGGAAGACGCCGCCGTGCAACGGACCGGTGCCGAAGGAAAAGGGAACCACCTGGGTGGATCCGGAACTGGAGTGCGAAGTGGAATATGCGGAAATTACGGATGAGGGGCTGCTGCGGCAGCCGGTGCTCGTGAGTGGAGTGAAGAAGCGCGGGGGAGCAACCGGCCGGAGGCACGAGCAGAGGGGGCGGCAGAACGTGGCAAGGCCGTCGGAGCCTCCCGCTCGTTCCCGTTCGCTCCCGCCCGCTGCCGAGCAGCGCGTCCAGTTCACCAATCGAGACAAGGTTTACTGGCCGCGCGAGGGTTACACCAAGGGCGACCTGATCGAGTATTACCGCAGCGTGGCACCCTTCCTCCTGCCGTATCTCGCGGACCGTCCGGTAGTACTCACCCGGTTCCCCGACGGCATCGAGGGCAAGTCATTCTATCAGAAGGATGCGCCGCCGTTCACGCCGGAGTGGGTGCGCACGGCCACGCTCCCGAGTGAGGAGCGCGATATCGACTACATCGTCGTGGACGACCTGGACACCCTGCTGTACCTCGCCAACCTCGGCTCGATCCCGCTCCATATCTGGGGCAGCCGCGTCTCCTCGATCCACCGCCCCGACTGGTGCGTGTTGGATCTCGATCCCAAGGAAGCGCCCTTCACCGACGTGGTGAAGGTAGCGCGCGTGGCCCATGTGCTCTGCGAGCGGATCGCGCTGCCCCACTACGTCAAGACCAGCGGATCCTCAGGACTTCATGTCATGATTCCCCTGGGCCGACAGCTCTCGTGGGACGAGTGCCGCTCGTTCGGCGAGTTGCTGTCGCGGGTGCTGGTCGACGAGCTCCCCGACGTCGCGACGGTCACACGGCAGGTCTCTCGCCGGGGTGGCAAGGTGTACGTGGACTATCTCCAGAACATCGAGGGACAGCTCATCGTCGCACCGTTCAGCGTGCGGCCGCTCCCGGGCGCCCCAATCTCCACCCCGCTCGAGTGGCGTGAGGTGACGCCCAAGCTCGACATTCGCGCGTTCACCATCCGGACGGTGCCGAAGCGTCTGGGCAAGATGAAGCGCGACCCGATGGCTGCGGTCCTCACCGTCTCCCCGGACCTGGGTGCGGCGCTCGCGGCGCTGGGCAAGGCAGCCCGATGACGGAGTCGGACGTGCTGCTGATCCGTCCGCCCGGTGCCCTGGCCCTGCTGGTGCTGGCGCACGGTGCGGGCGCGGGCATGCGACATCCTTTCATGCAGGCGCTCGCCGAGGCGTTGGCCCGGGAACGGGTCGCCACGTTGCGCTATCAGTTTCCCTACATGGAGACCGGCGGCCGCCGCCCCGACCCGCCAGCGGTCGCGGAGGCCGCCGTGTGCGTGGCGGTCGGGAAGGCGCGCGCGATGGCTCCCGATCTGCCGCTTTTCGCCGGTGGCAAGTCGTTCGGTGGCCGGATGACGTCTACCGCTCAGGCCCACGCGCCGCTCGACGGGGTGCGGGGTCTGGTGTTCTTCGGATTTCCGCTGCATCCGCCCGGACGGCCAGGGACCAGCCGCGCCGCACACCTCGAGCGCGCCACCCTGCCCATGCTTTTTCTGCAGGGAACCCGTGACCCGCTCGCCACCCTGGACCTCATGCGTCCGGTGTGCGATCATCTCGGCGCCGGTGCCACGCTCCACGTCGTGGAGGGCGGGGACCACTCGTTCGCCGTGCTCAAGCGCTCCGGTCGGACGAACGCGGAGGTGTTGCACGAGCTCGCGACGACGGTGGCCGATTGGACCACACGCGTCATCGATCGCTCCTGACTCGTACCCGTACTCGCACCCGTACTCGCACCCGTACTCGCACTCACTTGTCCCTCGTCCCCGCGATTCTCACCCCCGCGCAGCGTCGCGCCATCGAGGCCCCGTTCGGCCCGGTCCTCGTCGTGGCGGGACCGGGCTCGGGCAAGACCTACTGTCTGGTGGGCCGGGTGTGCTATCTGATCGAGCGTCTGGGGGTGTCCCCGGCCCGCATTTCCGCGGTCACGTTCACCAACAAGGCCGCGGAGGAGCTTGCGGCGCGGCTCGAACGCATGGTTGGCCCGCGCGGGGCCGATGTGACCCGTGGAACGCTGCATCGGCTCTGCCTCGGCATCCTCCGCGACCATCCGGCTCAGGCCGGCTTGCGCGACGGCTTCGGCATCGCGGACGACGAGTATCAGAGGCGCCTGGCCCGGCGGGTCGGGGCCCGCGGCGAGCGCGAGGCCGCCATGCTGCTCCGGCTGTTCGGGCGGCACCGGCTTCAGGGCTTTCCTCTGCTGGGCCGGGACGCCGACCGGTTCGCCGCGTACCAGGACGCGCTCCGCTCGCGAAACCTGGTGGATTTCGACGACATCATCGTGGTCACCGAGACGCTGCTCCGCGAGCATCCCGACATCGCGGTCGAGCGGGCGCGCCGTTGGGAGGCCTTCCTGGTGGACGAGCTTCAGGACCTGAGCACGGCGCATTACGCCATCGTGCGCAAGCTCGCCCAGGCCGGATGCCTCTTCGGTGTAGGCGACGACGAGCAGTCCATCTATGGCTGGGCCGGCGCTGACCCCCAGGTGCTCAAGCGGTTCCAGGCCGACTTCGACATTCGGGAGCCGATCGTCATTGAGGAGAACCGGCGCTGTCCGTCCCGCATCCTCGAGGTCGCGCGGCGGCTGATCGCCCGGAACCCTACGCTCTTCGAGAAGGTCGTGGCGTCGAGCCGCGAGGGCGACTACGACGTGGAGGTGCACGAGTTCGGAACCGAAGCCGACGAGGCGGAGTGGATCATCGCCGACATCGTGCGCGATCAGGCATTGACCGGTCTGCCCTGGGGCGAGTACGCGGTGCTGTACCGGAAGCACGAGGCGGCGCGGGGCCTCGAGCCCGCCGTGCTCGCCGCGGGGCTTCCGTGCCGGCTCGCCCGCGGTCAGGCATTGCTCGACGACCGGGTGCTGGCCTCGGTTATCTCGTCGCTACAAGTCATCGCCGCGCCGGACGATCCGGTCACCATCGAAGTGTTCGCCTCCCGCGTGCTGCCCGCGGCGATGCTGGAGCAGGTGCGGCTCGCGGCCCCGGCTGGTGCCGAGTTCCTCGCCGCGCTCCGCGTCTTCGCCCGCCGCCCGGGCGGCGACCCGGACGGCAGGAAAGCGCGGCGATTCATCCGCCACGTGGAGAATCTTCGCGCGCTCCGGCGCACGCACGACAGCCTTCGTCCGCTGGTGAACGAGTTGCTCGGCAGCCTGGTGGGCAAGTTTCAGGGCCCGCTCGAGGAACGGTATCTCGATCTCACCGATCCGCTCGAGTGCCCTGGCGCCGCCGAGCTGGCCGACCGTCTCGCCCGCACGGCGGCGGAAGGTGGCACGATCTGGGTGGCGCCCGATCGTGGCGTCGAGCTCGCGCTCATCGGGATGCTGCAGGCCGCAGGAATCGCCTCGGCGCGTCGGATGGGAGGCCCCCAGCTCCTGAGCCCATACGATCTCCGGCTCCAGCCCAACGACGTGCGGCCCGGCTGCTGGCCGCTGGTGGTGTTCAAGGCGCTGCAGCTGCTGCACACCCGCGGTCTCAAGGACCGGCTGCGTGACTACGTGGCGTTCGATCTCGAGACCACCGACAATGACGTGAATGGGTGCGGCGTCGTAGAGATCGCCGCGGTCCGGGTGCGCGACGGCGTGATCGTCGAACAGTTCCAGGAGGTGGTCGACCCTTGCCGGCCGATCCATCCCTCGGCCAGTCGGGTCCACGGGTATTACGATCGCGACGTGGCCGGCATGCCGTGCTTCGCGGAGATCTGGGACCGGTTCCGCGACTTCGTGCAGCACGACCCGCTCGTCGCGCACAACGGCACTCGATTCGACGTGCCGGTGCTTCGCCGGTGCGCGGCGGGGCTCGAGGGCGTGGACCAGCTGGTCTTCTTCGACACCTTCCCGCTGGCGCGGCTGGTCGTGGAAGGGAGCGTCAGCCTCGCCAACCTGGCGAAGCGGTTCGGCGTGGATGCCCGGCGCTCGCATCACGCGCTGGACGACGCGAGCACATTGGTCGCCGTCCTGCACCACCTGTCGTTGCTCCGGCTCCGCCGGGCCCGCACTGGCGCGGTGAGCCAGGCGCTCGGGTACCTCGGCCTGGCCCTCGCTCTGGATCAACGCACCGGCGCGACGGCGGAGGAGCGGCTGTTGCTGGAGCTGGCGCTGCCGGCCGCGGTGGGGCGCTACGGCAATTGCCTCGAGTGCTACGACGCCGAGCGGGAGGCAGCCGGCAGTCCCGCTGACGCGCCCACTCTCGCGGAGCTGATCGAGCGCGTCGGCGGCCAGGGGGTGGTGGATCGGATCCGCGCCCAGCGGTCGCCGGCGGAGCGATATCCTACCTCCGTGGCTCGTGTCGACTCGCTGGTGGCCGCCGGGCTCGCGGTGGGCCCGGGTCTCGATGCTCAGATCGGCCGCATGCTGGAGCTGGTGGCCCTCTCGAGCAGCGAAGGCGTCGAGCGCGATCCGCACCGCGTCAGCCTGCTCACGCTCCACTCCACCAAGGGCCTCGAGTTCTCCCGGGTGTACATCGCCGGCGTGGAGGACAATGAGCTGCCCGGCTGGCAGGCGATGCGCGATGGACGCGAGGACGAGATCCAGGAAGCCCGCCGGCTGCTCTATGTCGGAATGACACGCGTGAAGGACCGCCTCGTTCTCACCCGCGCACGGCAGCGCAACGGAAGCTCGGGGGGCGGGGAGATGTTTCTGAGGGAGATGGGGCTGGCGATATCGGTAAGGGCCGAGTGAGGAAAGGCTCTCGTTAGTATTGCTCGATCAACAACCGCGACATCCGCTCCAGCAGCCGGCTTCCGAGTCCACGCCTCCGAAACTCCTCCAGGTTGATCTCCGCCGACCGGTGGAAGTCGGTTTCGAGACCCCGTTGCACCTCGGCGGCGAAGCGCGGATCGCTGATGCCGATGAGGTTCTCCTCATTCAGCGTCACCGACCGCTTGTCCATGTTGGCCGAGCCCACCAGCGTCCAGATCTCGTCCACCACAACCGTCTTTGCGTGCATCATGCCGGGCTGGTACTCGAAGATGCGCACGCCGGCTTCGAGCAGCTCCTCGTAGTGGCTTCGGCCGGCCAGCCGCACCGGCTTGGCGTCGGTCTTGGGTCCGGGCACCAGCAGCCGCACGTCCACGCCCTCCCGTGCGCGCTCGGCGATGGAGTCGCGCAGACGGCCTTCCGGCACGAAGT
>DATAFP010000165.1:0-9661 GCA_036257415.1 Gemmatimonadales bacterium
GTCATCCCGGGCGCCGCGACGCGCGCCTCCGGCTCGGCCAGGAGGATGTTGAGCAGTGGCGTGGGCTGATCGAACACCAGCCGGGTCTCGCGCGACCCGGCCGGCAGAATGTACTCCGTCGCCAGTTGTTTCTCGCCGGGCGGAATCGGGGCGAAGAACAGCAGCCGGTCGCCTTGTCGGGTCACGGCGCTGAGAGAGAATTCGCCTTCGCCGACCGCGAGCCCCACGGTCCCGATAGGAAGTGGGCCGCACCAGGATGGTCGCACCGTGTCGGGAGCCACCCTGGTGCGGTGGCCGGCATTGGTGAGCACGGTGAGGTCGACGATGTTGCGGCTCCCGTCCGCTCTCGGTGAACCTATCACGAGGTGCCGCGCCTCGAGCCCCACCGGCGCGGCGCTCGACGTGTCGGCCACGACGATGCGAAGTCCGGTGTCGGGCCGCTCCGGGTTCAGGTGCACCGGCGTCGAGAAGTACTCGATGCCGCCCCGGCGAGCGCTCACCAGGTAGATCGCGCTCGTGTCGGCGGCGAAGCGAAAGCGGAAGCGGCCGCGAGTGTCGGTCGTGGCGGAATCGATCGGGCCCTGCAGCTCGCGGCCGATCCGGTGCAGCACGACCCTGGCGGCAGGCACGCCGGCCGAATCGCCGCGCTCGGTCACCTCGACCACTCGACCCCCGGCGACGCTCTGACCGGCCGATGCCGGCGCCACCGCCGCGATCAGGCAGCAACATCCCGCCGCTGAACGCGCCATGAACCTCGCTCGCTGGTTCGCGCTCATTCGTGCGGCGGATCGCGTGACGCGGGGCGTGGGTTGTCGCGAGCGTGGGCCTACGGATTGAAGCGGCCGAAGTCCTGCGGATCCATCTTCTCGAGATACTGCTTGAGCTTGTCAGCCTCGAGACTGGGGTCGGGACCCGGCTCGTCGGTCTCGACGCCTGCCTGGTCCAGGAGCTGGTCGCTGGTGAAGATGGGGGCGCGGAGGCGAAGGGCCAGCGCGATGCTGTCGGATGGCCGTGCGTCCACCTGAAAGACATGGTCATCGCGGCGGATGAGCAGCTCGGCGAAGTAGGTGTTCTCCTTCACCGCGCTGATGACGACCCGCCGGAGATCACCGCCCAGGCCAATGATGACCTGTTTGAGGAGGTCATGCGTGAGCGGACGCTGCGCCTTCATGCCCTGGAGTTCCATGGCGATGGCGCTGGCTTCCGCGGGGCCGATCCAGATCGGCAGGACCCGGGCACCTTCTTTTTCGCGCAGGATCACCACTGGGGTGTTGGTGGAACGGTCGAGCCCCAGGTGCGCGACGGTCACCTCGATCATGAATTCGCTGCCGGTCCTCAGCGGGCGGCCGACAGCAGCTCCTTCACGCGGTCGGCGCGTTCCCAGGTAAAGAACTCCACTGTCCTGTCGCCGTACTTTCCTGCTCGCGGCTTCCGGCCGAAGTGTCCATACGACGCCGTGGGACTGAAAATTGGACGCTTCAACTTGAGGGTGTCAATGATCCCGCGCGGGGTGAGGTCGAACACCTCGCGCACGATCTGCTCCAGCCGGCGGTCCGGCAGCGCCCCTGTCCCGAACGTATCCACCATGATCGAGACCGGCTCCGCCACGCCGATGGCGTAGGCCACCTGCACTTCGCAGCGCCGCGCGAGCTTGGCTTCGACGATGTTCTTGGCCACCCAGCGCGTCGCATACGCGGCGGAGCGGTCTACCTTGGAGGGGTCCTTGCCGCTGAACGCGCCGCCGCCGTGTCGGGCCATCCCGCCGTAGGTGTCCACGATGATCTTGCGGCCGGTGAGTCCCGCGTCCCCGTGAGGGCCGCCGATGACGAACCGCCCCGTGGGGTTGATCAGAAACTTCACCCGCCGGTGCTCCAGGCCGGCCTGCTCCAGCACGGGGCGGATGACCTCCTCCACCACCGCTTCGCGGATCATCGTGTTCGACACCTTCCGGCCGGCATAGCGCTCGGCGTGCTGGGTCGAGACGACCACCGTTCGAACGCCGATCGGCCGATCGTCTTCGTACTCGACGGACACCTGGGACTTGCCGTCGGGCCGGAGCCATTCGATGTGAGTGCCGTCGGTCCCTTTGCGAACCCGCGCCAGGCGCTCGGTGATCCGATGGGCGAGGACGATGGGGAGCGGCATGCGCTCGCGGCTTTCGGCCGTGGCGTAGCCGAACATCATGCCCTGGTCGCCCGCGCCCTGCGCGTGATGGTACCCCTCGTCCACCCCCATCGCGATGTCGGGCGACTGACGATCGATCGACGAGAGCACCGCACAGGTGCGGCAATCGAACCCGTACGACGCGTCGGTGTATCCGATCGCCTCCACAGTGCTGCGGACGATGTCGGGAATGTGCACATAGGTAGTGGTGCTGATCTCGCCGGCCACCACGGCCATGCCGGTCGTCACCAGCGTTTCGCACGCTACCCGCGCGTTCCGGTCCCGCGCCAGGATGGCGTCCAGCACGGCGTCGGAGATCTGGTCGGCAACCTTGTCGGGGTGGCCTTCCGTCACCGATTCGGACGTGAAGACGTGACGCTTGGAGAGAGCCATGGCAGAGAAGTCTCTGGTTACCGTTGAACGCGCGCTGGGCGATTGCGGCCAAACCGGCGCAAGCTAGCGGCACGTCATTTGCCCGGCAACGGTCCGCGGGGGTTAAGGAGGCGGAGGTCGACGTGGCCGCGGACGCCCTCGTACAAGGCGCGCTGGACCTCGGCGGAGGTGGCGGCGGCCAACGCCGCCCGTGCCGCATCCCGCGCGGCCGAGTCGGGCACGGTTCGGATGATCCACTTGATGGGTGACAACGCCGGGGGCGCTACGCTCAGACAAGTGTAGCCGAGTCCCACCAGCAGCACGGCCGCAAGCGGTTCGGATGCCATCTCGCCGCACACGCTCACCGGCAATCCCGCGGCCTCGCCCACGTCGAGGATGTGCTTCATCTGGCGTACGACAGCCGGATGGAACGACGTGAATCGCTCCGCCAGCCGTGCGTTGCCGCGGTCCACCGCGAGGGTGTACTGGGTGAGGTCGTTCGTGCCCACGCTGAAGAACGCGCTGACTTCGGCGAACCGGTCCGCGATGACCACCGCCGCCGGCGTCTCGATCATCACACCCACCGGCACGCTCGCCGCCGCGCGGACGCCCGCCTGCTTGAGCGCGGCGGCCTCCTCCTCGAGGATGGCCCTGGTCTCGAGCACTTCATCCACCACGGTGACCAGCGGCAACATCAATTGGACGTCGCGGTCGACCGCGGCCCGCAGCACGGCCCGTAATTGCGGCCGGAAGATCTCCGGGTGATCCAGGCAGACGCGGATCGACCGCCACCCCAGGAACGGATTCGCCTCCTGCGGCGCCTGGAACGATGCCGGAAACTTGTCGCCGCCGAGGTCAAATGAACGGAGGATCACCGTCTGGCCGGAAAACGCGTGCGCCACGCGGCGGAAATAATCGGCCTGCTCGTCTTCAGTCGGGAGACTCGCCCGGCCGGTGAGCAGGAACTCGGTGCGCAGCAGTCCGACACCCTCGGCGCCGTACCGTAGGGCGGACTCGATCTCCTCCGGAAGATCGACGTTTCCCATCAACAGGATCCGCCGGCCGTCGGGGGTCACCGCGGGCTGGCCCAGCACCGCCTCCAGCTCGAGCTCCAGCCGTCGGCGGCGGGTGACCTGGGTCCGCGCGTCCTCCAGCTCTCCCGAGGTCGGATCCAGCACCACGGTCCCCGCCTGGCCGTCCAGCAACAGCATCGCGCCGTCGGGAATGACCGCCAGGGCACCCTGCGCACCCATGACGGCTGGAATCCCGAGCGAGTGCGCGAGGATCGCGGCGTGCGAGGTTCGGGTGCCCTCCTCGCTGAGCAGCCCGACCACGTGGTCGCGGTCGAGCTGAACCGTCAGGCCCGGCGACAGCTCGTGCGCCACGACGATTACCTGCTCGTTGGGCTGGATCTCCCACAGTTCCTCCGCGGCGTCGCCCATCAACCGGTGCAGCATCCGCATCTGGATCGCGTTCAGGTCGGCGAGCCGCTCCCGCAGCCGGGCGCTGGCCGAGCCGGACCACAGATTGCGGAGCTCGAGCGCCTTGAACTCGTACGCGGTTTCCGCGCTCAAGCGATTGTTGCGGATCAGCTGCTCGACCGATCGGACGAAGTCTTCGTCCTGGGCCATCAAGATCTGGGCATCGAAGATGCGCGATTCCTCGGGGCCCGCGCGCTCGAGGACCCGCCGCCCGAGCTCCTGCAGGCTCGCCACGACGGCGGCCACCGCCTCGTGCAACCGCGCCACCTCGCCTTCCACTTGGTCGGGGGGCACGGCGCGATCGGGCACGTTGGGGAAGTCGAGCCGGACCACCAGCGCGGGGGCGCAGGCGACACCAGGCGAGACGCCGATTCCTCGCATCACCGTGGACACATCAACTCTCCCCGAATCCGTCCGCGATCAGCTTGGCCAATGCGTCCACCGCCTGCTCGGCGTCCGAGCCGGTGGCGCGGATGCGAATCGCGCTCCCGCATTCCGCCGCGAGCATCATCACTCCCATGATGCTCTTTCCGTTCACGTCCAGTCCATCCTTCGAGAGCAGGATATCCGCGGTGAAGCTGTTGGCGAGCCGGACCAGTTGCGCCGCCGGCCGCGCGTGCAAGCCGAGCGGGTTCACGATCGTCGCCTCGCGCTCCACGCCCGGGGTCGTCATCGCAGCACCAGCCGCACCAGCAGGGTCATGAGCACGGCGGCGAGCGCATACCGAAGCGCGCCGTAGCGCGCTCCGCCGACATAGCCCGCGCCGAGCCCCAGCGCGGTGAGGCCCAACGCCCCGAGCGCGGCCCTGGCGGGGAACGGGGCCAGAAACCAGGTCGCCACCAGCGGAACGGCGAATCCAACCCCGAAGCCGGCAGCGGGCCCGATCGCCGCGGCGGCCTTGGGAATCCAGGAGCGGCTGATCGCCGCACCGATCTCTATGCCGGCCGCCAATCCGGTGCGGAGCGCCCACTGCGCGGTGTAGAGACGAACCGCGTTGTAGCCGAGCAGGAAGCCGAGGATCGCCCAAAGCCCCGCGCCGAGCGCCACGCCCGCCAGCGCGAGCCCGACCAGCGCGGGCACGAGCCCGGCCCAGAACAGCTGATCGCCCAGCGCGCCGAGTGGACTGCACAGCGCGATGCGCAGCCGGGCCACCTGCGCCCCGGGCGCGCCGTCGTACTCCGCCCGCACCTCCGCACCCAGTGCCAAGCCGGCCAGATTGGGATTGCAGTTGAAGAACTCGGCCGAACGCACCACCGCCTCGGAATGCCGTTGCGGATCGGCGCGCTTGAGGTCCTCGAGCAACGGCTCGGACGCGTAGCCCATGCCAACGCCGAGCATGCGTTCGTAGTTCCAGGCGCCTTGCACCGCGAAGAGCCGCAGCAACGCGCGCAGCTGGCCGCTCATCGCCACACCACCATCGCCGTCACCGTTCCGACGGCGAGCCCGGCGATCAGCCAGCGCCGTCGCCTGCCCCGACCCGCGCTGCGAACCGCTCCCCCGAGGGCGGCGGCGAGCCCGATGCCCACCACCACGACTGTGAGCGCGGCGGCGGTGGCTCGGTCGAGCGGGAGGAGCGCCGCCCCGGCCGCGCCCGCGATCACCACGGCGGTGAGCAGAGTGCTGCGGAGCGCATCGCGTCCGATCCCGGCGTACTGGAGTCGGCGGATCGCGCTGCTCTCGCCGGCGGCCAGAGCGGCGGTGGCGTCCTGAATGGCGGCCGCGTTGCTGCGCCGGAGAAGTTGCAGGCTCCAACCGCCCAGCACCGCGCCGATCAGCGCGATGGTTCCCGCGAGCCCCAACGTGAGCTCCCATGGCCCACCGGCGGCGAGCGCCGTCGCCGCCACGGTGGGCGGACCGTAGTCCGGATAGCGCGCGGCCCCCACCGGGAGCACGTCGAGGGCGAACAGCTCGATCAAGGCGCCGACTCTGAGGCCCGCGCCGACATCCCCGAGCAGCAGTCCCGCCACGCCCCCGGCCACGAGCGGCCGCGCGATCATGGTCTGCGCCACGCTCACGAGATCGAGTCCCACCAGCGTGCCCCACGCCAGGAGGGCGACGAGCGTCGCGGGCTCGGGCGGGATCATGGAATGTCCCGGAGCGGCACCGCGGCCGCCGTGGGCACGTCCTGCGCAGACACCCGGGCGCCGCGCGCCTCGAGCGCCGCGAGATCGGAGCGCTCGTCATCGGTCAGGTACACGAAGGGGAGCCGCTGGCGCCGTCCCGGCCGATGGTGGATACCACCGAGGTTGACCTCGTGCAGCGCCTGACCGTCGGCCGCGTGGAGCGCCACCATCGTGGCGATATCCCCGGTGAGCAGGAGCGTCCGCTCGGCCCCGGCGCTCCAGGCAGGGAGCTGTGCGGCCGCGGCGCTGATGGTGGCGAACTGGAGCTCTATCTCGGACGGCACGGCCATCCGATAGAGGTCCTGTTCCCAGGAACTGCCCGCGACGTCGTCGTTCACCAACACGATGCGTTGCACCCCGAGCGGGCGTCCCCACCCGAGCACCACCTGTCCGTGGATCAGGCGATCGTCGATGCGGGACAGCACGATCGGCATTACGGCACCTTGATGGCGCGGCAGGCCGTCATGACCGCCCGTTCCGCGGCGGCGGCGGGCGTCTCATCGCGATGGAACACGAAGTCCACCAGCATCGCGAGATTCACGCCGGTGACGGTCTTCACCGATGGCCGGTCGCGCAGCCGCGCCAGCGTGGCGATGAGACACGACCCGCTGGCGAGGTCCACGAACACGATCGCCGGACTGTCGCCGACCGCTTCGAGAATCCGGGTCTCGAGCGTGCCCCGGTCGCAGTCGGTGTTGGAGACGGCGGTCAGAGCCCCCCTCACCCCGGTAATGCCCTCGGCCGCATCCACCAACGCGGCGGCCAGACGTCCATGGCAGACCACCACGCCGCGAAGACCCTCACTCATAGTCGTCCTGCAGATACTCCCGGATGCCGCTCTTCTCCTTCATCCGGCGGATGAGGCGCTCGTTGAACGCCGCCGCGGTGTCGATGCCGGAGTAGCGCAGCAGGTGATTCATGGCCACGACTTCGGAGATGACGGTGATGTTCTTCCCGGGATTGAGCGGCACCACCACCTTCGGCACCGAGACCTCGAGGATGAGGGTCTCCTGCCGGGCCAGCCCGGTGCGGTCAGCGTCCTTCGCGGTCTCCCAATCCTCCAGCTGAACGATCACTTCGATGCGCTTCTGCTGCCGCACCGCGCGCACCCCGAACAGCGCCGGGATGTCGATGAGGCCGATGCCCCGAATCTCCATGTGATGGGCGGCAAGCTCGTGCCCCTTGCCGATGAGCACGTCGTGCCCGCGTCGGGTGACCTGGACCACGTCGTCGGCGACCAGGCGGTGGCCCCGCTCCACCAGGTCGAGCACGCATTCGCTCTTGCCGATCCCCGACCGCCCCACGAACAAGAGCCCAACCCCGTAGACGTCCGCGAGCGAGCCGTGCAGCGTCGTGCGCGGCGCGAATGCGTCCTCGACGATCGGCTTGATGCGGCGGTAGAACTCGGCGGTCTTGAGCTTGCTCCGGAGCACCGGCACGCTCCGCTCCTGCGCGAGGTCGAGCAGCTCCTGCGGGACCTGCTGATTCTTGGTGACGAAGATGCACGGCAGGTCGAACCCGAAAAACACTTCGAGCCGACGGCGGCGGTCGGCCGACTCCATCGACCGCAGAAACGTGATCTCGGTCTCGCCGAGCACGTGCAGGCGGCCCGGCGCGAAACGGCCGGTGTAGCCCGCCAACGCGAGGCCCGGGCTCGCCACTTCGGCGTCGGGCAGCTGCCGGTCGAGCCCGAGCTCGCCGGTCAGCGCCTCGAGCTGCAGCGGGTCGCCCCGCCGCGTGAGGAAGTCGCGGAGCCGGATCATCCGGCCGGGGGAGCCTGACGGGCGCGGGAGCGGCGGGGCCGACCGTTCGCCTTCTCCAGCTGGCGCCGGAGCTTCTCCTCGGCCCGATCGAGCGCGGTGCGATGGTCCGCCGCGGTACCGGTGGCCACGAACAGCTCGCCCCGCGAATCGTGAAGCCTGAGCTCTACGACCTGCTCCAGTCCGTCCGCATGGAACGTGACCGTGGCCTCGAGCGGTCGGGACGCGAGCGTGCCCAGTCGTTCGGTGACCGCGAGCGCACGCCCGCGCAGCGCTTCCGGAACCTCGCAATGGCGGGCGGTGATCGTTGTTTGCATGCGTTGGGCTCCTCTAGCGAGTAGCGGAGAGGAGAGACAAGAGACAAGAGACAAGTACGCGGACTCGTACGCGTACTGATGCCGTCGCTTGTCTCTTGTCTCTCCTCTCTCCTCTCTCCTCACTCGCCTCTCGTTACCAGACTGGTCAAATGCCGTTCCGTCTCGTCGGCCGCGCGCTCCCAGCTGTGCGCTTCGGCGAACCGTCGGGCTTCCGCGCCAAGCCGTTCGACCAGACCCGGATCGGCTGCGAGCTCCAGCATGCGTGCGGCGAGTGCCGCTGCATCCCCGTGGGGGACCAGGAACCCGGTTCGCTGATGCTGCACCGAATCACGCAACCCGGGACTGTCCGAGGCCAGCGACGGCGTCGCGCACGCCCCGGCTTCGACCACGGTGATTCCCCACCCCTCCTTGGGCGATGGGAACAGGTTGGCCCAGGACCGCCGGAACAGCTCGATCTTGTCGGTTTCGCTCACGAATCCCAGGAACCGCACGGCATCGGACACCCCGAGCTCGCGGGCCAGCGACTCCAGCGCGGCGCGATAGGTTCCGGTCCCCGCGATGTGCAACCGCAGATCCGGCCGGGTGCGACGCGCCAGCGCCAGCGCCCGCAGCGCCACATCCACCCCCTTGTAGCGCTTCAATCGTCCAACATACACAAACTCGGGAGTGACGGCGCGCGTGCCCGGCGGACCCGGCGTGATCGTGGCCGCGTCGACCCCGGGATGGATCACGCGGATGCGCTGGACCGGCACGCCACGGGCGACCAAATCGTCCCGCGTGCTCTCGCTGATGGCGTGAAAGCCCGCGCGCCGGTACGCCACCGCTAGGGGCCGCTCCGCCAGCCATACGGTCGCGGCCATGGGCCAATTGACTTCCTGAAATGCGGTGGTGCCGAACAGATGCGGCACCATCGCGCAGAACGGCACGTCGGTGATGCCGGCCAGCATGAGCGGCAGCTTGTTGAGGTCCTCGACCAGCACATCGGGTCGGCGAGCGCGCACGGCACGACGCACCGCCCGCCGGCCCAGCAGAGCAAACGTATGCCGGCCGCCGTGGCGAGCGACGTCGATGCCGCGCACGTTCACGCGGCCTGGCGCGCCGGGCCACCCGGAGCAGACCAGGCGCACCCGGTGGCCGCGCGCGGCCAGTCGGCTGAAGATCTCGAACAGGTGCAGCTCCGCTCCGCCCGCGTGCGGGTTCTCCAGATCCTGCCAGTTGACGAGGAGGATGTCCACTCGCGGCCGGGGGACTCAGAGCCGTCCGAGCGTGTGCGCGATGCGGTCCAGCACACCATTCACGAATGCAGGCGCACGGGCCCCGCCGAACCAGTGAGCCAGCTTCACGGCTTCGTCGATGGCGGTCTTGGGCGGCACCTCACCCTCCTGCAACTCCAGGATGCCGATCCGAAGAATGTTGCGTTCGATGAGCCCGATCCGCTCCAACCG
>DATAFP010000179.1:0-9048 GCA_036257415.1 Gemmatimonadales bacterium
GGAAGCATCGAGTACCGCTCCTGGCAGGACCGGGAAGGTCAGACCCGCTACACCACCGAGATCAGCGGCCGGGAACTGATCATGCTGTCGGGCCGTGGCGAGGGCGCGGAATCGTTCGAGGCCAAGTCCGCTCCGGCCAAGGCCGCCGCCGCCATGAAGGGCGGCGGGAAAACCGAGTCGCTGGAGGACTTCCCTGAGGCGCTGGACGGCGAGGACGACGACCTGCCGTTTTGACTCCGGCATCCCCACTCGCGCCTCGCACCGGGGTTTCGCGAGATCCGGTGCGGCAGGGCAACCCGCAGCCTGCCGCACCGCCAAGAGCATAGCCACAACCCGGTTTGCTGCATAGTGTTAGCCCAGGTGTCCGGCCGCACCGGTCGTGGCGTCGGTTTTGCAATCTCAAGGTCTCCGCACGTTGGCCCAAGTCGTGTTTCCCGTGCCTTCAGCGAGTCAGCCCAAGCCGCCGGAGATCCCGATGTCGCGCCTTTCCCGGACCGCTCTCGTCAGCCCGTTGTGCCTCGCGGCGGGTCTCCTTCTTGGCCCCGTCCCGAATGCTCATGCCCAGGCACCGGAAACCCACACCGTGAAGACCGGCGACACGCTCTGGGACATCGCTCGGCGCTACCTGAACGACCCGTTCCTGTGGCCGGATATCTACCGGCTGAACACCATGGTCGTGGAGGATCCCCACTGGATCTATCCGGGTGAGGTTCTGCGGCTCGCGCCATCCGAAACCGTGACCACCGTGCCGCAGACCGACACGCCGGCACCGCTCGCACAGATGGTGGCCGACTCCTCGGCGCCGATGCGGCCCGGGCTGGCGGAGGTGCCGGTCTCAGATGCCGCCGAAGGTGCCGATACTACGCGCATCTTCCCGCCGTCGCGGGGCCGGTCGCTCCAGGAGACGATCGCGGCTACCGAGGAGCGCCCGATCCATCCGCTCACTCGCTACGAGTTCCACTCTTCCGGCTTCCTCACCGAGAACGAGCGGCTGGCGTTCGGGCGGATAGTGGGGCCGGTGACCCCGTCGCAGATCCCGGCGACTGGTCGCGGTGAGCTGACGTTGTACACCCGGGTTGCGCTCGAGCCGCCCGCCGGTGCGAGCTATCAAGTGGGCGACTCCCTCCTGGTGGCGGATATCAGCCAGCAGATCGAGGACTGGGGTCGCGTGGTTAGGCCCACCGGTCTCGCCCGCGTGGTCGAAATCTCGCAGGGGAATCCCATCGCTGAGATGGTGGCCGTCTACGGCGAGGTGCTTCGCGGTCAGGTGGTCATCCCGGCGGAGCGGTTCACCGACCCCGGGGCGGTCCGGCCCGTGGCCGTGGCTGACGGCATTGAGGCAGAGGTGGTCGGGTGGCCGGGGCGTCGCGTGCTCAAAGGCGCCGGCATCGTCTTGTTCCTCGACAAGGGGCGGAACTCCGGTGTCGCTCCGGGTGACGTGTTCGAGCTTCGGCGCCGCCCGGGCCGGACGCGCGATGGGTACATCAACGTGGACGAGTTGATGGCGACGCTCCAGATCGTGCACGTGCGCGAACGAAGCGCGACCGCGCGAGTGCTGACCGTGGTGTCGCCTGACATCGCGCCGGGCACCCGTGCTCTGCAGGTGGCGAAGCTGCCCAGTTAGCGGGACGGGGGTAGGGTCACGGCGGCGCCGCGAGTTGCGCGGCGCCGCCGTGTTTCTTGAGGCCGTGCAAGCGGTTCCGATCACAAGCATCCCTTCTATATTGCGGGGCGTTCGCGCATGAAACTGTTCGCCGCGCTCGGGAAGCGCCTGGGAGGGTGCACGTCGGCATGAGTGGACGAGTGCTGGTCACGGGCGGCGCCGGCTTCATCGGCTCTCATATCGCCGAAGCGTTTCTCGCCGAGGGGTGGGAGGTCACAGTGCTCGATGACCTGTCCCGCGGGCACGAGCGCAATGTTCCCAAGCGAGCGCGCTTCGTGCGCGCCGACATTCGATCGCCCGAGGCACGGCAGCTCTTGGCCGAGGGGCGATTCGACGTGCTCAATCATCACGCCGCCCAGATCGATGTTCGCGTCTCGGTCGACCGTCCCGCCCACGACGCCGACATCAACCTGGTGGGATTCGTCAACCTGCTCGAGGGTGCCGGCGAGGGTGGCGTCAGGCGGGTCGTCTTTGCGTCGAGCGGCGGCGTGGTCTACGGAGAGACCGATGTGTTCCCGACACCCGAGACCGACACCAAGCGCCCCGTGTCGCCCTACGGCGTGAGCAAACTGGCAGGCGAGCATTATCTCCGGGCGCTGGGCGCACTGCGGGGGTTCGAAGGCGTCGCCATGCGGTATTCCAACGTGTTCGGTCCGCGCCAGGATCCCAAGTCGGAAGCGGGCGTCGTGTCGATCTTCGTTTCGCGGGTACTGGAAAAGCGCCCAATGACCATCTTCGGCGACGGGAAGCAGACGCGGGACTATGTCTTCGTGCGCGACGTGGCGCGAGCCAATGTGCTCGCGAGCTCCCTCGTGCTCGGACCGGCGGACGGGATCGACGCTGCCGCATTCAACATCGCCACGGCGCGGGAGCGCAGCGTGCTTCAGGTGGCCGACGCCGTGATGGACGTGATGGGCACCCGGGTGCCGCTCGAGTTTGCCGCCCCGCGGCCGGGCGAACTGCTCCGAAGCGCGCTCGACGTCAGCAAGGCGGAACGGACGCTCGGGTGGCGCCCCCAACACGACTTCGCGCAGGGACTCGGCGAGCTGGTCGCCTGGTTTCGAGAGGAGGCGAGCTGATGCTGCAGGGCGCGACCCCCATTCCGCGCTCCACCCTCGACCTGGTGCTCATCGCCAGCCCCGAGACCAAAGTCGTTCTCGTCGTCACCGCGATCTTCTCATTGATCTCCTGGTTCATCATCATCGCCAAGTGGTGGCAGTTCCGCCGGCTCAACTGGCAGGCGGACCGCTTCTTCTCGGAGATGGAGCGATCCACCCGCTTGCAGGAGGCCTATCACGCGGTCATGAAGCAGCCGCCGTCGCCGTACTCACGGCTCTTCCGGGAGGCGATGACGTTCTACTCAGAGCTCCGGCCCGGCACGCTCGATCGGGCAGGCGAGCGGGGGTCGTTGACGCCCACCCAGCTCGAGGCGCTGAAGATGGTGCTCGGCAAGGAGGTGGCCGCGGAGCGAGACCTGCTGGGTCACTACATCCCGTGGCTCGCCATCATCGGGTCGGTGAGCCCGTTGATCGGCCTGCTGGGGACCGTGCTCGGCATCATGAATGCCTTCGTAGGCATCTCCTCTAGAGGATCGGGTAGTCTCGCGGCGGTGGCGCCCGGGGTGGCCGAGGCGCTGGTGGCCACGTTCGGCGGCCTCGCGGCCGCGATCCCGGCGGTGATTGCCTACAATCTGTTCGTCAACCGCATCCGCCTGTTCGCCGGCGAGCTCGAGGGGTTTGGGAACGAGCTGATCGGAACCATGGCACGGGAAGGATTGGTCTGACATGGCCGTAAGCCTGGGGGGCGGCCTCGGTGGTGACCGCCGCGGCGAGATGTCGTTCAATGCTGACGTGAACGTCGTGCCGCTGATCGACGTCCTGCTGGTGCTCCTCATCATTTTCATGCTCACGGCCCCGCTTATGCAGGGCGGGGTCGACGTGGAGCTTCCCCGCGCCGAGGCGCGGCCGCTCCAGCCGAAGGAGGGCATGGTAGTGTCGGTCAACCGCGACGGGCGGATCTACGTCGACAATACCCCGGTGACCTATCGCGATTTCCGATCCACTTTCCGCGCCCTGGTCGCCCAGCGCAAGCCGCAGGGGGTGTATCTGCAGGCGGACGCCAATGTCCCCTACGGCAGCGTGGTGCGGGTTCTGGCCGTCATTCGGACAGCGGGCATCGGGAACGTTGGACTGGTCGCGGCTGACGAGGAGCCATGACGTTTCGGGCGCCCGTGCGGAGGGAGCGGCCGGGCGTCGCCGTGGGGCTCGCCGGGACGACGCTGATCCACGCCGGGCTCGTCGGGGCGGTGCTGATCGCTTCCGCGTCGCTGGCCTCGCGGCCGGCCCTGCCGCCAGCCTACGCAGTGGAGCTGGTAGCGGCGCCCCGGCCCGATCCCCAGCTTCGCCGGGCGCCCCCCGAAGCGTTGCCCACGCCGCCCGAGGACAAACCGGCGCCGATCAAACCGCCGCCAAAGGCCAAGCCGGTTCCGAAACCGCCGGAGCCCAAGCCGCCCCCGCGGCCGGAGCCGGAGACCAAGGAACCGCCGGCGAAGACCCGGGCACCGGTCGAGCCGTTGCCGGGCGAAACGCCCAGCACGGGCACCGACGTGGCAAACGTCAAGACACCAGGGCTGGAGTTTCCCTATCCCGAGTATCTGCGCAACCTCGTCACGCAGATCTACCGGCGATGGGACCGGAGCGGGCAGCAGGGCCGCCGCGCGGAGTTCACCTTCCTGATTCTCCGGGACGGCACGGTGCGTGATATCAAGACGTTTCGCTCCTCCGGCAACTTCGCGTTCGATCTCGACGCCCAGGGCGCGATCGAGGCAGCCGCGAATGCCAAGGCCTTCGGTCCCTTGCCCGACGGCTACCCGTCGGACGTGTTGCCGATCACGTTTTACTTCGCACCGCGGAGCCAATGAGACGATCCGTTCTCCTCTCCCTCGTCGGCTGCTTCGTGCTGGCCGCTGCCGCGCACGCCCAGGATCCCCGGCCCGGCGAGAGCATCACCGTAGGCATCGAGTACAACCCCGCCGCCCGGCCGGGATTGGTGGTCGTGCCCGGCGTGGGCATCGATTCAGTGCGTGCCATCGTGCGGCGCGATCTCGACTACAGCGATCGATTCGAGATGATCGCGGTGTCGGACCCCGGCGCCGGCGGCAGCTCCACCGGGCCCATCAACTACGGGCTCTACAAGGCCCTGGGTGCCGAGTTTGCGGTGGAGATGGCCGACCGCGCCGGGAAGGTCATCGCGCGGCTGCACGACGTGAATGGCTCGCAGATCCGCTACGAGGTGGAGGCCACGCTTCCGCCGCCGACCGACGGCGGGTTCCGGATGGCGGTGCACACGCTCTCCGACGAGCTGGTGCGGCGCGCCCTGGGCGAGGCAGGGATCGCCACCACTCGGCTCCTGCTGGTGCTCAACGGTCGGGTACATCAGATGGACAGCGACGGCTTCGGCCTTCGGCCACTCACGCCGGAAGGTCAGACCTCGCTCTCGCCGGTCTGGGCCCCCGACGGCCGCCGCTTCGCGTACACCCGGCTCGGCGCCGGGCGCGGCGGCATCTACGTGCAGACGATCGCGACCGGCGAGACCACCCAGGTGCCGGGGACCGAGACCGCGCTCAATATCACGCCGGCGTGGTCGCCCGATGGGCGCACCATCGCGTACGCGCACTCCGACGAGCGCGGCACCGACATCTTCACCGCCCTGCTCGGCGGTGGTACGCAACGCTTGACCGTGGGTCGCTTCGCGGACAACTTGTCACCAACGTATTCCAACGACGGGCGGCGCCTCGCCTTCATCTCTACCCGTGCCGGGCCCCCGCAGCTCTACGCCATGGGGGCCGACGGCACCGACCAGGAGTTGCTCGCGCCGTTCGACTACGGCGTTACCGGGAGTTCCAACGCCCCCGAATGGTCGCCCGACGGCGCAGCGGTCGCGTTCCACCGCGAGGTCCAGGGCACCGCGCAGGTTCACGTGCTCACCGTGTCCGGCCGTAAGCTCCGCGCGCTCACATCGGCGGGTCGCAACGAAGACCCCACCTGGGCGCCCGATGGCCGCCACATCGCATTCGTCTCGGACCGGAGCGGCCAGCGGCAGCTCTGGATTATCGACAGCGAGACCGGTCGCGTGCGGCAGCTGCCCACGCCCGGTCGCGCCCGCCTTCCATCCTGGTCCCGCCGGCTAGCCGGGGCCGTGATTGTTCCCAACCCCTAGAGCAGGAGTGATGATGCGCGCCTCGTCCATCCTGGGTATGGTCGCCGCCGTCGCGCTGGTGACCGCCTGCGGCAGCAAGCCGGAGCCGGAACAGCCCGCCCCCGAGCCGGCGCCGCCGCCGGCGGAGGCTCCGCCACCTCCGGCCCCGCCTCCCACGGACGACGGGCGCGCCGCGCGGGAAGCGGCGGAAGCCGAGGCCGCGCGACTCCGTCAGCTCACCACCGACCTCACCTCGCCGATCTACTTCGACTTCGATCGAGCCGAGGTCCGTCAAGGGAACGACCAATCATTGCTCGATCGGAAAGCCGCGATCCTGGGCGTCAATCCCGCCGTGCGCATGCGCATCAGCGGCCACGCCGACGAGCGCGGCAGCGACGAATACAACCTCGCGCTCGGCAACCGGCGCGCCGGTGCGGCCAAGCGCTATCTCACCGGCAAAGGCGTGGCCGACAATCGGCTCGAGGTGGTGTCGTACGGTGAGGAGCGGCCGTCCAACCCCGGTCACGACGAATCCGCCTGGGCCGAGAACCGGCGCGACGAGTTCGAAGTGACCTCCGGCGGCGGCAAACTGGCGGCCCCGTGATCGGTCGTCCGCTTTCGCGCGCCGCCGGGCTCCTCGCCGTCGGCCTCGCGGGCGGCGCAGCGTGCGCTTCGCCGGGCGAGGTTAACCGGGTACAGAACGACGTCGCCGTCCTGCGCGCGGAAACAGCGCGGCAGGATTCGGTGCAGTCGGCCAGGCTGGCCGAGGTGATCCGGTCGCAGCAACGCCTGATGGACTCGCTGGAATCCACCCGTCTCGCCCTGCGCAACCTTCGCGGTGCGACCCAGCAGGATTTCTACAAGGTGGAACAGCAGCTGGTGCAGTTGCAGGAGCTCACCGGTCAGAGCCAGCGGCGGCTCAGCGAGATGCGCACGCAGCTCGAGGCCCGCGAAGCGCAGATCTCTGGCGGTGGTGGTGCACTGAGCGATACCACCGTGCCGCCGGACGCCGCGGCAACGGCTAGCGCCGACCAGATCTACGAAGCGTCGGTGGCGCAGCTTCGCCGCGGTAGCACGGCCACCGCGCGTACCGGCCTTCGCCAGCTGCTGCAGAATCATCCCACCAGCGAGCGGGTGCCCGACGCGCTCTATTTCATGGGACAGAGCTTCGCAGCAGAGAATCAGGATTCGGCGGCGGCGTACTACAATCTGGTGGTACGGAACCACGCACAGTCGCCGCGTGCCCCGGCGGCGCTCTACAACCTCGGCTTGCTCGCCGAGCGGCGGAAGGACACCGCGGCGGCGCGCGACGCCTATCAGCGGGTTCTCCAGCGGTATCCCCGCTCCGACGAAGCGGCGCTGGCCCGTGACCGGCTGAGGTCGCTCGGGCGCTGAGCCCGGGCGCCGTGCCCGAGCCGTCATGACCGGTCCGGCCGGGGAGATGCCGTTCCTCGATCACCTCGAGGAGCTTCGGTCCCGCATTCTCCGGTCGCTTGGCGCACTGGTCGCCGCGTTCGCGCTGGGCCTGTGGCTGGTCCAGCGCTTCTCGTTGGTTTCCCTTCTGAAGCAGCCGATCGCCCCGTACCTCACCGGCGGGAAGCTAGTGGTTCTGAGCCCTACCGAGCCGGTGATGATCGTCCTCAAGCTCGGCTTCGTGGTCGGGCTCGTGCTCGCATCGCCCGTGTTGATCTGGCAGATCTGGGCGTTCGTGGCGCCCGCCCTGTACGAGCGCGAGAAGCGGGTGGTGGTCCCGGCCCTGTTCGGCGGGCTGATCCTCTTTCTCGCCGGCGCCGCGCTGGCCTGGATCTTCGTGGTGCCGAAGGCGCTGGCGGTGTTGTTCAGCTTCCAGACCGAGGCGATCGCGCCGTTCATCACCTACGACGCCTACTTCGGCTTCATCATCCAGTTGGTGCTCGCGCTCGGCATCTCGTTCGAGCTGCCGCTGGTGATGCTGCTGCTCGCCTGGGTGGGTGTCGCAACGCCCGAGCGTCTGCACCGGTTCCGGCGGTTTGCCGTCGTGCTGGCCTGCATGGCCGGCGCGCTCCTGTCGCCCGGCGCCGACCTGCTGTCGATGACCATGCTCACGATCCCGCTGATCCTGCTGTACGAGGTCGGGTTCCTGGGAGCGGTGCTCATCGACCGCCGCCGCCGCCGGGCGGCGGCCGCGGCAATGGTCGCACTTCTCATGCTCCTACCGGTGGACGCCAGCGCGCAGATCCCCGGCCAGGGAGGGGGCGGCGGGCTGTTCGGCGGGCTCCGCCCGGGACAAGGGCCGAGCATCGGGCAGATCGGACCGGGCCAGCCGCTCGACTCCGCGACCGCGCGGCTGCTCGGCTTGCCGACGGGGCCGACTCGCAAGTTCGGCGAGCCGGATTCGACCCTCACTGAACTGTTACGTCGCCCCGGATACAAGGCCACGCGCTACCGGGCCGACACGGCGACGTTCTTTGCCACGGAGCGGCGGATCCGGCTCGAGGGCCAGGCGCTGACGGAGCAGCAAGGCGTGACGCTGGAAGCCGACAGCGTGACGTACCAGGAGGCGAGCTGCGTGCTGGAGGCCGCAGGGAAGCCGCACCTGTTCGACAAGGGCCAGATCCTGGTCGGCGGCGCGATTGCCTATAACACCTGCACCCGGCGGGGGGTAATCCAGGATGCGCTGACCAATTTCTCCGCCGGCAGCACGGTCTGGTTTCTCCGCGGCAACGTGGCAGCGGATTCCAGCGCGCGCCGCATTTACGCCTCGTCCAGCGAGATCACGAGCTGCGACCTGCCAACCGCGCACTACCACTTCTCTGCCAAGAAGGTGAAGTGGATTTCTGAGAATTCCTTCGTGGCGCGGCCCATCGTGCTGTACATTCGGGACGTTCCGATCCTCTGGCTGCCATTCATCTATCAGGACATCCGCCCGGGCCGCCGCTCGGGCGTCTTAATACCCCAGTTCGGTATCGCCGACATCGTCCGATTTTCCAGCAGCTATCAGCGGCAGATCACCAACATCGGCTACTACTGGGCCACCAACGACTATCTCGATGTGACCGCCCGGGTGGACTGGTTCTCGGGGCGCTATGTCCAGTTCGGGGCGTCCGCCCAGTATAACGTGCTCGACCGGTTCCTCGGGGGGTCGGCCGAGGTGAGTCGCCAGGAGCAGAGCGGTGGAGGGGGCGCAACCAGCGTTCGCTGGGACCATC
>DATAFP010000193.1:0-4264 GCA_036257415.1 Gemmatimonadales bacterium
TTCCTACGGCCTCCCCCCCGCATGCCACTCCGGCTTTGGTCCGTTGGCCAGGAGGCGCACCAGCCGGGCGCCGGCGTCCACCACCCGCGCCATGTGGCGGAACTCGATCTTGCTCACGTCGTCCGCGGGGGTGTGGTAGTCCGGGTGCATGCCGTACGAGGCGAGCGTGTGCGCGGGAATCCCCACCCGCGCCAGGGCAATGTTGTCGCTCCGTTCGAAGAAGCGTTCCGCCGGCCGAGGGTCGGGTGCGATCGGCAGATTCGCCCGCTTGATGATGTCGCCCATGGTGGAGCGCTCGTAGCCGGTGAGCCATCCCACGCCGATGCCGCCCACCAGCGGATCGGGCCGGCCGATCATCTCGATCTGCAGATCGGCCACGGTCCGCGCGAGGGGAACGACCGGATGCGCGACGTACCACCGGGTGCCTAGCAACCCAACCTCCTCGCCGGTGGTGAGCAGGAAGACGATCGTGCGCTTGGGCGGAGGACCGGAAGCGAGCGCCCGGGCGATCGCGAGCGTCGCGATGACGCCGGAGCCGTTATCGTCGGCCCCGTTGTAGATCGAGTCGCCGGCCACCGGCTTGCCAATCCCCAGATGATCGTAGTGCGCACCGACGATGACGGCTTCGTGCCGGAGCGCCGAGTCGGCCCCGGGCAGGATGCCGACCACGTTCACATCGTTGAATTCCGCGCCCGGGATCGAGTCGGCGAGGGCGAGGCCGCGGCTAGTGCGAAACATCGGCACCCGCTGGTAGTAGCCGCTATCGCCCGCGGGGTGCAGCTCCATCTCCCGCATGGCTTCGGCGATGAGGCGCGCGGCCCGCGCGCCTCCGTCAGTGCCGGTGGCCCGCCCCTCGAGGGAATCGGCCGCGATGACGGAGAGCCAGTCGCGGAGCTGTCCGGGTGACGCGGGCGTCGGCGGAAGACTCGCGGCGGGCGCCGGCGGCGGCGGCGGCGCCGAGGCAACCGGCGTCCCCCCACTGCAACCATGGAAGGCGACCAAGATGGCCAGCACGGCGAGCTTGCCGCGGCCTATCGCTTGCATAACTTTGCACCTGATCCGGCCCTGGCGCCGGATTCGTTCAGAGTTCAAGTCCAGAACCATCAAGCACTTTCCTAACCGTCGCGACGCTGCGGGCGACGCGCGCACGCCACACCTCCGGGGGAGCGATCCATGCAGAGAGCGCTGGTCCTGTCGGCCCTGCTCGCCACCGTCGCCGGCTCCCTTCCGGCCCAGACCGTCTACTTCACGCCCCGCATCGGTGTCTACGTGCCGATCAAGAATCTGCTCGAGTCCACCGATCCCGGGAGCGGCCTGCTCCGGGAAGACAAGGCGACAACGAAGTTCAATATCGGCGCGCGGCTCGGGCTCTGGTTCGGCAACTCCTTCGGTTTGGAAGGCGTGGTGGACTACAACACCAGCTCGGTGCAGACGTTCATCGGCGGCGCCCGGCAGCAGAACCTCAACTCCAATCTGGTCGCCGCGAGCTTACGGCCCGCGTTCCGACTCACTTCGTCGAGCGGGAACGTGTCGCTGATCCTGAGCGCGGGCGGCGGCCTGGTTGACCGCGGCGGAGACTATATCAACGGATCCTCGCCGCCCGCCACCCAATTCACCGGGCGCACCGACCTGGCCGGGGCGGCGGGGATCGGCCTGACGGTCAGGCTCAGCCGCTTCGTGGCGGCGCGCTTCGACGTAGACGGCTACACCTATACCGCTCAATACGCGAGCCCCGGCGCTGGCAGTACCAGCGCGCTCCGGCAGTACGACCTCTTCATCACGTTCGGGCTCACCGGACCGTTCCGCAACTACGGCATGCCCGGAGAATAGCGGATAGACCGACGAACGGATGGGCGGATGGACGCATGGTCGGCGCCCCATCCGCCCGTCCGTATATTCGTTTTCATGCCCGTCCTTGAGACCCTCCTTCACGGCATCATCGATTACGCCGGCTTGTTCCCCCCAGCGGCTCTTACCATGGCACCGGCGATAGCGGAGTATGCCGAGCACAGGGCAGGCCCGTTCCGCTGGGCCCTGGGGCGATTCGTCGCGCCAGCAGCCCGACTCGACGAATTCGCTCGCGCAGCTGAGCCCTGCCTCCCACGCGCGGGCGAACCGTGGCGGCTGACCGCCCTGGCCGGCGCCGAACTCGAGGCCGATCTCGCGGCGATCCGGCGCTTCAATGATGTGCATCGCGGCCGGGCCGTCGTGGATACGGTCGAGCTCAAGGCCGAGTCCACCCGTGCCATCGGAGCCGCGCTCGATCTGGTGGGGACGTGGCTCGATACCTATGTCGAGCTGCCGGTGCACTCCGAGCTCGAACCGCTGATCCAGGCCGCCGGCGAGCGCGGGGCGCGCGTCAAGGTCCGGACCGGCGGTATCACCGCCGACGCCTTCCCTGCCCCGCCCGAGCTGGTGCGCTTCATCCGCGCCGCGGTGCGTGCCCGGGTGCCGTTCAAGGCTACCGCGGGCCTCCACCACCCGATCTCGGCGACCTACCCGCTCACCTACGCACCCGACAGCCCCCGCGCGCCGATGTACGGCTTCCTCAACCTGTTCCTTGCAGCCGCGTACGTGTCGCGGGGCCTCGGTGATGAGGACGCCGTCACGCTGCTCACGGAAGCATCTCCGGCAGCGTTCCGGTTCTCCGAGGCCGCGCTGGAGTGGCGGGGCCGATCGCAGAGCGAGGCCGACCTGGCCCGTGCGCGGCGGGAGGTGGCGACCTCCTTCGGCTCCTGCTCGTTCCGCGAGCCCATCGGCGATCTGCAAACGCTCGGTCTCCTGTGAGTCGCCCGCTCGACGAGACCCACGACCCGTCGCGGCGAAGCTGGGTTGGCTCCGCAAACGGGCACGGTGATTTCCCGATTCAGAATCTGCCATTCGGGCGCTTCCGCCGACCGGGGAGCGGCGATCGCGCGCGGGTGGGTGTCGCGATCGGGGATCAGGTGCTCGACGTTGCTGCCTGTTTCGAACGTGGACTGTTCGAGCGGCAGGAGCGGGCGGGAGCGAGCGAGAACGGGCGGGGGGCACTAGCCGATGCGTGTGGTGCCGACTCCCTCAACCCGCTCATGGCGCTGCCGGCGGACCAGCGACTGGCGTTGCGCAAGGAGCTGAGCCAGCTGCTTTTGGCCGACCGCGATGGGCGCCCCGCCGATTCGCGCGCGGGACCCGACCTCCTGGTCCCGATGCGCGAGGTCGAGCTGCTTGTCCCGGCCGAGATCGGCGACTACACCGATTTCTACGCCTCGGTCTTCCACGCGAGCAACGTGGGAGCGCTGTTCCGGCCCGACAACCCGCTGCTGCCGAATTACAAGTGGGTGCCGATCGGCTATCACGGACGCGCCTCGTCGATCGTCGTGAGCGGCACGCCGGTGTGCCGGCCATCCGGACAGACCCGACCGGATCCGAACGCGCCGCCCCGATTCGGCCCAAGTCGGCGGCTCGACTACGAGCTGGAGCTGGGCGTGTTCGTGGGCCCGGGCAATGCCCTTGGCCGCCCGATCCCGATCGGGGATGCGGAAAGCCACATGTTCGGGGTGTGCCTGGTAAACGATTGGTCAGCGCGGGACGTGCAGGCGTGGGAGTATCAGCCGCTGGGGCCGTTCCTGGCGAAGAACTTCGCAACCTCGGTATCGCCGTGGGTGGTGACGCTGGAGGCTCTGGCGCCGTTCCGGAGCCCTCTCCGCGGCCGTTCCGCCGAGGATCCCGCCCCGCTTCCCTATCTGGACGATGTTCGGGACCGCCAGGCCGGTGCCGTCGACGTCGTGCTGGAAGTCTCGCTTGTCTCAGCGACGATGCGCGAGCGAGGCATCCCGCCGGTCCGGCTCACCCGCGGCTGCGCCACCGACCTGTACTGGACCCCGGCGCAACTCGTCACCCACCACACGTCCAATGGCTGCAACCTTCGGCCCGGCGACTTGCTGGCCACAGGTACGATCTCCGGTCCCGATCCCGATTCACTCGGCTGCCTGCTGGAGCTCACCCGCGGCGGCCGGGACCCGATCAAGCTACCCACCGGAGAGGAGCGGACGTTTCTGGCTGACGGAGACGAGGTGATCTTCCGGGGTTGGTGCGAGCGGAGCGGTGCGACCCCCCTCGGACTGGGAGACTGCCGTGGGGTGGTCATGCTACGCGAGTAACCTTGCCGGGCGCTAGGGGGCGGTAACCACCGCCGTAGTGGTGGCAACGGAAGTCGCGCCCTGCTCGTCGTGGACCTCCCAGGTCACAGTGTAGTTCCCAGCCGCCGTGTAGGTGTGGTTCACGA
>DATAFP010000247.1:0-14241 GCA_036257415.1 Gemmatimonadales bacterium
GCCGGATGAACGCGTCCTCTCCCTCCTTCAGGCTGATCGAGTTGACCACGCCCTTACCCTGCACGCACTTGAGTCCCGCCTCGATGACCGACCACTTGGACGAGTCGATGACCACCGGCACCCGGCTGATGTCCGGCTCCGCTGCGATGAGCCGGAGGAACCGCGTCATCGCCTGCTCGGAATCGAGCATCCCCTCGTCCATGTTGACGTCGATCATCTGCGCGCCGCTTTCGACCTGCTGGCGCGCGACATCGAGCGCCTCCTCGTACCGTGCCTCGAGGATCAGCTTGGCGAACTTGCGTGAGCCGGTCACGTTGGTGCGCTCGCCGATGTTGACGAAGTTCGTTTCCGCACTGATCACCAGCGGCTCCAGCCCGGACAGCCGGAGCCGGACCGGCGGGCTCGGCGGCCGGCGGGGCGGCAATCCTCGTACCGCCTCGGCCATGGCGCGGATGTGGTCCGGCGTGGTGCCGCAGCAACCGCCCACCGCGTTGACGATCCCCAGGTCGGCGAACTCCCGGATGACCTTCGCCATCTCCTCGGCGGTTTCGTCGTAGCCGCCGAACGCGTTCGGAAGGCCGGCATTGGGGTACGCGGTGATGAACACCGGCGCCACCCGCGAGAGCTCCTGCACGTAGGGGCGAAGCTGCCTCGCGCCCAGGGCGCAGTTGAGACCGACCGAGAGGGGGCGGGAATGCATCACCGAGTACCAGAACGCTTCGGCGGTCTGTCCCGACAGCGTCCGGCCGCTCGCGTCGGTGATCGTGCCGGAGATCATCACCGGCACCCGGTCGCCCCGCTCCTCGAAGACCGTCTCGATCGCGAAGATGGCGGCCTTGGCGTTGAGGGTGTCGAAGATGGTCTCCACCAGGAGCAGGTCCGCGCCTCCCTCGAGCAGCCCGCGCGCCTGCTCGGCGTACGCCTGCGCCAGCTCGTCGAAGGTGATCGCACGAAAGCCGGGATCGTTTACGTCCGGAGAGATCGACGCCGTCCGATTGGTGGGACCGAGCGCGCCGGCCACGTACCGCGGCCTGCCGTCTCGGGCCTCGAACTCGTCGGCGGCCGTCCGGGCGATCCGCGCTCCCGCGGCGTTGATCTCGAGCGCGAGGCCTTGGGTCCCGTAATCCGCCTGCGCGACGGCCGTGGCGGTGAACGTGTTGGTCTCGATGATGTCGGCGCCGGCGTCGAGGTACGCCCGGTGGATCTCGCTCACGATCTCCGGCCGGCTCAGGACCAGGAGATCGCTGTCGCCCTTGACCTCGTGGGGCCAATCCCGGAAGCGCTCACCCCGAAACCCGGCCTCGTCCAGCCGGTATCGCTGGATCATCGTGCCCATCGCCCCGTCCAGTACCAGGATCCGCTCCTCCAGGAGCGGGACCAGGCGGGCCAGACGTGCGTCGCGCGACGCGGACGAGGGAAGATGGGTCACACGCACTCCTGAAAAACGAAACGCCCCGGGAGCCAAACGTCCCGGGGGAGGCGTTTAGCTGGTTGTTTAACGTGGCCGCAAGCTGCCGCAAATCACCACGAATCGGTTGTTCCCTGCGTCTGCAACTTATGGGCGTGGCGGCCCAAAGTTCAAGAGGCCCAGCCGGGCGGCGGCGGTTTCCAGGGCCACTCCCGACACCAGCACCACCTTGGTGCGCGCCGCCTCGCCGGCAGTGATCGCCACCGCGGATCGGGGCACGTCGAGCCGGTCTGCCAGAAGCCGGATCAGCGCCTCGTTGGCGGCGCCATCCACCGGGGCGGCACCGATCCGCACCTTCAGCGCGCCGCCGTGGTCGCCCACGATCTCGCTCCGTCCCGCCCGCGGCTGCACCCGTACCTGGATTCGAACGCCGTCACCCGTCGCGGTGATCACAGGACCGCCAGGATCAGATGAACGCACCGATGACGATCCGCTCTGCGATCCACAGGATGAAATACGCGACGAGAGGGCTCAGATCGAGCGGACCAAGGGGCGGCAGCACCCGCCGTAGCGGCTCGAGGATCCACTCGGTGAGCGCCACTATCGGTCGCATCCACTTGGTGTAGGGCGAGACCCCGAACCACGAGGCTATCACCCGCACCAGGAGCGCAAACCGCAGGATGGTGAAGGTCCAGGAGAGCAGGGTGATAAGCCAGACCTGCGGGCCCGCTCCGGCCAACGCGCCGAGCGAATAGACGAAGCCGATGGTCCATTTGGTCAGGGACACCAGCAGGAGCCCGCCGATGACGACCAGGGCGAGCAGCCAGTAGGGCGCGCTCTGCGGCATCCCGCCAGCCCGCAGCAGCCGGCGCTCGATCGGCTGCAGCACCGGATCGCTCAGCCGGCGGACGGTACGCGGCCAGGGGCCGAACGGCGTCAGCCTGCGGGACCGTATCGCCCAGTGGGTGACTGCCACGACCGCCGCGTACGCGAGCGCCGCTACCACCAGCCATCGAATGACGTCCACCACCACCGCGGCGATCACTTCCCGGGCACCTCGTGTTTCGTGATGGCGCCCGACGGGGTAGTACACACCAATGTGAAGCGTCCCTCGTTGAGCGCCGCCTCCTCCAGAATCCGCGGGTTGGCTTCGCAGGACGCGACGGTGCGGCCCCGCGGCTGCCGGTAGGCCACGGTCACCACCGAGGAGTCGCTTACCGTAGTGATCCGTCGCACGACAGGCCCGGCCAGGCTGTCGATGCCCATTTGCTTGAGTGAACGAGGAGGCTTGCCGCGGTGGGATCCTTTGTAGTCGGCGGCGCGATCGATCAGATCGAAGATCTCGCGGCCGAGATAGGCAGCGTCGCGTAGCTCCGGGGGCACGGTTTCGAGCCCGCGCCCGCGGTCCGTACCGGCATCCGACGCGCTGTTGCCGCAGCCCCAGAGCGCCGCGGCGAGCAGCACCCTCTGCGCTGCGCGGCGGGTCATTCCATGGCGAATTTGCGGTTGAACACGACGTCGAAGCTGAACGTCTTGGCCCGACTCCGGGTCTCGATCAGCTCGGCCACGCGGCGCAGCCGGTCCGGGATTGCCAGAATCTTCTCCTGAGCTACGCGCCCAAGCTCGCTCAAGCCGGTCAGGCTCTCGATCCGCCAGTAGCGGATCTGCTCCTGGACGATCCTGAGATAATCCCGCGGGCCGTAGATATTGGCCCGGCGGACGACGTCGGCCATCTCCTTGAACCCGGGCATGCTCGCGCCCGGCATCTGAATGCCGGGCATGATGAGCGAGGCGGAGTGCAGGGCCTGATCGGGGTCGCGCTCCAGGATCTCGCTGAACACCGTCCGGTAGAACGTGTAGTGCCGGGCCTCGTCCCGGGCCACGTTCGCGAGTACCTCGGCAATCGCCGGCTCGTACTCACCGGCGACCTTGCCGGTCTCGGCGTGGGAGAACTGGGTAGCCCGCTCCTGGAGGGTAGTGTAAACGAAGACCCGGTACGGGTCTTTGTCCCAGTCGGGATGAAAGCCGGCGCGGAGGTACTCGAACTGCATCTCCTCAAACCGGCGCTGGTCGAGGATCCGGGTCTCCCGGGTGTAGTCGTGCAACACGACCCCGTGCCGGTCTTCCTCGGCGGTCCAGAGGTTGTTCCAGATCCGCCAGTAGCTGTCATCCTTGAGAAACACCGCGAGCAGCCGATGGAAGTGGGGTAGCCCCTCTTCAGTAAGCGTGTTCAGCGCCAACGCTGCCCGGGCGGCGTCGGGGATTCCCGCCGCACGCTTGCGAAGCTCACCGTACCAGGTATCAGGGCAGGTCCCTTCAGGGGGATTGATCAGATCCGAGGGATACCACAGCTCCCGCTTCTGCTCGTGCGCGTCCATCAGCTCCCGGACTCTGGTCTCGAGATCCCGGAGCACCTCGAACTTGGAAAGCAGCACCCGTGCGGAGTCGGTCAGGCTCATGAGATCCGGTGCATGTTGAAGCGACAAAAGACACAAGAGACCAACCTGCAAACATACTGCGGCTGGTCCCTTGAAAGCTAATCGTCGCCGGAGGAGGTCAGGCGGTGTCGGGATCCGGCCGCAGGGCTTTTTCCATCATCACCCAGGTGCGGTGCCCGATGTAGCCCTCACGCCGCAACAGCACCCGCCAACCTAGCGCACCCAGAAGGCCCTCAGCCTCGAGGTCGTCGGTCCAGAATTCGGCCAGGTGGGCGTCGGCTTCGAGGGCGTGCCGCTCGAAGGCGGCCAGGAGCCGGTGCGCATGACCTTGATGCCGCTCGCTTGGAAGTACCGCCAGATCTTCGAGATGCGCCACACCGCCCCGAAGGGTGAAATGGAGGCCGCCGATCCAGTCGCCGATGTCGTTGCTCAGCACCAGATAGCGATCTTCAGCCGCACGATCGCCCTGCTCCGCCTCCTCGGCGTCGGCCAGCAGCTCCGAAAACCAGAGGGCGAAATCGCCGTCTTGTTCCATTTCGCGAATCTGCGCGTCTCCCATTGAACCAGCCCGCCTTCCGGTGGTCCAGGAACCAGTAACGCAACACTAGTGCCATTCCTGCAGGTGGCCAGTGTGCCTAGTCAACCCGACCTCCTTGCTATAGAACGCATACTCGATGCCGCTGGTTCGGTCGGCGGCCACCGCAGACGACCCAGAGCCGGCAGGGGCCGGCCGGTCGTGTCAGATCCCTATAGAGATGCCTGCAATGATGGCGATTGCACCGAGGCCGAACAGGAGGGCCCAGAGGGGAAGGGCGAACCGAAGCCACCGGTCGAACCGTACCCCGGCGGCTGCGAGGATGGCCATCATCGCGCCGTTGGTCGGCGTGAGGAATTCGCACAGGCCGGCGCCGTATTGATAGGCGAGCACCGTCACTTGACGTGACAGATGGAGGAGGTCCGACAAGGGAACCAGGATCGGGATGGTGAGCACGGCGTGACCGCTCACGCTCGGCACCGGCACGTGGATCACGGTGTGAGCGGCCATCATGCCCAAGGCGGACACGGTGAGCGGCAGGTGCTCGAGCGGTGTGAACAGCCCGTGCACCAGCGTGTCGAGGATGCGGCCCCGGTCGAGCGCGACGTAGACCGCCCGGGCAAACCCGATCAGGACCGCAGCGCCGGCCATCGCTCGGAACCCGGAGACGAATGCCTCGGCGGTCCCCGACCAGCCGAAACCCGCTGCCATTCCGGCAGCCACGCCCATCACGAAGAACACCGCCGAGAGCTCGTCGAACCCCCAGTGCAGTGCTACCAGCCCGTAGACGACCACCGCGAACGCCACGCCGACCAGCATCAGTACCAAGCCCTGTCGCCGCGCCTTCGCCGCCGGCTCGCGAGCAGCAGATCCAATTGCGGCCGACGCGGTCTGATGAGGCAATGCCGCTTCCCGGCTGCGCCTGGCGTGCCGCACGGTTCCCGCCACCCAGATCGAGAGCGCGATAGCGAATACTATGGATCGGAAGCCCGATCCCGACCCGGGGGGCAGTTCGGCGAGCTGCTGGGCGATGAGCACCTGAAACGGGTTGATGGGGCTGAAGGCCGCTCCGACCGCGGCGGCACCGAAGCTCATCGCCGCGGCGGTGAGTGGATCGAAGCCAAGTTGACGGACCAGCAGCAGGAGCACCGGCACGAAGGCGATGATCTCCTCCTGCATGTTGAGTCCCGCGCCACCCGCCGCAAAGGCGAGGCTCGCAGTGGGGATTACCAGGGTTTCCCGATTCGCGAGACGCGCCACCAGCCATCCCACCGCCGCACTCAGCGCGCCGGTCTGCTCGACCACCGCGAATGCTCCGCCCACCAGAAACACGAGAAAGACCACCGATGCGGCGTCGGTCAGCCCCTTCGGAAGCGCGAGGACCGCCTGGAAAGGGCTCAGGGGCGCCGGTTCCACCGGGTGGAAGGTTCCGGGCACGACCACCGTGCGCTCGAGCGCCGGATCTTCCCGCCGCTCATACGCGCCGGCGGGCACGACCCAGCTCGCCACCGCGGCTACGCCGAGGCAGGCAACGAGGAGAACGAGCGGATGAGGGAGCTGGAGCCGCGGCACCATCACAGGGTGCGGCATTCCTTCTCGAGCGGCGGCGTGTTGCTGCAGGCAATGGAGGCGTTCATGCCCTGGGCCATCGGGCCGCAGGCGGCGGTGCGGGCTTCGCGCTCCGCATCTGCGGCCGTGGCTCCGGACGCAACCGCCCCGTTCCGCCGGCCCTCGTATTCAACCAGTACGCGGCATTCGACCCGCTGAGAGGCAAGTGTGGTGTACAGCAGCATCGCCGCGAAAGCCGCGAGCGCGAGGAGGGTGACCACCGTGCTGCGTCGCATGGGTCCGGAACCGGGTCAGGGTCCGTACAGTATCTTGGGACATGACGCGACGCACAAGCATCACGCTGAGCGTGATCGTACTCGCAGGCCTGGCGCTCGCCTGGCGGCCACCTCCCGAGCCCGTCGTCGTCCTGCCCCGGGCGGCGCGCGACTCGATGACCGCGGTGTTCCGTACGTTCAACCGGAACTGGGATCAGCTCGCCGATCTCAACACGATGGAGAAAATGCTTGGAACCGTGCGGCCTACCCAGCGCGAGTACTTGGGTTGCCTCGTGGGTCGGGTTGAGCGCGACACGGTATACGTGGAGCGGTGGGTTCCCGCCCGGCACATGCAGCAACTGCCCTTAGCGGTCGCGGGGAGCTGCGACAGTATCCCCGGTGTCGTGGGTACCTGGCACACCCATCCCTACCGAGCCGATCTCGACAACCTTCCAGTGAAGGAGCGGACCCTGTCGCGGCGGGACCTGGAGACCTTTGTGACCAGCCGCTGGGCCGCCACCCTGGTGATGTGGGACGAGGATTCGATCGATGCCGCAGCGCGAGATCCACGAGGCGGCGCGGCGCACCCGGTGCCGGTCCACATCGAATGACCGATTGGCGCAAGTTGCATGGAGCAGCCTGTCGCCCGCACCGCGCTGAGCATTCAAGACGAAAGCTGCGCAATCGCTTAGCGCGTTCGTCCCCCCTTGGTATGTGATTTGCCCCCTACCTAAGTCGCCCCTCGGCAACAAGTTTCGCGACTGCTCGTGGTTTGGTGATGCCCGCGGCCCCCGCGTGGCGCGCAATCGACCGCACGCCGCACGAGCCGCGCGACCGGTTTGGAGGCAGTTCGATGACGACTGCGCGGCCCGGCACGTTTCTGCTGGTCGACGACTCGCCGCTCACCCACCAGATGTACCGACTGGTGTTTTCCCGCGGAGCCCTCGCCGGCAGCACCCTGCTGCACGCGATGAACGGCCGGGAAGGCTATGGCCTGCTCGCGGCCCATCCCGAGATCTCGCTCGTGCTCCTCGATCTCAACATGCCCGAGATGAACGGACTCGAATTCCTCGAGCGCCGACGTGCCGAGGGGCTGCACCCGGAGATCCCGATCGTGCTCGTGACCACCGAGAGCACCGCGGACGACGAGGCTCGGGGCCGCGACGCCGGGGCGGCCGAGTACCTGCGCAAGCCGTTCGTGCCTGCCGATCTCGAGCGACTGGTCGCGCGGATTCAGCGGGAACGACCCGCAGCCTGACGATGGACCGCGACAACGCCTTCGCCGAGCTGATCCACGAGTACATCGCGGAGTGCCTCCCGGTTGCCGAGGGCGTCACCGAAGCGTTGCTCCGGGTCGAGCGGCAATGGCGTGATGGCGATCGCGAGGCCGAGGAGCTGACCGCACTCAAGGGCCAGCTTCACACGCTGAAGGGCAACTCCGCGATGATGGGCCTCCGGCCCATGCAGGCGGTGGCGCATGCGCTGGAGGATCTCTGCGCGCGCTTGATCGCCGACCCGTCGGCCCGCACCCCCGACTCCGCTGCGCTACTGGTGGAGGGCAGTGGGTTGCTCACCGACCTGATTCGAGCGGCGCGCGAGACGGACGACGCCACCGCCGCGGAAGTGTTCGTCGCGCGGGTCCGAGCCGCCCTGCAGGCCGGAGCGTCCGAGCCCGCCGAGAAGCCGCCGCCGCTTCGACTGGAGCGTCGGCGCGCGGATCGGAGAAGCGGCATCGACGCCGGCGGCACGATCCGGGTCGACTTCCGCCAGCTCGACACGCTGCTCGAGATCTTCGGCGAAGCAATGATCGAGCAGTCGGGACTGCCCAACGTGCACCGCCGGCTGCGGGCGATCCTCGGTCATTGCGACGAGCTCGCCGAGCTGGACCGCGCGGTTGGTGCGCTCGGCGCCACGATGAAACGCCTCGAAGGGGCGTTGATGCACACCCGCCTTCTGCCGATCTCCTCCGTCTTCGCGCGCTACGCCCGGATGGTGCGGGATGTCGCCCGGGACGAGCGGAAGCTGGTCCGGCTGATCACCGAAGGCGGCGATACGATGCTGGACAAGACCATTCTCGACCGCCTGGGAGAGCCGCTGGTGCACTTGCTCACCAATGCGGTCGTGCACGGAGTGGAGCCGGAGGCCGAGCGGCGGCGGCTGGGCAAGCCGCCCGAGGCCACGCTTACGCTCCGGGCCGCAACGGTAGCGGATCGCGCCGTCGTCGTGGTGTCGGACGACGGCCGCGGTCTCGATAGTGGGAGAATCGCCGACCGAGCGCGCGCGCTGGGTCTCGAAATCCGATCCGATGCGCCCGAGGACATCCACCAGCTGATTTTCGCGCAGGGGGTCTCCACGGCGGACCAGGTCACCGAGCTCGCAGGGCGGGGCGTTGGGCTGGATGCCGCGGCCGTGGCGATCCATGCGCTCGGCGGCTCGATCGAGGTTCGCAGCGCACCGGGCGAGGGCACCGCCTTCATCCTCTCACTCCCTCTCACGCTCGCAATCGTCCGCTCGCTCATCGTCGAAGTGGACCGCGAGCGGTTCGCCGTGCCGCTGAGTCACGTCGCTGAGACGTCCCGGGTGGAGCCGGCCACCGTCCATGAGGTCGGCGGACGAGGTGTGTTGCTGTGGCGGGGGTCCGCGCTGGGCGTCGCCGATGGCGGCGCGCTGCTCGGTACGGCCACCCGGTCCGCCGAGCGAAACTACTGCGTCGTGCTCGTCGCGGGCCCTCGCCACCGAGCCCTGTTGGTGGACCGCCTGATTGGACATCAGGACGTCGTGGTGAAGGGCTTGGACCCTGCACTGGGCCGTCCCCACCTCGTGTCCGGTACCACGATCCTCGGCGACGGACGGGTTGCCTGCATCCTGGACGCAGCGGGCGTCGTCGCCCGCGAGGCCGCGTAATGAGTCTCCCACTCCGTACCCCCGCCGGGCAGGGACCCCTCGCCTTCGCGGACGAGCTCAGCGCGCAGGCAACGGCCGCGCCGGACCAGCCCGCCGCCCCGCTCCTGCATCTCATCGCGTTCCAGCTCGACCGCGAGGAGTATGGCGTCGCGGTGTCGAGCGTGCGCGAGGTCAGCCGGGTGACTGATATCACCCGAGTGCCGCACGCGCCCGAGCATATCCGCGGCGTGATGAACCTCCGCGGCCGGATTCTTCCCGTGCTCGAGCTGCGCACCCGGGTCGGCCATCCGCCGCTCGTGCCCGGGCCCAAGGCCCGCGTCGTCGTGGCGGAAGTGCACGGCCGCGTGATCGGTCTCCTGGTCGACGCCGTGGCGCAGGTGCTCAAGGTGCCGTCGGACCGCGTCGTGCCGCCCCCGGACGACGCGCGCGCGGCGGCCGCCGACTATCTGACCGGCGTCGCCCAGCTCGACCAACGGCTGATCATCCTTCTCGATTTGGAGCGGATGCTCCAGCCGGGTCCCGTCCCTCACGCGTGAGCAGGCCATGACCCAGACGATCATTCAGAAGATCAAGGACTGGACCATCCGGCGAAAGATTCTCACCGGGTTCGGCGCGGTCCTGTTTCTTACCGGGCTGCAGGGCTGGCTTGCGATCCGCCAACTGGACCGGATGAGCGGATCGGAAGGAAGCGCCGGTCTGCTGGACGGATCGCGCTCGCTCGTGCTGACGACCACGGCCATCACGGTGGCCATCGGGTTCGGGCTTGCCCTCTTCCTGGCGCGGCTGATCGCGGATCCGCTGGAGAAGCTCGGGCTCCTCGCCGAAGAGGTGTCGAAGGGGAATCTCACTACCGACATCCGCAGCCAGTCGCGGGACGAGATCGGCTGGCTGGAGCACTCGATGCGCCAAATGGTGAAGAACCTACGGGTCATCGTGGGCCACATCTCCTCGTCCTCCCGCACCGTCGCGACGTCGGCCGAGGAGATCTCGGCGTCGTCGGAGCAGATGGCGAAGGGCGCGGAAGCGCAGACCAGCTCTACCGAGCAAACGTCCGCCACCATGGTGGAGATGGCTGCACAGATGCAGCAACTGGCCCGGAACGCGGAAGCGCTCGCGGCCAACGTGGACGAGACGTCGTCGTCGATCCAGCAAATGACCACCACGCTGGTCCAGACGTCGCAGCACGGCGAGGCGCTGCTCCAATCGGTGGAAGAGGCGATGAACCGGCTGACCGCGATGATCGACAGCGTCGCGGCGATCGCGTCACGGGTGCACCAGGTGGACGAGGCGTCCAAGGGCTCGGTGGTGAACGTGCGCGAGCGGGGCGACCGCCTCCGGACCTCGATTCACGGGATTGGACGGCAGTCGGAGGAGATTGGGAAGATCGTGAAGACGATCGAGGGCATTGCCGACCAGACCAACCTGCTCTCGCTCAATGCCGCCATCGAAGCGGCCCGGGCCGGCGAGGCCGGCCGCGGCTTCGCGGTGGTGGCGGACGAAGTGCGCCGGCTGGCCGAGCGCTCGGTGCAGGCGACTCAGGAGATCGGCGGAGTCATCGACGCGGTGCAGGCGGAAACCCGGGCATCCGTGGAGCTGATGGGCACGGTCCTGGCCGCCATCGTGGAAGCGATCGAGCAGAACTCCAAGCTCGTCGCCGAGATGGCGCGGGCCACCGAGGAGCATGCGGCCGGCGCCAAGGACGTGCTCCGCATGGCGGGGAGCATGTCGGCGTTGTCGCGGCAGATTGCTGCCGCGGTGCGGGAGAACGCGTCGGGCGCCAAGGAGATCACCCGTGCCGCGGAGAAGATGAACCAGCTCACCCACCAGATGTCCGAGGCGGTCTCGGAGCAGAAACGCGGCGGGGAAATGGTGGTGAAGGCGGTCGAGTCCGTTGCCCTGGTGTCGCGGCAAAACCTGGCGGCGGTCGAGCAGATGAGCGCCGCGGCCAAGACCCTCGCCGGCGAATCCGAGCTGCTCCGCCAGCGGGTTGGCACGTTCCAACTGCCGGCGGCGTGAGGAACCCGCGATGATGCCAAGCGCCACGCAACGGCTGGCCGCGCTCGACGCCGCGACCGGCCCCGACCGCGAGTCGGCTATCCTCGCAGCGCTGGAGGACGACGCCCCAACGGTCCGCGAGCGCGCGGTTCGCCTCGCCGCCCGCTACGTGGAGCCTGAGGTGCTCGGTGCGCTCGTAGCCGACGGCGTCAATGCCGCCCGGCGGAACGGTGCGCTCTCCGCCTTGGAGCGCCAGGGCCCATACGCCGTTCCCCACCTGATGAAGCTCTTGGGGTCCGGGGACTCGGCTGTCGTGATGTTCGCGCTGCAGGTGCTGGCCCGGATCGGCGACCCGGTCTCCACCGGCCGGATCCTGCCCCTGCTCGAACATCCCGACGCAAACGTCGCCCAGGCCGCCGTGGAGGCGCTGGGTCGGATGCGCGCGGTCGATGCCGTGCCGGCGCTGCTCGACCTGCTCGACCGGAGTGTGTGGCTGCAGCTCGCGGCGGTGAATGCGCTGGGCGAGATCGGTGACCCGCGCGCCACCGGGCCGCTGCTGGCGCTCGTACCCGACACGCTCGTGGCGGAGCCGGCGGTGCGAGCGCTGCAACGCATCACCGCGCCCGAGTCGCTGGGACCGCTGCTGGATCTCCTGGTCCGGGTGCGCCAGCGCCCGCTCCGCGACGCGGTGCTCGAGGCCAGCGGCGTGGTGCTCGAGCTGCATCCCGATGCCGCCGCTCTCGGACGCGCGTTCGGCCACGCACTCGACCCCGCGGGCCGGGCCGACCTCACCGGGTTCCTCGCCACCGCGCTCGCGGGTGAATCCGCTTCCGAGGTGCCGTCCGAGGCACCGGCGCAGGCCGCGGCGGGGATCGCACTCGTAGCGGAGCTCTCAGAGCTCTACGTGCCGGTGCTCCGGCGCATCGCGCCGGGCACGCATTGGGCCGAGCCGCTCTGGCGGTCCCGGGCTACCGTCACCGGCGAGCAGGTGGCGGAGCTCCTGGGCCACGCAGACGCTCTGGTCCGCCGCGGACTGCTCCTGGCTGGAGCCTTCGGGCCGGCCGCGCTTCCGAGCCTCCTGGCCCGGCTGGACGATCCTGATGCCGAGGTTCGGGCCGCGGCGTGCCGCGCGATCGGTGCATTGGGCGATGCCCGGGCGGCCGGCGTGCTGATCGAGCGGCTTAGAACCAGCGAAGGCGAGGAGCGGGACGAAGCCGCGGCTGCGCTGGGCCGATTCCCGCCCGACGCGCTGGCCGGGCTGGGCAGCTGCCTCGATCCCCGGGCTGGAGACGCGGTCGCGATTGCCGCCCTTGAGACGGTGCGCCTTGCCCAGGCGCAGGCGTTTGAACCGGAGGTGCTGGCGCTGTCCCGCGCGCAGGCGACCGACGTCCGGCTGGCCGCGCTGCGCGCCGCGGCGGCTTTGCCCGGGTCGCGGACCGGGATGGTCCTGTTTCGGGCACTCGCCGACCGGGAGGAGCGAGTACAGATCGAGGCGCTCGATCTGCTGGTGGATCGCGAAGGCGACAAGACGGCGAGCGCGCTGATCGGGCTCCTGTCGGCGGCGGACTCGCTTCGCTTCCGGGTGATCCGCGCGCTGGGCCGGCTCCGAGCCGCGGCCGCCGCACCCAAGCTCCAATCGCTGTTCATCTCCGCACCGCTTCACGAACGGATCGAGATCGTTCGCGCGCTCGCGACCATCGGACAGCCGGGGGTCACCGGCTTCCTGCGGGCCTGCCTCGATGCACCCGAGCGGGAGCTACGACATGTTGCTGCGCTCGGCCTCGCCCGGGCGGCTGGTCCGGACGATCTCCAGACCCTGCTCCTGATGGCGAGCGACGACGACTGGACCTTGCGCAACCAGGCGGCTCAAGGCCTCGGGCGACTGGGTCTGGCCGAGGGCAGGACCACGCTCCTCACCCTGACCCGCGACGTCGAGCCGGTCGTGGCGCGGACCGCCCGCCAGGCTCTCGCGCTGCTGGCCGAGCGCGCCCGGCCCGCGGCGGCATGACCGCCGCCGACGAGGCGGAGTGCAAGCTCCTCTCCGATCTCGTCCAGGAACACTTCGGACTCTCATTCTCGGGCGTGCGGCGCGACATCCTCGCGTCGCGGATCCGACCACGGCTCTCCGCCCTCCGGCTGGGGTCCCTGCTCGATTACTACCACTACCTCCGGACCCATCCGCAGCGCGACGGTGAGCTGGAGCAGCTCGTCCGTCATCTCACCAACAACGAGACCTACTTCTTCCGCGAACCGCATCACTTCGACATCGTCGTGCGGCACGTGGTCCCGCCGCTGATGCCGCTGCTCAAGGAACGGCCGCTTCGCGCCCTGTCGGTTGGCTGTTCCTCGGGCGAGGAGCCGTACACCCTGGCGGTCGCATTGCATGACGCGGGGCTCGAGCTTCGCGGCGTCAGGTGGGAGATCGATGCTTGCGACCTCAACCCCGACCGGCTCGCCCGGGCCCGCGAAGCCGCGTACGAAGGCGCAGCGCTCCGGGCCTGCAGCGACGACGCGCTCCGGCGTTGCTTCGATGAGCGGGACGGCCGCTGGCTGCTGCGGGATTGCTTCCGGCGGGGGGTGCGGTTCTTCGAGGCCAACCTCGCCACCGCCGCATCGCTCGGGCGCCCACCCTACGACGTCGTCTTCTGTCGGAATCTGCTCATCTACTTCGACGACGCCGGCTTCGACCGCGCGGTGCGGGTGCTCGCCCGTACGCTTCCGCCGGGCGGCTACCTCCTGCTGGGTCACTCGGAATCGCTGATCGACCGGACCGACGAGTTCACGCCGGTCTGGCTCGACGGGGCGATGGTCTACCGGAAGCGGGAGGCCGCATGACCCGCGTGTTCGTGGTCGACGACTCGGCGTTCGCCCGGCGGGCCACCACCCGCGTGCTGGTGAACGACCCGGGACTCCAGGTGGTGGGCGAGGCGGCCAACGGCGCCGAAGCGCTCGCGCGGATCCCGGCGGTGCGGCCCGACGTAGTCACGCTCGATCTCGACATGCCGGGGATGAACGGCCTGGTAGTGCTGAAGGCGCTCCTCGCCCGCGATCCCGCGCTCCGCGTGATCATGCTCTCGGCGCATACAAAGGAAGGCGCCGAGGCCACACTCGAGGCTCTGGAGGCTGGCGCGGCCGACT
>DATAFP010000276.1:0-11430 GCA_036257415.1 Gemmatimonadales bacterium
CCGGCGCAGGTGTCCACAGTCTTGTAGGCCGGCCGGATGCCGAGCGCGTGACGTCGGCGCCGGATCTCCGCCTCGGGAATTCCGATTAGGTCGCCCAGCTGCCGGTCGGAGAAGCCCATGCGCTTCATGCGTCGGAGCAGCTGGCGCTGCTCCTCTGCCTGGGCGGAGGGCCATCCGGCCATCCACTCCCGCTCCGCGTCCACCAGCTCCGCGAGCTGCCCGAGGAACCACGGATCGATCCCGCTCGCGGCTGCGATCGTCGCGATATCAAGGCCCGCCGCGAGCGCGTGCTTCAGCTGGAACACGCGCTCCGGTGTGGGAGTGCGAAGCCCGGCCAGCAGTGTCTCGCGCGAGCCGTCGGCCAGGCGATCGTCCGCGAGGGTCGGGCCCACCACCCAACCGGCGCGATCGATCTCGAGCCCGCGAAGGCCCTTCTGGAACGCTTCCTTGAAGGTACGCCCGATGGCCATGACCTCCCCCACCGCCTTCATCTGGGTCGTCAGCCGGGGATCCGCGGTGGGGAACTTTTCGAAGGCGAACCGCGGGATCTTGACGACGACGTAGTCGAGCACCGGCTCGAACGAGGCGGGTGTGGTCCGGGTGATGTCGTTCGGCAGCTCGTCGAGGGTGTAGCCCACGGCCACCTTGGTGCCGATCCGCGCGATCGGGAACCCGGTGGCTTTGGACGCCAGCGCGGACGAGCGGGATACCCGGGGGTTCATCTCGATCACCAGCTGTTCGCCGGTGTCGGGGTTGACCGCGAACTGGATGTTGCAGCCGCCAGCGGCGACGCCGACCTCGCGGATCACCGCGATGGCCCCGTCGCGCATCCGCTGGTACTCGCGGTCCGTGAGCGTCATTGCCGGTGCGACGGTGATCGAGTCACCGGTATGGACGCCCATGGAATCGAAATTCTCGATCGAGCAGACGATGACCACGTTGTCGGCGCTGTCGCGCATCACCTCGAGCTCGAATTCCTTCCACCCGATGATACTCCGCTCGACCAGCACGGAACCCACCGGGGACAGCTCGAGGCCACGCCGGACCAGCTCCTCGAACTCTTCGCGGTTGTACGCGATCCCGCCGCCGGTTCCACCCAGCGTGAACGACGGGCGGCAAATCGCGGGATACCCGGTGCGTTCGACCGCCTCCCGCGCCGCGTCCATGCTGCGGATCACGCTACCGTCCGGCGTGGCCAGGCCGATCCGCTGCATCGCGACCGCAAACTCCTCCCGATCTTCCGCGATACGGATGGCGCGCTCGCTCGCGCCGATGAGCTCCACCCCGAAGCGCTCCAGCGTACCGTCGCGGTACAACGCCATCGCCACGTTGAGCGCCGTCTGTCCGCCCATGGTCGGCAGCAAGGCATCGGGCCGCTCGCGCTCGATCACCCGCGCCACCCACTCGGGCGTTACCGGCTCGACGTACGTGCGGTCGGCCAGCTCCGGATCGGTCATGATCGTCGCCGGATTCGAGTTGACCAGGACCACCCGGTACCCTTCCTCCTTGAGTGCGCGCACCGCCTGCGTACCCGAGTAGTCGAATTCGGCGCCCTGCCCGATCACGATCGGGCCGGAGCCGACGAGGAGGATGGTGCTCAGGTCAGTGCGCTTCGGCATCGGCAATGTCCCGCAGCATATCGTCGAGAGAGTAGACCGGCGCCCAGCCGGTCGTCTGGCGCAGCCGGGCGGGATCGCCGACCAGATGCGGTATATCCGTGCGGCGGGCCAGGGCCGGATCAGCGACCGCCTGGACCTCCGCTCCGATGATCCGGGCCAGCCGGGCAAACAGCTCAGCGAGCGGCACACCGTCGCCCCGCGCAACGTTGTAGGTCTCGCCCGCGACGCCGCGCTCCAGCAGCAGCTGATACGCCGCCGCAACGTCACGCACGTCGAGAAAGTCCCGTACCGGTGTGAGATTGCCCGTGGCGACCGTGGTGGCCCCACTCGCGCGGGCCCCACGCAGCCGCTCGGCGAAGGCGGGCAGTACGAATCGCGTCGTCTGTCCCGGACCGGTGTGCTGAAACGGCCGCGCGATCACCACCCGGAGCCCGGTTCGGCGCCAGGCCTCGAGGCCCGCCACCTCGGCAGCCGCCTTGCTCGCCGCGTACGGCGTCAGCGGGGCAAGCGGATCGCTCTCGCGCCGCGAGCGCCGCTCGCCCGCGCCATACACCTCGGCGCTCGACACCAGCAGGACGATCGGGTCGCCCCGACCCGCCGCGCGACGCTCCGCGAGCGCCCGAAGCAGCCGCACGACGCCCACCGCGTTCACGCTCCATGCCTCTTCCGGCTCTTGGGCCGCCTCTGCCGTCGAGCTTACCGCGGCGAGATGTATCACCGCATCGCAATCGAGCGCTGCGGCCTCGGCCACGGAGGCGAAGTCGCGCAGTTCGAGGGGCACCCAGCGCGCCCGCGACAAGGTCGAGTCCGACAGCGGACCGGCCAGCTCCCCAACCGGCCGCCGCGCACCGATCACCTCGTGTCCGCCAGCGAGCAGCCTGCGCACGACGTGGCGTCCGACGAAGCCGTCGGCGCCGGTCACCAGCACCCTCATCGCGCGCCGGCGAGCCTCCGCACATCCTCATCGACCATCGTCCGAATGAGGGTCTCGAACGACATCCGGGGTGTCCAACCCAGCTCCGTCCGCGCCCGAGAAGGATCCGCGAGGAGCAGGTCTACCTCAGCCGGCCGCATGAACCGGGGATCCTCCACTACATAACGCTTCCAGTCGAGGCCCACATGGGAGAACGCGACCTCGACCAGCTGACGGACGCTGTGCGCCTCCCCCGTCCCCACGACATAGTCGCGCGGCTCGGGCTGCTGCAGCGTGCGCCACATCGCATCCACGTAGTCGCCGGCGAACCCCCAGTCGCGGCGGGCGTCCAGATTCCCCAGCCGAAGCTCCGACGCGAGTCCCAGCTTGATGCGGGCAACCCCGTCGGTGACCTTCCGGGTGACGAACTCGATGCCCCGCCGTGGCGATTCATGGTTGAAGAGGATCCCGCTCACGGCATACAACCCGTACGACTCCCGGTAGTTCACCGTGATCCAGTGGCCATATACCTTGGCCACGCCGTAGGGTGAGCGGGGATAGAACTGCGTGGTCTCCCGCTGGGGCGTCTCCCTAACCTTGCCGAACATCTCCGACGAGCTGGCCTGATAGAACCGGGCCGAGGGGTGAACCAGCCGGATCGCCTCGAGTATCCGGGTCACACCGAGCGCGGTGAATTCCCCAGTGAGCACGGGCTGCGTCCAGGACGTCGGCACGTACGACTGGGCGGCAAGGTTGTACACTTCGTCGGGCCGAGTGTCCTGCAGCACGATGGTGAGCGAGTGCTGATCGAGCAGATCGGCGGCGAGGATCGTGATCCGGTCCAACAGATGCTCGATGCGCTCGTAGCTGTGATGGCTAGTCCGGCGAACCACGCCGAACACTTCGTACCCCTTGTCGAGCAGCAGCTCGGCGAGGTAGGAACCGTCCTGCCCGGTGACGCCGGTGATGAGAGCCTTGGGCATCCGCTAGCTGGATACCGCCTGGTTGTGGATCACCAGCTCAGTCGCCATATTTGTTAGCTGCCTAATTTCGAGGATGGAACCATGGCACGGGTGTGCGCGGTGTGCGCCAAGGGGCCGATCACCGGCCATAACGTGAGCCACGCGAAGAACCGGACGAATCGTCGGTGGTATCCGAACCTCCAGACGGTCCGCGTTCTGGTGGATGGCGTCCCGCGCCGAGTGCGCGTGTGCACTCAGTGCATCAAGAGTAACAGGGTCAAGAAGGCCAGCTGACGCATAGGCTCCGAGCCCCGCCGATTCAAAAAAAGGGGACCCGAAGGTCCCCTTTGTCGTTTCCTCGTGTCCAGCGATCGGTGCGGCGATCACTCGGACAGGAGCTCGATCCGGGCCAGATCCGCTCCGTCGCCGGGACGATGCCCAAGCTTGAGGATGCGGGTGTAGCCACCCGGGCGCGCCGCGAACCGCGGACCGATGTCGGCGAACAGCTTGGAGAGCGTTTCGCGATCGCGAATCTTCCGCTCGGCGAGCCGCCGCGCATGCAGGTCCCCCCGCCGAGCCAGCGTGATCAACTTCTCGGCGTAGGGCCGAAGCTCCTTGGCTTTGGCCTCGGTGGTGACGACCCGCTCGTGCGCGAACAGGCTGGTGACCATGTTCCGAAGCATAGCGCTCCGGTGCGTGGCGGTGCGGGAGAGCTGCCGGCCCTTGGCGCGGTGGCGCATTACTGGCCCTCGCCTGCCGTCGCCGGATGGGGACCCGGCGGGGTGCCGGCGCGCACGACGCGCACATCGCCGTCGGCTTCCTCGAAGGCCATTCCGAAGTTGAGCCCCTCGCGCTGGAGCAGATCGGAGATCTCGGTCAGCGCCTTCTCGCCGACGTTCTTGACCTTGAGCAGGTCGTCTTCGCTGAACTCCACCAGATCGCGCAGGGTCCGGATATTGGAGTTCTTGAGCGAATTGAGCGAGCGGACCGACAGTCCGAAGTCATCGATCAGCCGGCCCAGGCGCTGCTTGAGATTGCCGCCGCCGACGCCACCAGCCCCGCTGATGGCGTCGATCTCGCGGGCCCGCGGCACCCGGCCGAAATCCACGAAGTGCTGGAAATGGACCTGGGCCAGCGCCGCGGCGTACGCGATCGCGTCCTCGGGCGAGATGGTGCCGTTGGTCTCGAGCGTGACCGTCAGACGGTCGTAGTCGGTGCGCTGCCCCACGCGGGTCTCGGCCACGGTGAAATTGGCGCGGCGGACGGGATTGTAGATCGCGTCGATGCGCACCAGATCGACCGGCAGCGAACGGTCGGCAGGGTGCAGCTCAGCCTCCACGTATCCGCGGCCCTTGTTCACGTACAGCTCGCCGCTGATGTCGCGGTCGTCCTGGAGCGTGAAGAGCAGGTGATCCGGGTTCACGATGCGGACCGAGCCGTGCTCCTGGATATCGCGGGCGTACACCGGCCCGGCGCCCTCGCGGCGGATGTGCAGCACCGCCTCGTCGACGTCCTCGGCGAGCACAAGCGTGAGCGCCTTGAGCCGCTGGATAATCTGGTGGACGTCTTCCAGCACGTTCGGCACCGTTTGGTGCTCGTGTACGACGCCATCGAGGCGGAAGCCCCAGACCGCGCTGCCCCGCAACGAGGAGAGGAGGAGGCGCCGAAGCGAATTGCCGAGGGTATAGCCGAAGCCGCGCTCGAGCGGCTGCAGCCGGAACTCGGCGGCATTGGGATTGTCGTCCCGCTTCGCCATTTCGACGACGGAGGGACGAACCAGACCGGTCAGATCGATGCTCATGGTCACGTCAGCTCAGACGCGCCGCTTCTTGGGAGGGCGGCAGCCGTTGTGAGGAATCGGAGTCACGTCGCGAATGGACACCACACGCAGCCCGGCCGAGGCGAGAGCCTGGATGGCCGACTCGCGACCACTACCCGGACCCTGTACCCGCACATGCACGCGGCGAAGGCCCATGTTCATGGCCTCGCGGGCGCAGTTTTCCGCTGCCACGGTGGCGGCGAAGGGCGTGGACTTCTTGGAACCCTTGAAGCCGGCCTTGCCCGCCGATCCCCACACCAGAGCATTGCCCTTCATGTCGGTGATGGTGATGAGCAGGTTGTTGAACGTGGCCGAGATGTGGGCGATGCCCTCGGACTCGACCACCTTCTTGCCGCGCTTGGGCGCGGGCGCCTTGGCCGGAGCGGCCGGCGTCGGAGTGGGGTTGGTCATTATGCCTTACTTCTTGGTGACCTTCTTCTTGCCCGCGATGGCCCGGCGAGGACCCTTCTTGGTGCGAGCGTTGGTATGCGTTCGCTGTCCGCGCACCGGAAGCCCGCGCCGGTGCCGGATGCCGCGGTAGCTGCCGATGTCCATCAATCGCTTGATGTTCATCGCCACTTCGGTGCGGAGCGCGCCTTCCACCTTGACCGTGCGCTCGATGTACTGCCTGAGCCGCGCGACCTCCGCGTCGGACAGGTCACGCACGCGGGTGTCGGGGCTGACGCCGGTTTCGCTGAGGATGCGGCCGCTGGTGGGCCGGCCGATGCCGAAGATGTAGGTGAGCGCGATCTCGACGCGCTTCTCGCGTGGCAGATCCACGCCGGCAATGCGCGCCATGGCTCAGCCCTGCCGCTGCTTGTGCTTGGGATTCCGCTTGCAGATGATGCGGACCACGCCCTGCCGCTTGACCACCTTGCAGTGCTCGCAGATCGGCTTCACGCTCGAACGAACTTTCACCTTGGCTCCCGCTTTCGGCTGGTATCTCGGACAGCTTGCAAACATACCATCCGGAGGGTTCTAAGGCAAGGCGGCAGCGGGAATTAAGTAGGCGAGAGCGGCGGTAGGGCTAGTCCGGGTGGGGGTTGGCGATCCCCTGGGCTTTACCCGCCGACCCTGAGCTCCACCAGTACCCAACCCGAGGGCCCCATCCGGTAGCCAAGCAGCAGCGTCTGAGACCGGACGTCCTGAGTTCCCGAGACACGGTATTTCCGCTGCAGCTCCACGTAACCGCGGCCGGGCTCAACCTCGCGGGCGGATCTGGTGACGGTTTCGACCTCGTCGGCGGAGGCCATGAAATCCCGCAGCAGCGCCGCAGCCTGTTGGGGACCGATCGCGGCGGAGGGATCCGCGCCGGGAAGACGGATCTGCACTCGCGAGGTGCCCGCCACAAGCGCGTTGGGATCGTGCGCAAACCAGGCGCGACGCGCCTTGTCGGCTTCGCGGTCGAGGGCGGGCGGACCCTGTGCAAGTGCCGGCCGGCCTGCCGCGGCGGCAAGAAGTAACCCAGCGATCACGATCAGACCGCGGGGCACGTAGCCTCCGCGGCCAGACTCCGGAACGCGGCTGCCGGATCCGCCGCTTGGAGAATGGGACGTCCGACTACGAGGTGCGTCGCTCCTTGGGCAGCGGCGTCACCGGCCGTGGACACGCGGACCTGATCGCCGGAGGCATCGTTGCGCCCCCGAATTCCCGGCACCACGACCAATGCGACCGGGCCGAGCTCCGCCCGGACCAGAGCGGTTTCGTCGGGCGCACACACGACACCGGCCAGCCCCGCGTGCTTTGCCGCTCCGGCCAGGCGCCCGACCTCGGCCCCGAGATCGACGCTGGGCCGGCCGAGCGCACGGGCGTAAGACGCCGCATCGTGGGCAGTTAAGACCGTCACACCAAGCAAGGCAAGCTCGTTGCCCGCGGCACGGGCGGCGCGTTCCATCATTGCGAATCCCCCCAACGCGTGCACCGTCGCCATTGCCACCCCCATGTCGCGCGCCGCCTCGACCGCGCCGGCGACGGTGTTCGGGATGTCGTGCCATTTGAGGTCCAGGAAGACCCGCAGACGGCGGCGCCGTAGCTCCTGCACGAATAGGGCCCCCGCGCGGGTGAGCAGAACCGGGCCCACCTTCACCCAGCGCAGCTCCGGTAAGCGATCGAGCAACCGCAGCGCATCGTCCGGCTGGGGGACGTCGAGTGCGAGGATCACCTCAGCCATGGCCGCGCTCCAGATCGTGGATCACCCGCTCAGGGAGGCGCGGGTCCGCCAGGGCCGCGGTACCGATGGCGACCAACGAGGCACCGACCCGGAGATACTCGCGCACATCCGCCGCGGATCGAATCCCGCCCACGCCGATGACCGGCGTGCTCCCGCCGGTGCGCTCGACTACGCGTGCCGCGGCCAGGACGCCGATCGGCAGGAGCGCCGGTCCGCTCACGCCTCCCTGAGCGTTCCCGAGCCGTGCCGGTCCGGCGCCGTGATGAAGCAATCCGGGTACCGTGTTGACGACCGTGATCCCGTCGGCACCAGCGTCCCGCGCGACAACCGCCATGCCCGCGATGTCGGGAAGCACGGGGGACAACTTGGCGAACAGCGGCCGGCGCGTTCGGACGCGGCAGAGCGTCACGATCTTCTTCACACAGTTGGCATCAGCGCCGAACTCGATGCCGCCGGCGCTGGTGTTCGGGCACGAGAGGTTCAGCTCGTATGCGGCGATGCCGGTGACATCGTCGAGCCCGGCCACCACCTCGGCATACTCCTCCATGGTGAAGCCAACCACGTTCACCAGTATCCGGGCGGACGAAAGCCGGCGCGCAAGCCAGGGCAGCTGGTCGCGGCGCACCTCGTCCAAGCCGGGATTGGCGAGGCCTACCGAATTGAGCATCCCCGCGGCGAACTCCGCCACCCGCGGCGGAGGATTGCCTTTTCTCGGGGCGCGAGAGACCGCCTTGGTGACCACGCCGCCGAGCCGGTCGAGCTGCATCACACCATCCAGCTCGCGACCGAAACCGGCGGTGCCGGCGGCGAGCAAGACGGGATTTTGAAATCGCTGTCCGACGATGTCGCGAGCGAGAGATTGCGCAGCCACTAGCGGGCGCTCAGGCCGGAATCGGCCGTCGCGTCGGTTCTGCGCTCGTACTCCTGGAGGTAGTCCACCACCGCATCGGCAATCGACGCGGCGAGCCGCCGCTGCCCGGACACGGAGGCGAGATAGCGCGCGTCGTGGGGGTTGGTGCTGTACCCCATCTCGACCAGCACCGCCGGACGCCGCGCCGAGGTCAGCACCATGAAACCGGCCTGCTTGACGCCCAAGTCCGGGCCGGTGTGCACCCGTCCGAGGCCGCCCTGCACCAGCTCCGCGAGTCGGGCCGACTCCCGCAGGTGCTCGTTGAGCTGGAGGTCCTTCACGATGAAGTCGATGCCGGTGAGCGCCTCCGTTTCGTCGCTGCCCGCTTCGAACCGGACGGCTTCGTTCTCCATCCGCGCCACCCGCTCCGCATCTTCGGTCTTGGCCTCGGCCAGGAAGTAGGTCTCGAAGCCGCGACGATCGGTGAAACCCTTGCGGCGCGCCAATGAATTCACGTGAAGGCTCACGAACAAGTCGCAGTTCGCCGAACAGTAGCCCCCCCGGTCACCCAGCGCGATCAGGGTGTCGGTGGTCCGGGTCATCCGGACGGCGACGCCGCGACGCTTGAGCTCGTCACGCAGCAGGAGCGCCACCTGGAGAGTGACGTCCTTTTCCCGCACGCCGCGGGGAAAATAGAGTCCGGGATTGCCCGGATCGACCCCGCCGTGGCCCGCGTCCACCGTAACGACGTGACCCGGCCTGAGGCGTCCACCGGGTTTGCTCGCGCCTGGTGCGTTGTCGGCCAGGAAGCGGCTCCGGTCTTCCACCAGCCGGGCGTTCCTGCGGTCGTAGCGATACCGCTCGCCGAGGAATGTCGGGAGAACTTCAGCGACGAATTGCAGCGGAAGGAACAAGGTATCACGCGCCACGTTCACCGGGGCGGCGAGCACCTGCAGCTTGTCGTTCAGCAGATACGCCGGCGCGCCGAGCAGGAAGCGGAAGGACTGCTGCGCGATGGTGACCTCGGCCCACACCGGCGTGAGGCGAATGGTGCCGCCGAGCGCGCCGACCAGCGCCGGCGCCGGGAGCAACGGAGCTCCGGCGGCGTCGGTGCGGACCTCGATGCGGTGCTGGCCGCGCGCGGTGGACACCGTGATCGAACGTGGCGGAGCGTCCACCGCGACGAGCGCGGCGGCCAGCGCGGCGCCGGCGACCAGGCCGGTCATCAGCCGCGGCGCCGCGCGGCGACGGCGCGCGCGGCCTCCCGCTCGTCGAGCCGGCGCTTCACATCCTCCCGCCGGTCGTGCTGCTTCTTCCCTTTCCCGAGTGCCAGTACCACCTTGGCCCGCCCATTCTTGAAGTAGAGTTCCAGGGGGACGAGGGTGAGCCCGCGCTGCTCCACCGCGCCGATGAGCCGTTCGATCTCTCGGCGATGAAGCAGCAGCTTGCGCGACCGGACCGGCTCGTGGTTGTACCGGTTGCCCTGCTCGTAGGGGGTGACGTTCATGCCCTCGAGGAACACTTCCCCGTTGCGAAGCCGAGCGTAGGCCTCCTTGATCGAGGCCTTTCCGTTTCGGAGGGACTTGACCTCCGTACCGGTCAGGACGATGCCCGCTTCCCAGGTCTCGAGGACATGGTAGTCATGGGTCGCCTTGGGGTTTCGGGCGACCGTCTTCCTGCCCGCTTTGGACGGCTCAAGCTGCTTAGGGGCCACTGGCTCGAAGGTTTTGCAAATGATAGGCCAGGTCGCGATGCGCGGTCAACCGCGCGCTTGACGCCAACGTGGCGCGGGGGCTAGGTTTGCGCCCTCGCCGAAGTGGTGGAATTGGTAGACGCGCTGCGTTCAGGGCGCAGTGGGCGTAAGCCCGTGGGGGTTCGAGTCCCCCCTTCGGCATCTCGAACGGCTTTAGTATCTCGCCATTTCCTGATCGACCGTCCGGGCCCACTCGTCGATCCCCCCGGCCAGACTGCGGACCCCGCCGAACCCGGCGGCCTTCAACAGATCACGCGCCTGAGCGGAGCGAAGCCCGTGGTGGCAGATCGTCACGATCGGCGCACGGGTGTCGAGCTGCCCCAGGCGTGCCGGGAGATCGCCAAGCGGCAGGAGGCGGGATCCGTCGATCCGGGCGATTTCCCACTCCCACGGCTCCCTCACATCCACCAAGGCAGGCCGAGAGCCGGCCGCAAGCTCGGCGGCGAGCGCCGACGCCTCGACCTCACCGGCCGGCTCGGATGACTCGGCCTGGTAGCCGCAGAATGCCGGGTAGTCGATCGGCTCGGTAACGGTGGGACGCTCGCCGCAGACTGGGCATCCCGGATCCTTCTGCAATCGCAGCTCGCGGAACGAGAGCTCGAGGGCGTCGAAAATTAGCAGGCGGCCGACCAACGAGCTTCCGATACCGATGACAAGCTTGATCGCCTCCAGCGCCTGAACGCTGCCGATAATACCGGGAAGCACACCGAGCACGCCGCCCTCGGCGCAATTGGGCACCAGCTCCGGCGGTGGCGGCTCGGCGTAGAGGCAGCGATAGCACGGCCCGTGCGGCGCGTGGAATACCGATGCCTGGCCCTCGAAGCGGAAGATGCTGCCGTAGACCAGTGGCTTGGCAAGCCACACGCAGGTGTCGTTGACCAGATAGCGGGTGGGGAAGTTGTCGGAGCCGTCCACGATCACGTCGTACCGGCCCACGACGTCCGCGGCGTTCGCCGCGTCGAGGCGGACGGCATGTGGCTCGACTCGAACGAACGGGTTGAGATCGGCGATCCGCTCGTTCGCCGAGGCCACTTTGGACGTGCCCACGCGGGCGGTGCCGTGGAGGATCTGGCGCTGGAGGTTGCTCAGGTCTACCCGGTCCGCATCCACCAGGCCGAGCGTTCCTACTCCCGCCGCGGCGAGATAGAGCGCGGCTGGCGATCCAAGCCCGCCCGCGCCCACTATCAGCACCCGCGCCGCCTTGAGTCGCTCCTGACCGTCCCGCCCGACGTCGGGAAGGCTCAGGTGTCGGGCGTAGCGGACGAGTTCGTTCGGGGAAAGCACTGGCATACCCGGAAGGTAAGCGGTGAGCGGTGAGCGGCTCCCGCTTTCCGCTCACCGCTC
>DATAFP010000281.1:0-3330 GCA_036257415.1 Gemmatimonadales bacterium
GTGTCGGGGTCGATCTTGTCCCACGATACCGCGCGGCCAGCGGCTTCAGCCGTGAAGTTCAGCACCCGCTTGGAGAAGTCGCTGATCTCGTAGGCGCCCGGCGTCCACACCGGCAGGGACAGCAGCACCGGTCCCGCGCCCCGCGCCGCGTCGAAGCTCATCGCGACCCGGAGCAGTCGGGTGGCGCCGCTGGCCGAGTCGAACGCGACCTCGTAGGTCACATTGGAGATCGGTGCCGAGCGGGCCGGCGTCGCGGCAGGCGGCGCGGCCGCAGCGCGCTGCTGGGCCGCCAACGGTGCCGCACCGGCACCCGCGATGCCAAGCAGGGTCAACAGCGTGCGAGAGGGTGACATGGAACTCCAGGTTGGGGTGCGGACGCGCCTTGACAGGCCCGCAAACTTAACCGGATTGCTCCGCGCGGAGCCGGTGATAGCGCCGGGCCGCCTTCACGCGGTTGCCGCAGGTGGACGCGCTGCAGAAACGCCGGTGCCCGTTCCGCGTCCGGTCGTAGAAGTAGAGCACGCAGCGGGGATTGCCGCAGGCGCGGAGACGCTGGCGGTCGCCGCGCGCCAGAAAGTCCGCCGCCGATTCGGCCACCGGCCCCAGCAATGCGAGAGCATCACGACCAGCCGGCATTGCGCGCCGGATGAATCCCTCCTTGCTCCGGCGCAGCTCCCCGTACGTCGGGGCGGTGCGCAGTACCCGGTTGATCGCGTTCACCCGGGCGGGCGGCGGCTCTGCGCGCGCGACCAAGGCGGCCGCGAGCTCGGCCAAGCTGGCGCGGAGCGCATGGGCTTCGCGGAGAACGCGCGCGCCTCCCGGGCGTCCGCGGAGCGCCGCCAAGGCGCTGGCGCTGCCGGGCGCAAGGCCGGCAGTCTGGAGCCAGGTGGCCAGAGCGCGGGGAGTGGGGATGGCGTCCACCCAACGGTTGCGATCGCGGAAGCGGGTGTTGACGAAGTCGAGCCAGGGGACGTTGGCGACGAACGGAGCGGGGGGAGGCGCGGGCGGGTGACGGCGACGAGGCATGTGTGATCGATGCTACCCAGCAACAACGCCATTTGCAAGGTAGAGCCCTCGGGAACTTCTACCTAGCAAACATGATTATAGCTAGGTACAACCATCTTGGAGCCCGCATGAGCACCGACGCTACCCGCCCCGGCCACATCGGCTATCACGCCGGCGAGCGACAGGCGCAGGCCCGCGCGGGTGTCGCCGCCGAGGCGGCGCGGCTGGAGCGACTGCCGAAGCCGGAAATACCTCCGGCCGCGCGGGACTTCCTCGCCCGGCAGACCCTCGCGATCGCCGCGTCCGCCGACTCGGAAGGGCGGATGTGGGCCTCGCCGCTCACCGGATCGCCCGGCTTCCTGGCCGCGGCCGATGCGCGCACGCTGATGGTGAGTGCCCGGCCCGCGGCGGGCGACCCGCTCGGTGGCAACATTCAGCACGAGCCCGGGGTCGGCCTGCTGATCATCGATCCGGCCGGCCGTCGCCGCATGCGGCTCAACGGCCGGGCACGCTGGACTGCTGCCGGTGATCTGGAGGTGTCGGCGGAAGAGGTGTACGCCAACTGCCCCAAGTACATCCGGCGCCGGGCGCCGGATGCCGCCTCCTCCGCCGAACCCGGCGCCCCGCGCCGCGAGACGGAGCTCACCTCCTGGGCGCGAGCGCTGATCGCCCGAGCCGATACGCTGTTCATCGCGACCCGTCACCCCCAGGGCGCCGCCGACGCCTCGCATCGCGGAGGCGAGCCCGGGTTCGTGGAGGTGGCGAGCACGCCGGACGGCGCCGACGTCATCCGGATCCCCGACTACGCCGGCAACAACATGTTCAACACGATCGGCAACCTGCTGGTCGAGCCGAGAGCGGGGCTTCTGTTTCCTGACTTCGAGGGAGGCAGCGCGCTGGAGCTGACCGGAACCGCGGAGGTGAGCTGGACCGGGGGGACCAGGGCAATCGCGTTCCGCGTGGAGGCTGCGGTCGAGCTACCCGGCGCGCTTGGCTACCGCTGGCGCAGCCTCTAGCGCCGCCACGCCGTCCGGTGGGATGGCCAGCTCGCCCTCCCACCGCCCGACCACTGCGGTCGCGAGGCAGTTGCCGACCAGGTTCACCATGGTTCGCGCCATGTCCATGAACTCGTCGACGGCGAGGATCACGGCGATGCCTTCGAGGGGAAGCCCCCACGAGGTGAGCACGCCGGCGAGCACCACCAGCGAGGCGCGGGGAACGGCCGCAATGCCTTTGCTCGTGATCAACAGGGTCAGCATGATGACGAGCTGTTGCCCGATGGTGAGATGCACGCCCGCGGCCTGCGCCACGAAGAGGGTGGCGACGCCGAGGTACAGCGTCGATCCGTCGAGGTTGAACGAGTAGCCGGTCGGCATCACGAAGGCCACGATGCGCCGCGGCACCCCGAACTCCACCATGCGCTGCATCGCGAGCGGCAGCGCGGCATCGGACGAGGTGGTCGTGAAGGCGATGACGGCGGGGTCCTTCACGTGACGCAGGAAGCGGCCGACGGGAATCTGGGCGATGAGCGCCGCCGGCAACAGCGCAACGATCGCGAAGACGAGCAGCGCGCCGTATAAGGTGAGCACGAGCTTGCCCAGGTTGATCAGGACGTCGAGTCCGCTGTGACCCACCGTCACCGCCATTGCGGCGCCGATGCCGATCGGGGCGTAGCGCATGACGATGGCCACGAACTTGAACATCACCTCCATCAGGGACTCGCACCACGCCAGCATCGTCTCCTTGGGCCGGCCCTTGACCTGAGTGAGAGCGATGGCGAAGAGCGTGGCCCAGAACACGACCTGCAGCACCTCGCCTTGCGCCGCCGCCTCGAAGAAGCTGCGCGGCACCACGTGCTCGAGGAATCCACCGAACGTAGTCGGGGCCGGCTGCGGCAGCGCCGCCTTGGGATCCGGCGGCGGGAGCACGACGCCCACGCCGGGCCGGGTCAGGTTGCCCGCCACGAGACCGATCACGAGGGCAACGGTCGTCATCAGCCAGAAGTAGCCGATCGCCTTGACGGCGAGCCGGCCGATCCGCTTCAGGTCGTCGCCGTGGCCGGCGATGCCCATCACGAGCGTGCCGAAGATGATGGGCACCACGATCGACTTGATGAGCCGCAGGAAGACGGTCGAAAGCGGCTTGATGTACGGGGCGAAGTCTCGGTCGGGAAGCTGATTGTCGACGTAGCCGACCAGGACCCCCACGGCCATGCCGATGAAAATCCAGCCAGTGAGGGAGATCCGTCTGAGGGCGTTGAACATATAGGGCAGGGTGACCAGCGAGCCGCTCACCGCGTTGCCAGTTCCTCCATCTTGGACTCGA
>DATAFP010000118.1:0-38337 GCA_036257415.1 Gemmatimonadales bacterium
AGCCTGCGTCGGCCGCTTCGGCAGTGGATGGGGCTGGCTCACGCTCGACGCCAAAGGCACGCTCGCGATCGAGAGCACGCCCAACCAGGATTCGCCGGTCATGGAGGGGAAGACGCCGATCGTGGGCTGCGACGTCTGGGAGCACGCCTACTACCTCAAGTACCAGAACCGCCGGCCGGATTACGTGGCGGCGTGGTGGAACGTGGTCAACTGGACCGAAATCGGGAAACGCTACGACCAGGCGCGCCGCTAGGCGGTATGCCGCAACCACCCGCCGTTGGCTCGACGGCGCCCGACTTCACCTTGCCGTCCACCGCAGGGCGCGACGTGACGTTGTCGTCGCTCCGCGGCAAGAACGTGCTGATCGCGTTCTTCCCGCTCGCGTTCACCAGCGTGTGCACCCGCGAGATGTGCGAGTTCACCGAGGCCTGCGCCCAGTACCGCAACGCCTCCACCGAGGTGCTGCCGATCAGCGTCGACTCGATCCCCACGCTCAAGGAGTTCAAGAACAAGGAGCGACTGGGGGTGGATCTGCTGAGCGACTTCAAGCGCGAGGTCAGCCGGAAATACGGCGTGCTGCTGGACAGCTTCTTTTCCGCCCGGGCCTACTTCCTGATCGACAAATCCGGCGTGCTCCGGTGGTCGTTCGTGGAGGAGACCCCGGGCACGAAGCGGGGCACCGCCGACCTCGTCGAGCAGATTCGCCGCCTGTAGCCCGCCCGCGCCGGGCGGTGCTACCTTGCGGCAACCGTCCCGGACTTCATGCCCAGACGCGACCGAGCCGAACTGCGCGGTCAGGAAACCGTGCTGCTGGTGGACGACGAACCGTCCATCCGGCGGGCGGGCAGCCGCCTGCTCAATCGCTACGGCTATCGGGTGGTTACGGCGGAGGACGGGCCCGCCGCGATCGCCTGCCTCGAGAACCAGGGCAACGGTATCGACGTCGTCATCACGGATATGGTGATGCCGAACATGGACGCGCGCGAGCTGATCGAGCTCATCCGGGGGCGCTGGCCCCGTCTGCCCGTGCTCTTGTCCACCGGCGTCGAGTCGGGGCGGCTGGGGCAGCGCGACCTCGACCTGTTCAACGGCATCGTGCCCAAACCGTACACCTCCGAAGACTTGCTCAGCGCGGTCCGCAAAGCGCTCGACGGGCGTGGCTGACACCCGGGCGAGCACGATGATGATGCGAATGCGGAACGCGGGCGGCGGGTGGGCGTTGCTCCTGGTTGTCGCATGCGCGATCGAAGACCGCACGCCCACCGGCACCCGCCGGGACGACGAAGCCATCCAACGATTGCTGGTCGCCTATGCCCGCGGGATCGAGGCCGGTCGGTGGGAAGACCTCCGCGCCCTCTGCTGGGACGAGGCCACGCTGCACTTGGCGACGCCCACCGGCAACCTGGTTTTTCCGATCGACTCCGCCCGCGCCCGGCTGGTGCCGCAGAGTGGCCCCCCCATGGAGGTCCGGATTCTCCGATCGGATGCACGGCAGGAAGGCGACCTCGCGGCGGCGTGGCTGGTGAGCGGCCGGCGGCCGGCGGCGGCTGCAGGCGCTCGGGAAACCGATTGGACGGAACACCTCGTCCTGCGCCGGATCGGCGGCGAGTGGAAGATCCTCGTGATCGCCCCGGCCAATGGTGTCCGTCCACGGACCTGACGCGATGACTGCATCGCGCGACCCGGCACTCGCCCTGCTCGCGGAGGTGGGCAGGCTGCTCAACGCCGGTAATGGTCTCGAGGCCACGCTCACCGCCGTCGTGGAAGCGGTTCGAGCCGGGCTCCCGGCGTCCTCGGTGGTGCTCTGGCTCCGTGAAACCGGCCGCACCACCTGGTACGCGGTGGGCGCGCCGCGCTCCGCCGCGCCGGCAGGCTCGCTGGCCTCGCTCGATCTGCTGCAGCAGCCCGCGCCGGGCGTGATCCGCCTGCCGTTGGTCCATGAAGGCGATCGGCTTGGCGTGCTGGATGCAGCCGTGCCCGATGCCGCCGATCGGCGCAGCGACGTGCTCGAGGTGCTGGCCGGCTTCCTCGCCCCGTACCTGGCCGGCGCCGAGCTTTCGGTGGACCTCGCCAACGAAGTCGCCATCCAGTCACGCGAGATCGACGAGCAGCGCCGCTTCATCAGTCTCATCATCGACAGCATGCCGGTCGGGCTCTACGTGGTGGACCGGGAATACCGGATTCAGATCTGGAACCGGAAGCGCGAGACCGGAACCCAGGGCGTGCGTCGCACCGACGTGATCGGCCGCCCGGTCTTCGACGTGCTGACCCGCCAGCCTGCCGCCATGCTCCGGGCGGAGTTCGATCGGGTATTCGAGACCGGCTCGACCATCCAGAACGAGATCGAGACGACCGCCGGGGGCGAGACCCGCTGGTACCGCTTGAGCAAGATTCCCATGCGGCTCGAGGGCGACGCGATCACCCACGTCATCACAGTCGGCGAGGACGTGACCGAGGCGCGGCTGACCCAGGCCAAGGTGCTGCAGAGCGAGAAGCTCGCCGCCATCGGCCATCTTGCCGCCGGCGTCATGCACGAGATCAACAACCCGCTCGCGACCATCGGCGCCTGCGTCGCGGCCATCGAGGGGCGCCTGGACGACCGTGATTCCCTCGCGCAGGCGACGGTGCGGGAGTACCTCCAGATCATCGACAAGGAAGTCGAGCGCTGTACCGGCATCGTGAATGGGCTGCTCGACTTCAGCCGGCCCAAGGGGCGGGCGAAGAAGCCCGTGGCGCTCAACGCCGTAGTGGAGGACGCGTTGTTCCTCCTCAAGCATCACCGACGGTTCGGGCAGCTGGCGGTAACCCGAGAACTCGACCCTCGGCTGCCGCCGGTGATGGGCAGCGCCGAGCAGCTCGTGCAGGTGCTGATGGCGCTCCTGCTCAATGCGGTGGACGCGATGGAGAACGGCGGCCGGCTCACGGTCCGTACCGCGCGAAGCCGGGCCCGGTTCGACGAGGTGTTGGTGGATGTCCAGGACACCGGCCCCGGCATCCCCCGGTCCGAGCAATCGAAGATCTTCGAGCCGTTCTACACCACCAAGCCGCAGGGGCAGGGCACCGGCCTCGGGTTGTCGATCTGCTACGGGATCGTGAAGGAGCACGCGGGGCGGATCGAGGTGGAGAGTCAGCCCGGCGAAGGGGCCCGATTCCGGGTCGTGCTCCCGGTGGGGACGCCGTGAAGGTCCTCGTCATCGAAGACGACCGCACCGTCGGTCAGTACGTGAAGCGCGGCCTGGAGGAGCATCGCATCCACGCCGATCTGGTGGACGACGGGATGGAAGGCCTTCGCCTGGCGTCTGGCGGCCTGTACGACCTGCTGGTGCTCGACCTCCGCCTTCCTGGCATGACCGGCCTCGAGGTGCTCCGCATGCTGCGCGACCGCGGCGTCACCACCCCGGTCCTGGTGTTGACCGCGCAGGACGCGGTGGATTTCAAGGTGCAGGCGCTTCGAATGGGTGCCGACGACTACGTCACCAAGCCGTTCGCGTTCGAAGAGCTGCTGGCGCGGGTCGAGGCGGTGAGCCGGCGCCCCAAGGAGCTCAAGTCGCCGGTGCTCCGGGTGTCGGACCTGGAGCTGGACACGGCTACCCACGAGGTTCGGCGCGGGGCGCGCGTCATCGAGCTCACCCCGAAGGAATACGCCGTGCTGGAGTATCTCATGCGCCACGCGGGCCGGGTTCTCTCCCGCACGCTCATCACCGAGTATGCCTGGGACTATCACTTCGACCCCGGCACCAACATCGTGGACGTGGTGATCAACCGGCTCAGGAAGAAGGTGGATTCCGGGCACGAGACCAAGCTGTTGCACACCGTGCGCGGAGTCGGATACGTCGTGAAGGGGTGAGATGACCACGATCCGCCGCCGCCTGGCGTTCTGGTATACGGTGGCGCTGGGCCTGACCCTGCTCGGGTTCGGTGCGGCCCTCTACTACGAGCGGCAGCAGTCGAGCCTGGCGGAGCTCGACCGGAGGCTCGCGCTCGAGGCCGACATCGCCAAGCGCTGGCTGGTCGAATCGTACCGCGTGCTCGGCCCCCTGGTGCCCGATGCCTCGAGCCCCGCGCTCGATCCCGGCATCAGCGCCTACCTCGAAGCCTTTCGCGACTATCTCATCGTCGTCGATACGTCCGGCAACGTGATCGGCCTCTCGGGCGTCACCCGTCCGCTCGGCGCCGCGGAGTTCCAGCAGCTCGCGGTCGCGTTGTATCCTCCGCCGCAGCCAAGCGTATCAGGGACCGTGGACTTCGGGCCGCCGCTCGGTCCGGTGCGCTACTACGCCACCACGTTGGACGCACCGGGCACCGGGGTCGGGGCGCTGCTGGTCGCGACCTCGATCGCGAACGTCGCGTTCGGCCCCGCGGAGCTGCTTCGCTCCATGCTGGTGATTGCGCCGGTGGTGCTGCTGGGCGCCGCGGCGCTCGGCTGGTGGCTCGCCGGGACCAGCGTGCAGCCGCTGCTCGGCATCATCAACGAGCTGGAAGCCATCACCGACGGGCGGAGCCTGCACCGGCGGCTCGCGGTGCCCCGCTCGGGCGACGAGATCCAGCGGCTGGTCGTCACCGCGAACGGGATGCTCGCCCGCCTCGAGCAGAGCTTCGCCAGCCTCCGCCGCTTCACCGCCGATGCTAGCCACGAGCTCAAGACTCCGCTCATGGTGCTCCGGGCCGGCGTCGAGCGGGGCCTCACCCACCCCCAGACGCCGCGCGATGTCATGCAGGGGTTGGACGAGACGTTGGAGCAGATCAACCAGATGACGGAGATGGTCGACGATCTGCTCACCCTGGCCCGGGCCGATGAGGGGCGCGCCCCCCTGGCGCTGGAGGAAACCGACTTGAGGGAGCTGGTTGCCGACGTATCGGAGACCGCCGGGATGTTGGGCGAAGGCGGTAAGCTCACCGTCACGACGCAGATCCCGGAGCAGCCGGTCCGGCTCGCGGTGGACCGGCACCGGATCCGCGAGCTGCTGCTCAACCTTGTCACCAACGCCATCAAGTACACCCCACCAGGCGGCACGGTCGGGCTCACGCTGGGGTCGAGCGACGACCACGCCACGCTGGTCGTGAGCGACAGCGGGATCGGCATCGCGCCTGGTGACCTGCCGCACATATTCGATCGTTTCTGGCGGGCCGACCCCGCCCGCTCCCGCACCGGAGAGCGACCCGGGATCGGGCTCGGGCTCGCGATCACCAAGTGGATCGCCGAGGCCCACGGCGGCAGCATCACGGTCCAGAGCCGGCCAGGGCGGGGCTCGGTGTTCACCGTACGGCTGCCGAAGAACGGGCGAGAACGGGGGGAAACGGGCGAGAATAGCCGAGAATAGGCGAGAACGGCGCGGCCTGCAACATCCCGCCCCTCTCGCCCCTTCTCGCCCGTTCCTCCCGTTCCTCCCGTTCCTCCCCCGTTCCCTCATCCATTTGTCATCGAACTGTCATCTTCGATCAACTGGCGCGCCATGAGGGTGAGCGTATCTTCTCGCCACCTGAACCGCACGTGAGGAGGCTTCCGCGTGTTCGAGAATCTCATCGAGTCCAAACCGAAGAAGCAAAGGACCTTTGGACAGAGTGTCGTCTCTGTCATCGTGCATGGGATCCTGATCTTCTTCGCCGTCAAGGCCACCCAAGGCGTGGCCGAGGCGGTGAACGACGGGCCGATCGACACCACCATGGTGTTCCTGAAGCCCCCTGAGCCCCCGCCGCCTCCGCCCCCGCCGCCGCCCGAGGAAGTCGTTGTGGTCCAGAACCCGCCGCCGAAGGGGTTCCAGACCGTCGTGGCCCCGACGGACATTCCCAAGGACATCCCGCCCATCGATCTCAAGGAGAAGGCCTTCGACCCGAAGGACTTCACCGGCAAGGGCGTCGAGGGCGGCGTCGCCACCGGCGTGGTGGGCGGTACCGGTCCGGTGGACGTGAAGGCGGAGGTCTTTACCGAGGCGGAGCTGGACGATCCGGTCCAGCCGATCACCCAGCCGCAGCCGCGCTATCCGCCGGTGCTGCAGAGCGCGGGCATCGCCGGGTCGGTCGACATGCAGTACATCGTCGATACGACTGGTCACGCTGAACCGTCGTCGTTCAAGGTTATGAAGTCGACCCATCAGGCGTTCGAGGAACCGGCCCGCGAGGCCATCATGAAGTCGGTGTTCAAGCCGGCGCGCTTCCGCGGTCGCGCGGTGCGTCAGCTGGTCCAGCAGCGCATGTCGTTCAAGATCGGCCAGTAATCAGGAACCTCCAGGAGGCAGTCTACAATGGGCGTTGATCTTATCCATCTATGGGCGCAGATGGGCTGGTTCGCCAAGGGCATCGTGTTCGTCATGGCGATCATGTCGGTCTACTCGCTCACGATCGTGATCACCAAGCTGATCCAGGTCAAGCGGAGCGAGGCAGAGACCCGGAAGTTCGCGCCGCAGTTCTCGCGCGCGATCCAGGAGGAGAACCTGGACCAGGCCATCGCGCTGGCCGAGAAGAACAAGAAGAGCCACGTCTCCCGCGTGCTGGGCGAGGCGCTGGCCGAAGTGAAGCCGCTGCTTCGTGACCGGGCCACGATCACCGCTGCCGACATCAATTCGGCCGAGCGCGCGGTCGAGCGGCAGATGCTGATCACCCTGGCCGACTTCAAGCGTGGCTTGGGCGTGCTCGGCACCACCGGCTCGACGGCGCCGTTCGTCGGTCTCTTGGGAACCACCATGGGCATCGTGAACGCGTTCACCGGCATGGCGGCGCAGGGCGCGTCCGGCGGCCTGGCCGGCATTTCGGCGGGCATCGCTGAGGCGCTGATCACGACCGCCTTCGGTCTGCTCGTCGCAATTCCGGCGGTGTGGGCGTACAACTACTTCACCACCAAGATCGAGAATCTCACGGTCGAGATGACGTACACGTCGAAGGAGCTCATCGACTACCTCATCAAGAGCGTCGGCAGCGAGTTCGGCCGCTCGATCTTCACCAAGGAGTTCCAGGCCCAGAAGGCGGTGAGCGGCAGTGGCCATATCCACGGGTAGCGACAGCGCCGGCCAGTCCGCGGTCAAGGCGGACATCAACGTGACGCCGATGATCGACGTCATGCTGGTGCTCCTGATCATCTTCATGATTGTGACGCCGCTGATCGCCGCTGGCTTCAAGGCGACGTTGCCCAAGGGCGCCAACTTGGATCCGCGCCCCGAGGGCGACAACGAGGTGATGCTGGGGATCGATGCCGGCGGGAACTACTTCCTGAACGGCCGCGCGATCCCGCAGGCATCCGTCGAGGATCAGCTCCGCTCGCTCTTCGCGAGCCGGACGGAGGACAAGATTCTGTACTTCAAGGCGGACAACAAGCTGAAGTATTCGAAGATTCAGGAAGCGGTCGAGATGGCGCGCGGTTCGGGGGCACGGGTGCTCTCCGCCATCACCGAGCCAACGCAGGGCGGGCTCTTCCAGGCCGACAAGAAGGAGAAGAAGTAATGGCGATGACCGCTGGAGCAACTGCGGGGAAGGTCACGTCGGACATCAACGTCACGCCGATGATCGACGTGCTGCTGGTGCTGCTGATCATCTTCATGATCACGCAGCCGCTGTCCCGCAAGGCCCTGGACGTGCAAATTCCGCCGCCGAACTCCACGACGGCGAGCACGTCGGCGAGCAACCAGATCGTGCTCGAGCTGCGGGATGACGGCAGCTACGCGATCAACTCGCAGCCGGTGCCGAAGCAGCAGCTCGACCAGCAGATCCACGCGGTGTTCGACAACCGCCCGGCCAAGCTGTTGTTCATCAAGGCCGGCCCCAACCGCATCTATCAGGACGTCATCGAAGCGATGGACGTCGCGCGCGGGGCGGGGGTGCAGATCATCGGCTTCACGCCGAAGGAAGCGAAGTAACGCCGCGCCCGCCTGGCGGACGCGTACAAACCGGCGGCTCCTCGGGGCCGCCGGTTTAGTTTTTCGCTGTGATGACGTCTCCCCACGAGATGCGCCCCGACGAGCGCTCCCGCGTTCGCCCGCTCACGTTGCGCCTGCCGCGCTCGCGTCGCCACGCGTGGGGCCTCCCGGTGTCGCTCGTTCTCCATGCGATCCTCGTGATGCTGGTGGCCGTGAGCGTCCACCGCGACTGGTCACGCACGCCCGTGGCGGGGCCGATCGCCATCACGCTTCCCCCCGTCGGCGGCGGTGGCGGGGGGTCCCGCGAGGCGTATATTACGCCTCCCTCCGCCCCGTCCCCGGCGCCCGTGCGGGAGCGGCCGCGGGAGCGACCCGTGGTAGCCCCCCCGGTCGTGGCGCCCGCCGTAGTTCCGCCGCCGGCCCCACCGGATACCGAGCCGCAGGTAGCCGCCGCGCCCACGGCGGATTCCTCCGTGACCGGCGGTCAGAGCGGCCGCCTCGGGCCGGGCGCCGGTCCAGGTACCGGCGGCGGCACAGGCGGCGGTACCGGTACGGGCACGGGGCCGGGCGTCGGCGGTGGGCGGGGCCCGGGCGGGGGTGGACAACCACCCGAGCCGCGTCAGCTGGTGATACCGCCGTCAGATTTTCCCAAGGAGCTGCGCGGCCGGCAGATCGAGGTCACGTTCTTCGTCGCCGCCGATGGCCGGGTCGAGCACATCCAGGTCGTCCCCGCCATCGCCAACGGCGGCTTCGCACGGAAGTTCGACGAGTCGATGCGCAACTACCGGTTCCGTCCGGCCCGCTCTGCGGCCGGCACACCGATCGCCGGTTCCACTACCATCACTGTCTCCTTCTGACCCAGTCATGACCGGTCTCTTTAAGCGGAAGCCGATCGCCGACCTCCTCGCCGACGGCGACCCCAAGCACGGGCTCAAGCGCGCGCTAGGCGCGGGAGACCTCGTCATGCTGTCGATCGGCGCCGTCATCGGCGCCGGCATCTTTTCGTCGATCGGCACGGCGGCTGCCGGCGAGGTGTTGCCGACCGGCGAGGTGGTGCGGTACGGAGCCGGGCCGGCGCTGGTGCTGTCGTTCGTGCTGCTCGGCGCGGTCTGCGGGCTCGCGGCGCTCTGCTACGCCGAGCTCGCCGCGATGATCCCCCAGGCGGGGAGCGCCTACGCCTACTCGTACGCGACCCTGGGCGAGCTGGTGGCCTGGATCATCGGATGGGACCTGATTCTCGAATATGCCGTCGGCAACATCGCGGTGGCGATCGCCTGGAGCGGGTACTTCACCTCTCTCCTCAGCGCATTCGGGCTGGAGCTGCCCGCGCACCTGACCCACGGCTACCGCACGGCGCTCCTGAGCAGCAACCCTGAGGTGCACGCGCTGCTGCAGACCGCGCCGCGCATCGCCGGCATACCCGTGCTGCTCAACCTGCCCGCGTTCGTGATCGTCATGGCCATCACGGCGCTGCTCTACATCGGCGTGCGGGAGAGTGCCCGCGCCAACAACGTGATGGTCGTGGTGAAGCTGCTGGTGCTGGCCTTGTTCGTGGTCATCGGGGTCATGCACATCAACCCCGACAACTACACCCCGTTCGCGCCCAACGGATGGCGGGGCATTCACCAGGGCGCCGCGATCGTGTTCTTCGCCTACATCGGCTTCGACGCGATCTCCACCGCGGCGGAAGAGACCCGCGATCCCCAGCGCAACATGCCGCGGGGCATACTCGGCGGGCTCGCGATCTGCACCGTTATCTACGTGGTGGTGGGTGCGGTGGCCACCGGGCTCGTGCCATACCAGCAGCTCAAGGCAGCCGACCCGCTGTCGCAGGCGCTCCAGGTGGCGGGACTCGGCAAGGCCAGCGCCATTGTGGCACTCGGCGCGGTCGTGTCACTCACGGCCGTGTTGCTGGTATTCCAGTACGGCCAGCCGCGGATCTTCTTCGCGATGGCGCGGGACGGACTCCTGCCGGCGTGGGCGGCCAAGATCCATCCCCGGTTCCGCACCCCGCACGTCACCACGGTGCTGACCGGGCTGTTCGTCGGAGTGGGGGCGCTGTTCGCGGACGAGAACGAGATCTACGACCTGACCAACATCGGGACTCTCGCGGCGTTCGCGATCGTCTGCCTGGGGGTGCTCGTGCTGCGCGTCCGCGAGCCGCAGCGACCGCGGCCGTTCCGGGTGCCGTTCATCTGGCCGGTCTCGATCGTGGGAGCGGCAGCCTGCGTCTACGTGATGGCGGGACTCCCGGTGCATGCCTGGGAGCGGTTTGCGATCTGGCTGGCGTTGGGCCTCTTGCTGTACTTCGTGTATGGATACCGCCGGAGCCGGTTGCGGTCACCCGCTCCGTAGCATGTCCCGCCGGATTCGGCTCGCGGTCGCGAGCACCCGCGCGGGATAGCGGCGACAGCGCGGGGTAGACGCCGAGGCCACGCACCCGTTGTAGCGTCGCAGCGCGATGGTGAGATTCGAGCTGCGTCGCACGTCCCGCTTGAGGATGCGCGTGCCGTGGCAGATGTTCGCCTCGATCTCGCGCAGGTTGTCCGACCCGCAGCCCCAGCCCCCGGCGTGCAGCGGCATCACCTGCATCAATCCCATCGCGCCGGCGCTGCTGACGGCGGTGGTATCCAGCTGCCGATTCTCGACCAGCAGCACGCCGGCGACGAGGCTCGGGCTCAGTCGGAGCCGGCGGGATTCGCTGACCACCACCTCCGCGATCCGATCGGCAAGCTCCGGTGAGGCATTGCGGCGGACCAGCGCGCGCGCGAGCGGCGCGTGCGCCTGCCGCGCGACGAGCGCACGCTCCAGCGCGAGGCTATCGACGCCGGGCTTCGGCCGGCGCGCGTTGCCCTTCCGGATCGGCAGCTTCGACGGCGGCGCCTCGACTGGCTGGGGTGCCGCCTTCGGCTGCGGCGCCGCCTTGGCCGCGGGCTTGGGCGCCGGTGCCGGCGGCGATTGCCGCGGCGAGCACCCGTCCAGCGCGAGCGCGCCCAGCACTGCCGACAGTGCCCTCCATCGCATGTGATTGGCCGCCATTCGGTCGCTCCCGAAACGTTCCGGGCGGAGTATCGGGAAACGCCGGCGGCGGGCTCAAGTATCGGGAACCTGACGCCGTTCGAAAGCGCGACGGTGAGGCGGGTCGCGTGCCACTGGTACGTCGGCGCAAGTCGGTGCCCGCGCGGATGGAGACCCGCCGTCTGCAGGTCGTTGCAGCGACGGCGCGGGATCTTTGTAACAGGATCAGCAGGTCGTGATCGAGCCCATCTGCACCACCTCGAAATCGCGGCCGTGCACCGGGCGCGCTCGAAGCTGGTCCAGTGCGTCCTCCCACGCGGGGTCGGAGGTGCCGGTGACGAACCAGGGTGACCCCTGGTCGGCGAGCATGAGGCCGTAGCGCTTGAGCCCGGTGAGCAGCACCAGGGCGGCGCCGCTGTAGCCGGACAGATCGAATCCGGCCTTCAATCTGACCCTGAGCCCGTAGGGCGGTCTGGATGCGCTGGTATACGAACCACAGTGACTCGCCGGCGCGATATAGGCTCGCCGGATCATCGGCATCGTGAACCGGAGCGCGTGCGTGATCGTCCCGGCCGACGCCTCGTCGTACCTCAAGAGCCCTGGCAGGATCGGCAGGCCGGCCGCGTCGGCGGAGGTCCACCCGGCGGGCCGGGTGTCGTTCACGGTCAAGTCCCACACGGCTGAGGAGCTCACCCTGAAGCCCCCCGACACCCGCTCGGTGTTGTAAAGCTCGTAGAGCGTGCAGCTGTCCTGCTGCAGCACGAGCACGTGCCGATCGCCCGCCGCCGGATCGGGGTCGGCGGTACTGCCGCCCTCGATCGGCGCGCCGAGCGGAATCGGCATCGGTCCGGGGTCGCTCTCGTCGGAGTAATTCACGCCGTCCGTGCCGTAGCTGATCGGTACCAGAGGTTGCGACGCCGGCACGACCGAGAACGGGATGCCGTAGTACTCCTCGGTGGTGCCGAGATCGAGATGCACGGCGGCATCGGGTGACATCGAGGCGATCAGCGCGTCGGACGCGGGGTCGACCGGGTCACCGCTGAGGTCGCGATTCCACGCGTTGTCGGCGGGGAAGATGTGGCACCCGCCGATGCGCGGTCGAGCCCCGCCGATTGGTGGGATACCGCCGGTGGGCCCAGGCACGGGAGGTCCGGCTGGTGCCGCCGCATCGCTGCAGGCAACGAGCAGCCACAGCACGGATACCAGTCCGACTCGCATAGCGACCTCCCCGTTCTGGCAGGATGCGAGGTCGGCTCCGCATTGGAGCCCCATGGACCGAGGAGGGAGCAAGGCGCGTGCGCGCGAGGCGGCGGGCCGGAGTGAACAACGTGGCGCGCCGCGTGGCGCGCCGCGATGTCAGGAGGTGCAGCTAGCGGGAGAAATCCATGGCGTGGTGTTACCGGTCGAGCCCGGTCACAGTCGGCCGGTGCGCAGGCTCCGCGTGGCGAGATAGGTCTCGCGCAGGAAGTGCACCAGGCCTCCGATGAGCGCCAGCATCGCGGCGGTGAACGCGAGGGCGATCACCTGGCCGAGGTGGGCATCGGCGATTGCGCTCACGAAGAGCGCCACGATCACCAGGCACACGAGCAGTGCGCCGAAGGTGCACAGGCCGATGGCCCGATTCACCAGCCGGGCCCGCTCGGACAGAAGCTGGAGATCGTGCTCGAGATGCGCCATCGTCTCGGAGTTCTCGTGGAAACGCTCCGTGAGCACGCGAGACCGGTCCACGATCCGCGCCAGCCGGTTGGTGAGCACGCCCAGGATGGCCCCGACACCGGTGAGCAGGAAGACCGGCGCGATCGAGAGCTGGATCGCGCTGGCGATGGAGGAGATGCCGGCCTCGGTCTGCATCGGCTATCGCTGACGCCGCGCCGCGAGCGTGATCGCGCCCAGGACGGCGTCAACCGGCTCGCCCAGCGGGCGAAGCGACGGCTGATCGGCCACCTTGGCGAGCACCGCGCGCCGGAGGGTGGGAACGGTTTCCAGGAGGCCGCCAGTGAGCGCCACCGGAATCGGCTCGGCGTCGGGCAGCCGCTCGGCGAGCAGCAACGCCAGCAGCGACAGCTCGCGCGCGGCATAGTCGGCGATGCCTTGCGCCACCGGGTCGCCGGCCGCCGCGACCTCGAGCACGTGCGGGGCGAGCGACGCAACCTCGCCGGGCGTCGCCGAGGCCGCCCAGCGGACCAGCGCGTCGAAGTCGGCACACCGGGCCGCCTCGAGCATCCGCCGCTCGAGCGCGGTCGCGGGGCTCCGTCCGTCCCGCGCCCGGCTCGCCGCCCCGAGCGCGGCACGGCCGATGGCGTAGCCGCTTCCCTCGTCACCCATCTGCCACCCGTAGCCACCCAGACGATGGAGCTGTCCGTTGCGGTCGCGCGCCACGGCGATGCTCCCAGTTCCCGCGCTCACGACGATCCCTGGCCGATCGCCGAACGCCGCGATCAAGGCAATCTCGACGTCCGTGGTCACGACGACGGTCTTCGCCAGCCCCTCGCTGCGAAGCGCCGCCTGCAGCTCGTCCCGCTCCGGCTCGCGCCCCGCGCCCGCGGCGCCGACCACCAGGACATCGGCGTTGAGCTGCCCGGCATCGCCCAACGCACGCCGCACCAGCTCCGCGATGGTCGACGACGAAGCGAGCGCCCGACCGGGGCGGAGCGCCGCGCCGGCTCCGCTGGCTCTGGCAAGCACGTGACCACTGTCGCCGGCCGCAACGGCCACGGTCGTTTTCGTCCCGCCCACGTCCGCGCCCACGAGAAGCCCGGTCACGGCTTCACCCGCGACAGCCGGTTCGACGCGCTTGCCAGGCCCACGGTCAGCAACGTTCCCAGCGGCACGTACCACGGCCACGCCACTCGCCCCGCCGGGGCGAGCCATGCGAAGGCGGCGTGCTCCGCGAGACGTCGGGCGAAGAACACGACCAGCATGATCGCGAGCGAGCCCGCCACGCCGACGATGACATCGCGTCCGGAGACCCGGAACCGGGGGCCCGATAGCACGTACGCGCCGAGCACGCCCCCGTACGCGATCGAGGCGATCGAAAGGGCGAGGATGACCACCGGGGTGCGTCCGTCGCGGTCATAGTAGTAGAAGAGCAGCGCCCCCAGCATCAGCGCCACGGCCCAGAACGCCGAGAAGATCCGGCCGATCCGCAGGAGATGCACCGGGTCTTTCCGGCCGGTAAAGCCGGCATAGAGGTCGTGCGTCAGTGACGAGGCCAACGCGTTGATGGCTGAGCTGTGGGTGCCCATCGCGGCGGCGAGGATTCCCGCGATCATCAGTCCGGCGAGACCGGCCGGCAGCTGTTCGATCACAAACTTGGGAAAGATCTGATCCGAGGGGATCGTCCTGGCGGCAAGACCAGCCGCCCAGATGGCCGTGCCGATGAGGAGGAACAGGAGGAACTGGAGGAAGACGACGACGCCCGAACCGACCAGGGCTACCCGCGCGTCTCGCAGCGAGCGGGTGGCCAGGAGCCGCTGCACGATCAGATGATCGGTGCCGTGCGACGCGGCCGACAGCATGGCGCCTCCGATGAGTCCCCCCCACAAGGTGTAGGTCATGGTGAAGCTGGGCGCAATGTTGAACACCCGGAGCTTGCCAGCGGCGGCCGCGGCGGCGAGCGCGACGTCCGGTCCGCCGGCCAGCTGCAGCGCGATCCAGAGGGCGGCGACCCCGCCGCTCAGATAGACCGCCAGCTGAAACACATCGGCCCACACCACCGCCTTGAATCCGCCAAACCAGGTGTAGACCATCGTGACCAGCCCGATCACCGCGATGGACAGCGGGGGACTCCACCCGGTCACCAGGGTCAGCGGTATCGCGCTCGCGAACACCCGGACGCCGTCGCCGAGGAAACGGGTGGCGAGGAAGACCATGGACATGACCCGCCGGGTGGGCGTGCCGAACCGTGACTCCAACCGCGCGTACGCGGTCTCCTGCTCGCCTCGGAAGTACCCGGGCAGCAGCCACGCCGCGATCGCGATGCGGCCGATGACGAAACCGAGCGCGAGTTGGAGGAAGGTGAGATCGCCTCGGGCGCCGGTGCCCGGGATCGAGATCACGGTGACGGCGGAGGTCTCGGTCGCGACGATCGAAAGGAGGATCGCCCAGGCGGGGAGATTGCGCGCTCCGAGGAAATAGTCGCCCGCGGTCTCCTGGTGCCGGGCGACCCACAGGCCGACTCCCAGCGAAAGGGCGCAGTAGGTGACGACGACCGCGAGGTCGAGAGAGCTCACGCCGATCGGTGAGCAGTGAGCAGTGAGCAGCGCGCGGGACCGTGGGTGCTGGCCACCGCCAATTGAAAGGGGCCCCCCGCGCGAGGCCCCTTCTTACTGCTCACCGCTCACTGCTCACTTGCCAAATCACGCCGTGAAGCTGCTGCCGCACCCGCAACCGCCGGTGGCGCTCGGGTTGTGGAACGTGAATCCGGAGCCCTGCATCGATGACACGTAGTCGATGGTGACGCCGTGCAGGTACTGCGCACTGAATCCATCGACGAACACCCGGACACCGCCGGCCTGCATGACCATGTCGTCGTCGAGGGCGCGCTCCTCGATGTTTAGGCTGTACTTGAACCCCGAGCAGCCACCCGGTAGAACGCTCACGCGCAGTCCGCCGGTCTCCTCCGGCACCTGTTCGGCGGCCATGAACTTCTGGACCTCGGCGGCAGCGACAGGCGTGAGGGTCAGGTCGAACCCGGTTGTGGGCGACTGCTGCTGGACACCGCTCATGGTATTGCTCCTCGAGAAACTCTGGGAAAGCTAGGGCTTCGCACTAGCGGCTGTCAACGCCGGAAACCAGCTGGGGATCGCGCCGCAAGTTGCGCTGAATCAAGGCGAAAGCCGCGATCGCCACGATCAGGTAAGCCACTCCGGCGAGCGGCGTCCCGGTGAGCAGCGCTCCCAGACCAAAGACTGCGGCGTACACCGCCACCACGCCGGCGAGCCAGTTGACCCACGACAGAACACCGCCGGGGATCGGGTCGTTCCCGAAACCCAGCTTACGCGCCACCGGCCACCAACCCCGGCCCCCCGGGCGAACTCGGCGGTAAAACCGTTCGAGCGTCGCGGCCGATTCAGGTGGGGTCAGCAGGGTCACGGTCACCCAGGTAACGGTGCTGATGGCGACGGTGACCAGCATGGCGACGGCATAGTCGCGGCTTCCGGTGTCGGTGCCGTTCACACCCGCGAGGTGGAGTCCGACCGACGCCACGAACGAGGCCGCCATGGCGCTGATCTCGGACCACGCATTGATGCGCCACCAGTACCACCGCAGGATGAAGACCAGCCCGGTGCCGGCGCCGAGGCCGATCAGCAGCTTCCAGCCCTCTGCGACGCTGGTCAGCACCGCCGTCACCCCCAACGACAGCACCATCAGCAGCATGGTCGCGCCGCGCGACGCGAGCACTTGCGACCGGGGGCTCGCGTTGGGGCGCAGGAACCGCAGATAGACGTCATTGACCAGGTACGAGGCGCCCCAGTTGAGATGGGTGCTGATCGTACTCATGTACGCAGCGGCGAAGGCGGCGAGCAGTAGACCCTTGAGCGGTGAAGGCAGCACATCCACCATCACCCGCACGTAGCCTTCTTCCGGATTCGCGAGGTTCGGGTAGGTCAGCACGCTCACGAACCCGACGAGAATCCAGGGCCACGGCCGCACCGCGTAGTGCGCGATGTTGAACCAGAGGGTCGCCAGCAGCCCGTGCCGCTCGTCCTTCGCGGAAAGAATCCGTTGTGCGACGTATCCGCCACCGCCGGGTTCGGCGCCGGGATACCATGCTGCCCACCACTGCACTCCGAGAAAGACGAGCAGCGTGGATACGGGTAACCAGGCTTTGCCAGCCGGGGGGAGGACTCCGAACGCCGCTTCGGGGGATCCGAAATGGGCCGCGGTACGGACCAGCAGCACGTCGAGCCCGCCGACCGAATTCACGGCCAGCACCGCCAGCACGATCGACCCGGCCATCGCGACAATGAACTGGAACACATCGGTGACGATCACGCCCCAGAGGCCGGCGAGCACGCTGTATAGCGCGGTCAGGAGAAACAGGCCTACCGCCGCCACCCACGGGTCGATGTGGAGGGACACCTCCAGGATCGTTACCATCGCCCGGGTGACCCATCCCATGATGATCAGGTTGATCGGGAGCGCGAGATAGAGCGCGCGGAAGCCGCGCAGCACGGCCGCAGGACGGCCGCCATAGCGCAGCTCGGCGAACTCGACGTCGGTGAGCACGCCGGCCCGGCGCCAGAGCCGGGCGAAGAAGAACACGGTGAGGATGCCGGAGATCGCGCCGTTCCACCACAACCAGTTCCCTGCGACTCCGTGCTTCGCGACAAACCCCGCCACCGCCAGCGGGGTATCGGCGGCGAACGTGGTGGCCACCATCGAGGTGCCGGCGAGCCACCACGGCAATGAGCGGCCCGAGGCGAAGTAGTCCGTGAGGGATTGGCTGCTTCGCTTGGTGTAGGCCAGGCCGATCCACGCAGAGGCTGCGAAGTAGGCCAGGATGATGAACCAATCCGCCGCATTGAGAGTCATCGCGGGTGTCTAGCTGATTGTGGACCAGGCCCCGCCGGGCGGTCGAGGCCGGCGCGGAGGGGGTAAAGCGGCGGCACCCGGGCCGGCAGGCGTCCGGTGATCGCCGCGCCGCTCAGGGCACGAGCCGCGGCCCACTCGGCGGCTGGATTCGCCGACCAGGCGATCAGGTACGTGCCGATGTCAGGCGTCTGGTTGATCAGGTAAGGCGACCCCAGCGACAGGAGGATGGACGGGCGCGTGCGCCCAGTTTCCCGGATCAGTGCGGCGAGGGCTTCTGGCATGCCGACGGTGCCCCGCCACGGCATCGGTCTCACCGCGATGGCGAACACCGGCACCGCTCCTGCGGCGCCGACCAGGGCGCGGACCGAATCGAGGCTGGCGGCCCCACTCGCCGGCCAAACCCGAAACGTGCTCACCGTGTGGCCCGCCGCGCGGAGCTCCGCGGCGAGGGTCACTCCCGCGGTGAGATTCTGCTCCTCCGCGTAGGACACCAGGGCAATGCGACGGGGCCCCTGCCGCAGCAGGTCCAGCGTGGCGCCGCTGTCCTTGAGCAGCACCACCGACCGCGCGGCCACCTCGCGCGCAATCGTCCAGTTGGCGGCGCTCCCGACGTTGGCGGTGACGGCGTCGAGCGGCACGGTTCGACGCTCGAAGAGGCCCAGGCGCTGCTTGACCGCGAGCACCCGGCGCACCGAGCGGTCTAACCGCTCTCGGCTGATCCGGCCGGATTCCACGGCTCGAACGATCGCGTTCACGGCGGTTGCTGCGCCCGCGGGTTGCAGCAGCAGGTCCGCGCCGGCGGCCAGCGCGAGTACGGCGGCCTCGCCCGCGCCGAATGCGCTCACCAGCGCGCCCATGTCGAGCGCGTCCGTCACCACCAGCCCCTGGAATCCGAGCGAGTCGCGCAGCAGACCGGTGAGGACCTCGGGCATCACGGTGCCGGGCCGAGCGGTTCCCTTCCCCAGCGCGGGGAAGGCCAGGTGTGCCGACATGATCGCGCTGGCGCCGGCGCTCACGGCCGCGCGGAACGGGACCAGCTCGACCGAGTCGAGTCGCCGCCAATCCGAGGGCACGGCCGGCAGCGAGAGATGCGAATCGGTTTCGGTGTCGCCGTGGCCGGGGAAATGCTTGGCCGTGGCGAGGAGGCCGTGCTCTTCCATGCCGCGCACCGCCGCCGCGACGAAGCGGGCGACGGTGCGGGGATCCTCGCCGAACGACCGCACGTTGATGATGGGATTTCCGGGATTGTTGTTGACGTCCGCTACCGGCGCAAATGCGAGGTGGATGCCTACCGCCCGCGCTTCCCGGGCCGTCACCCGTCCCATCGCGTACGCATCCGATTCCCGCCCCCCTGCGGCTACCCCCATATTCGTCGGGAACGCGACGCCGCCCACCAGGCGAATCGCCGTTCCCGCTTCGAGGTCCGATGCGATCAGGAGCGGGAGGCGCGAGCGCAGCTGGAGCTGATTGAGCTTGGCGGCGATATCCAACGGCGACCCAACGGATACGATGAGCCCGCCGACACCGAGCGAGTCGACCCATCGCTCCACTTCGCTGGATGCGACCGCGTCGTCGGCGGCATACGTGCCGGCCAACCACGGCATCACCAGCTGGGCGGCTTTGGCCGGGAGGGGCAGGGAATCGAGGAGCCGTTCGACGTCGGTTCGCACCGGCGCCGTACCGGTCGCAACGCCGGCCGGCTGGGCGCAGCCGGCCAGCATCCAGAGGAAGAGGCAGAGGTGACGGCACGAGCGAATCAGGCGTTGCTCCTCGCGTTGGCGGCTTGCGCTTTCGCAGCGTGCGCCGGGCCTGCCGGGCAAACCAGGCCGGTCGGCCGTGGTGTCCGTCCGGGCATCGAGGTCCTGCTCACTGACAGCGCCCACCTGGTTCGCGGGCGGCGGGTGGGATTGGTGACCAATCAGACCGGTGTGGATGCGCGGGGCGTGAGTGACGTGACGCGGCTCCGGGATGCCGGCGTGCACCTGGTGGCGCTCTTCAGTCCGGAACACGGCTTCCGGGGTGCCGCGGCGCCGGGTGCCCAGGTCGCATCGACCGTGGATTCTGCAACGGGTCTCCCAATCTACAGCCTCTACGGTCGCAACACCGCGCCCACGCGCGAGATGCTGCAAGGCCTGGACCTCCTGCTGGTGGACCTCCAGGATGCGGGCGCGCGCTACTACACCTACCTCGCCACCACGGTTGAAGTCATGCGGGCGGCGGCGGGGGCGGGGATCGCCGTCCTGGTGCTGGATCGGCCCAATCCCATCGGCGGCACTGTGCAGGGGAACGTGCTCGACCCCAAGTACGCCTCGATGGTGGGACGGATCGCGGTTCCGATGCGCCACGGGCTCACGATCGCCGAGCTGGCCCGGCTCGCCGCGCACGACCTCGAGCTTCCGGTCCCGGGCGTCGTGCCGCTCGCCGGGTGGACCCGGAGCCAGGCACTCGACGCGACGGGCCTGCCGTTCGTACCGCCCAGCCCCAATCTCCGATCGCTCGAAGCCCTCTTTCATTATCCAGGGACCTGTCTGTTCGAGGGGACCGCGCTGTCGGTCGGGCGGGGTTCGGACGCGCCGTTCGAGCAGATCGGGGCCCCGTGGCTGGACACGGCGGCCGTGCTGCGCCGGCTGAACGCGGCGGAGCTCGGAGGTGTGCGGTTCCGCGCCGTGGCATTCACCCCTCGGGTGCCGGGGGACGGCAAGTTCGCCGACACGGCGGTGGCGGGGATCCGGCTCCTGGTGACCGATAGGGCCGCCTACGACCCGACTCGCACCGCCGTTCACCTGCTCGCGGTGGTCCAGGCGGTCCATCCGGACCGTATCGGTTGGATCCCGGCACACTTCGACCGGCTGGCCGGCGGGCCGGGACTGCGCGAGGCCCTCGTTCGCGGGACCCCTGCGGAGGCCGTCACCGCCTTGTGGGACCGCGAGCGAGAGCTCTTCGCCGAGCGAGTGGGACCGTCGCTGTTGTATCCCCACTGAGCCGGGATGCCGGGGAGATTCGATTGCCCTAAGCGGTGTTGCCGGTTATCGTTTCCCGGCGTTTGGGGGGTGTATTCCCCCCGGTTAAGTGCCCAGTTGAGGAGCGAGCCACCCTGAAGCCCCTGGACGCGTTGGAGCGGCCGTTTTATTCGGCCGTCCGTCCGGTGGTGGATTGGCTGATCCGTAACGGAGTCCGGCCGAACACCATCACCACCCTCGGGACCATGCTGGTCCTGATCTCCGCGGTCGCCTACGCGTTCGGCCATGTCCGGCTGGGCGGGGCGCTCCTGCTCTTGAGCGGTCTCCTGGACACGCTCGACGGGCAGGTGGCGCGGGGCGGCGCGATGGTGACCCGGTTCGGCGCCTTCTACGACTCCACGCTGGACCGGATCGGCGACGGTGCCACCTTCATCGGGATCGGCGCGTTCTTGCTGACCGCCCCCGACGTGGCCTATCGCGTGCCCGCCGTGATCGCGTGCATGGCGGCGATTCTGAGCTCCCTGCTCGTGTCCTACGCCCGCGCCCGGGCCGAGGGCCTTGGCTTGGACTGCAAGGTCGGGATCGCGCAGCGCGCGGAGCGGATCGTGGCCCTTGGTGTCGCTTCCCTGGTGGTTGGCGCCGGCCCCCATGCCGTGCTGCTCGAGGCGATCGTGGCGCTGCTGGCACTGGCCTCCATCGTCACGGTGGTGCAGCGCTTCCTTTATGTGCACCGGCACGCCGACGTGGTGCCGGTGGAGCCGGTGCGGCGCGTGGAAGGCCGCCGTCCAGCCGCGCTCGATACGTTCGCGAAAGGATCCTGAATCGTGGTGGAGCAGAGGGCCCGGCGCATCGCGCCGGCGCAGGGCAGGCTCGGCGTGCTGTGCGTGGGCCTGGGTGCGGTCGCGTCGACCTTCGTAGCCGGAGTCGAGAATGTGCGCCGGCGGAACGGCACCCTGCCGATCGGGTCGCTCACCCAGATGGGGACGATTCGCCTCGGTAAGCGCACCGAAGGCCGGTCGCCCTTGATCCGCGATTTCGTCCGGCTCGCGGCGCTGGACGACCTCGTGTTCGGGGCGTGGGACCCGATTCCGGACGACTGCTACACCGCCTGCCTGCGGGCCGGCGTGCTCGACCGCCACGACCACGTCGAACCGATCAAGGACGCGCTGGCGGCGGTCCGCCCCATGCCCGCGGCGTTCGATCAGCAGTACGTCAAACGGCTCGAGGGCAGCAACGTCAAGAAGGGAAAGACCAAGCGCGATCTCGCGGAGCAGCTCCGGGACGACATCCGCGAGTTCAAGCGGACGAACCGCTGCGACCGGATGGTCATGATCTGGTGCGCATCCACCGAGATCTTCATCAGCCCAGGCGGGGTGCACGGCACCCTCGAGGCCTTCCAGCAGGCGATGGAGGCCAACGATCCGGCCATCGCGCCCTCGATGCTCTACGCCTGGGCGGCATTGATGGAAGGCGTGCCGTTCGCCAACGGTGCTCCGAACCTCACCTGCGACTTCCCGGCGATGGAGCAGCTCGCCAAGCAGCGGGCCGTGCCCATCGGCGGCAAGGACTTCAAAACCGGCCAGACGATGCTCAAGACCGTGCTCTCGCCGATGTTCAAGGCGCGGATGCTCGGCGTGTCCGGCTGGTATTCGACCAACATCCTGGGCAATCGCGACGGCGAGGTCCTGGACGATCCGGAGAGCTTCAAGACCAAGGAAGAGTCGAAGCTCGGCGTCCTCGAGCACATCCTGCAGCCGCAGCTCTATCCGGAGCTCTACGGCAAGCTCTACCACAAGGTGCGGATCAACTACTACCCGCCCCGCGGGGACAACAAAGAGGGCTGGGACAACATCGACATCTTCGGGTGGCTCGGCTACCCGATGCAGATCAAGGTCGATTTCCTCTGCCGCGACTCGATTCTCGCGGCGCCGCTGGTGCTCGATCTCGCGCTGTTCTTCGACCTGGCGCAGCGGGCGGGACTGAGCGGCATCCAGGAGTGGCTGTCATTCTATTTCAAGAGCCCGCAGACCGCGCCCGGTCTCTACCCCGAGCACGACCTCTTCATCCAGCAAACCAAGCTCAAGAACACGCTCCGGTGGCTGATGGGTGAAGAGCAGATCACCCACTTGGGGATCGAATACTACCAGGAGGACTGAACCCGGTGAGTAGTGAGCGGTGAGCAGTAAGCGGGACGCCGATCCTGCCACTGCTCACTGGTTACTGCTCACTGCTCACTGTATGAAGTACTTCCACCGCACGCATCTCGCTCCCGACGTCGTGCTCGGCCGCGCCGCCGAGTTCTTCGGCAGCCGCCTCACCCCGGTCGAAGAGGCGCCTCGGCGGCGGCGGTTCGCCGGCGCCATCGGCCAGGTGGCCGTGGCCATCGAGGCCGAAGGCGGCCACTACACGCGGGTGACGGTGGAGACCAATCAGGTGGGGGAAAGCGAGGCCGACAAGCTGGCCAAGCGGTTCCTAACGCTGGTGCACACCATGGCGGACCCCGGGCACGAGCCGCGGGGCGCGTACTGATCCTCATGCGGAGAGACTCTACGATGACGAAGTGGCGGACCCTGCTGATCACGGTGCTGCTGGCGCTTGTGGGCGCCTCCGGGGCGGTCGCGCAGGAGGCGGCGCCGCACGCGGGTGGCGAGGCCAGCCTCGTGCTCCCCGACCTCGGCTCGGTCGCGTTCTTCGGCGACGTGGACGGCCGCACGCTCCTCCTCAACGGGCTCGTGGTGTGTGCCCTGGGCCTGCTGTTCGGCCTCTCGATCTACACCCAGCTCAGGAAGCTCCCCGTGCACCGTGCCATGCGGGAGATCTCCGAGCTCATCTACGAGACCTGCAAGACCTACCTGTTTACTCAGGGCAAGTTCCTGGTGGTGCTGTGGCTCTTCATCGGCGCCATCATGGCGTTCTATTTCGGCGTCCTCCAGGATTTCACGCTCGGCCGCGTCGCCATCATCCTGCTGTTCAGCGTCATCGGCATCGCCGGCAGCTACGGCGTGGCCTGGTTCGGGATCCGGGTGAACACCTTCGCCAACTCCCGCACCGCCTTCGCGAGCCTGCGCGGGCTGCCGTTCCCGTGCTACGCGATTCCCCTGAAGGCGGGCATGAGCATTGGCATGCTGCTGATTAGCGTCGAGCTGCTGCTGATGCTGATCATCCTGCTGTTCATCCCGGGTGAATACGCCGGCCAGTGCTTTATCGGATTCGCCATCGGCGAGTCGCTCGGCGCCGCGGCGCTTCGGGTGGCCGGCGGCATCTTCACCAAGATCGCGGACATCGGGTCCGATCTGATGAAGATCGTGTTCAAGATCAAGGAGGACGACGCGCGGAATCCGGGCGTGATCGCCGATTGCACCGGCGACAACGCGGGCGATTCGGTGGGCCCTTCGGCTGACGGCTTCGAGACCTACGGTGTCACCGGCGTCGCGCTGATCTCGTTCATTCTTCTGGCGGTGAAGGACCCGACGGTGCAGGTCCAGCTGCTGGTCTGGATCTTCGTGATGCGCGTCATGATGATCGTCGCCTCCGGGCTCTCCTACTTCCTGAACGACGCCTGGGCCAAGGCCCGGTTCGCCACCGCGGAGCGGATGAACTTTGAGATACCGCTCACCTCGCTGGTCTGGCTCACCTCGCTGGTATCGGTGGCGTTGACCTACCTGGTGTCGTATCTCCTCGTGCCGGATCTGGGCGGTGACGGCTCGCTGTGGTGGAAGCTGTCCACGGTGATCACCTGCGGCACCCTCGCCGGCGCGATCATCCCCGAGCTGGTCAAGGTGTTCACCTCGATGGAGTCGCGGCACGTCCGCGAGGTGGTGACCTCGTCGCAGCAGGGGGGTGCCTCGCTCAACATCCTGTCCGGCCTGGTGGCCGGGAACTTCAGCGCCTATTGGCTCGGGCTCGCGATTCTGATGCTGATGAGCATCGCGTACGGGGTAAGCACCACCGGTCTCGACGCCTTGATGATCGCGCCGGCGGTGTTCGCCTTCGGCCTGGTGGCGTTCGGGTTTCTCGGCATGGGGCCCGTCACCATCGCGGTCGACTCCTACGGTCCCGTGACCGACAACGCGCAATCGGTGTACGAGCTCTCCCAGATCGAGGATGTGCCCAATGTGAAGGCGGACATTCAACGGGAGTACGGTTTCGCGGTGGAATTCGAGCGCGCCAAGCACTTCCTCGAGGAGAACGACGGCGCGGGCAACACCTTCAAGGCGACGGCCAAGCCGGTGCTGATCGGCACCGCCGTCGTCGGTGCCACCACCATGATTTTCTCGATCGTGGTGCTGCTCACCAACCGGCTCCAGCCCGAACTGCTGGCCAATCTCTCGATCCTCCATCCGCCGTTCCTGCTGGGGCTCGTCGCCGGCGGCGCGGTCATTTACTGGTTCACCGGCGCCTCCATGCAGGCGGTGACGACCGGTGCCTACCGAGCCGTGGAGTTCATCAAGGCCAACATCCGGCTCGAGGGTGTGACCAAGGCGTCGGTAGCGGACAGCAAGAAGGTGGTGGAGATCTGCACCCAGTACGCGCAGAAGGGCATGTTCAACATCTTCCTGACGGTCTTCTTCGGCACGCTGGCGTTCGCCTTCGTGGAGCCCTACTTCTTCATCGGCTACCTGGTGTCCATCGCGCTGTTCGGGCTCTACCAGGCCATCTTCATGGCCAACGCGGGCGGCGCGTGGGACAACGCGAAGAAGGTCGTGGAGGTGGAGCTCAAGCAGAAGGGCACCGATCTCCACGCGGCGACGGTCGTGGGCGACACCGTCGGCGATCCGTTCAAGGACACCTCGTCGGTCGCGATGAACCCGATCATCAAGTTCACCACCTTGTTCGGGCTCTTGGCCGTCGAGCTCGCGGTGAGCCTCACGTCGCAGCGCGGCACCGGGTTGAGCCTGGCGCTCGCAGCGATCTTCCTCACGGTATCGATGGTATTCGTCTACCGCTCGTTCTACGGCATGCGGATCGAAACCGGCCGCTGACGGTCGTTGCGGATCGGAATCGACGGGGCGCCACCGCGCAGGTGGCGCCCCGTTCGCCGTTTACCGGCCCGAGGTCCGGGATTACCTTTGGCCGCGACTCCCACCCGTGTGTCCATGGCCGTCACCGCTCCCGCGCCGCTCACCTTTCCGCACGGCCTTACCCGCGTCCAACTGCTTGAGCTGTATCGTTTCATGCGTTTGACCAGGACGCTGGAGGAGCGGCTCGTCGCGCTCTACCGACAAACCAAGGTCGTGGGCGGGCTGTTTCGCTCTCTGGGGCAGGAGGCTGACGCCGTGGGCTCGGCGTACGCGCTCGAGCCGGGGGACCTGTTGTCTCCGTTGATCCGGAACCTGGGCTCGATGCTGGTGAAAGGCGCCCGCCCGGTCGAGATCCTGCGGCAATACATGGCGCGGGGCGACAGCCTCACCCGAGGCCGGGAGCTCAACATCCACATGGGCGACCTCGAGCGCGGGTTCATCGGACAGATCTCCCATCTGGGCGACATGGTGCCGGTGATGGCCGGTGTGACGCTCTCGTTCCGACTGCGTGGGCAGCCGCGCGTGGGTCTCGTCTACGTCGGCGATGGGGCCACCTCGACCGGCGCGTTTCACGAAGGGCTCAACTTCGCTGCAGTTCAATGCTGCCCGCTGGTGGTGATCGTCGAGAATAACGGCTACGCCTACTCCACGCCGACCGACCGGCAGACCGCCGCGGCGCGCTTCGCCGACAAAGCCGTCGGCTACGGGATCCTGGGCGTGCGGGCCGACGGCAACGACGTGCTCGAGGTCTATCGGGTCACCCGCGAGGCGGTCGATCGCGCCCGGCTCGGCCATGGAGTAAGCCTTATCGAGCTGATGACGTACCGTCGCAAGGGCCACGCCGAGCACGACGATCAGTCCTACGTGCCGGCCGGGGAGATCGAGCGCTGGGCGGCGGAGAACGATCCGGTAGACCGCTACATAGCCCGTCTCACCGGCGAGTTCGGCGTCGACCCGACCGAGCTCAAGTCGATCGACGCACGCTGCCGCGACGAGGTTGACCGCGCCACCGACGAGGCGGAATCGTCGCCTCAACCCGAAGGCCCCGACGCACTGCGTGGCGTTTACGCCGATCCGGTGACTGCGCCGGTGCTCTGGTACCGCGAGCTGCGCCGATGAGCGAGATCACCTATCTCGAGGCGATCCGCCAGGCGCTGGTCGAAGAGATGGAGCGCGACCCCGCCGTCCTTTGCATGGGGGAGGACATCGGCGCGTACGGCGGGGCGTTCAAGGTGACGGCAGGACTGCTCGAGCGCTTCGGCGAGCAACGGGTGATCGACACCCCGGTCGCCGAAGCCGCGATCGTCGGGGCGGCAGCGGGCGCGGCACACATGGGCCACCGGCCGGTGTGCGAGATGCAATTCATCGATTTCATCTCCTGCGCCTACGACATGCTGACCAACTACGTGGCAACTTCGCGCTATCGCGCTTTTCTCCGCTGTCCGATCGTCGTGCGCGGGCCGGCGGGCGGGTACGTCCGCGGCGGCCCGTTTCACTCCCAGAATCCGGAGGCCGCGTTCCTGCATACGCCGGGGCTCAAGATCGTCTATCCTTCGACGCCGGCCGATGCCAAGGGACTGCTCAAGGCGGCGATCCGGGATGACGACCCGGTGCTGTTCTTCGAGCACAAGTACCTCTACCGCCGCGTGCGGGAGGCGATGCCGCCGGGCGATCACGTCGTCCCGCTCGGGCGGGCCCGCATCGCGCGGGAGGGCCGCGACCTGTCGATCGTCACCTACGCAGCCTCGGTGTGGACCGCGCTCGAAGCGGCGGGTCGGCTCGAGCAGGAGGACGGACTGTCGGTGGAAGTGCTCGATCTTCGTTCGCTGGCGCCGCTGGATGATGCCTCCCTGGTGGCGACCGTCCGAAAGACCAACCGCGTGCTGATCCTGCACGAGGATACGGTCACGGGCGGCGTGGCCGGGGAAATCACGGCGCGGATCAACGAGCTGGCGTTCGAGTGGCTGGATGCGCCGGTGCGGCGGGTGGCGGCGCACGACGTGCCTTTGCCGTACGCTCCGGCGCTGGAAGATTTCGTGCTGCCGCAGGTGGAGGACGTCGTGTGCGCCGCGCGATGGTTGGCGGGATACTAGGCATGGAGGAGAGCAGGGAATGAGCCGTATCGATGTGGTCATGCCCCAGATGGGCGAGTCCATCACCGAGGGCACGCTGTCCCGGTGGCTCAAGAAGGTCGGCGACCCGATCAAGCGCGATGAGCCGATGTTCGAGATCTCCACCGACAAGGTTGACGCGGAGATTCCGGCGCCCGCCGCCGGCACCCTCGCCGAGGTCCTGGTGCAGGAGGGGCAGACCGTCGCGGTGCAAACGGTCGTGGCGCGAATCGAGACCGAGGCTGGTGCGGTCGCAGCCGCCCCTCCATCCCCCGCGCCCGCGCCCGCGCCCGCGCCCACGCCCGCGCCGGCGCCCGCACCCGGCCCGGCCGCTGCTCCGACGCCGGCCGCCACGCCGATCGCCGCCACTCCGATCGCAACCGTGCCGGTCGGCAATGGCGCGGAGACCGCGGAAGAGCGGCTTCGCCGCCGCTCGACACCGCTGGTTCGCAAGATGGCGGCCGAGCACAACCTCGATCTCGCGTCGATTCCCGGCAGCGGTGTTGCCGGCCGGGTGACCAAGAACGACGTGGTCGGCTATCTCGAGAGCGGACAGGCCGCGCGTACCGCTCAGCCCGCCCCCGCCCCCGCCCCCGCCCGTGCTCCCGAGCCGCAGCCGGTCGGCCCGCCTGCCCGTCCCGCCCCGGCCGTGGCGGCCGACCCTTGGCAGGGCGATACGGTCGAGCCGTGGTCGCGCATCCGGCGGCTCACCGCCGAGCACATGGTGATGTCGCGGCGGGTATCACCGCACGTCAACACGATCTTCGAGATCGACTACACCCGGGTCTCGCAGCTCCGTGCCAAGCAGAAGGCGGAATACGCCGCACGCGGCGTGAACCTGACCTATCTCGCGTTCATTGCCAAGGCGGCTGCGGACAACCTTCGCAAGCACCCCGGTATCAACGCCGCCGTGGGCGCCGACGCTACCATCCTGCGCCGAGACATCAACCTCGGCATCGCCGTCGCGCTCGACTGGGGGTTGATCGTCCCCGTGGTCCGGCACGCCGACGAGCTCTCCCTGATGGGGGTCGCCCGCGCCATCAACGACCTCGGTGAGCGCGCCCGCGGCAAGAAGCTCACTCCGGAGGAAGTGCAGAAGGGCACGTTTACCATCACCAATCCGGGTGTGTTCGGGTCGGTTATCGGCACGCCGATCATCAACCAGCCGCAGGTCGCGATCCTCTGCGTGGGCGCGATCCAGAAGCAGCCCGCCGTGGTCTCGATCGACGGCGCCGACGCGCTGGCGGTGCGGCTCATGGGCATGCTCTCGCTCGCCTTCGATCACCGGGTGGTTGACGGCGCGGATGCGGACCGGTTCATGGCCGACATGAAACGCACCCTCGAGGAGTTCCCCGAGGGCGCGACCTGACGTGGCGAGAACGCTGAGCGTGTCGCGCGCGGCCGTCGAGCCCGGCGCCGAGTCCGAGTATCTCCACACCGTGAAAGAGCTGGCGCGACTGTCGGAGTCCCGTGGTCGGCGGCTGTGGCTGTTCCGGGCCGCGAGCGGGGCCGGGCGGTTCCTCGAGTGCAGCGAGAGCGCTTCGCCGGACGAGCATCGCACCGCCGCGCTCGATCCCGAAGAAGCCCGTCTGGAGGGCCGGCTGCGCTTGCTGGCGCACTACGAGCCGGGCGCATGGGAGCTCTGGGAGGAGGTTCGGTTCTAGCATGCCCCGCCGCATCATCGATGTGGATGGCGAGCGGTGGACGGTCACCGTGAGCGGGCGGAACACCCAGTACGTCAAGGACGAGTTCGGTCTGGTGTTCGCCCGGGGCACCGGGCGGGGGCTCGAGCGGCGGGTCGCCCGCTATTCGCCGCTCGGCATCAAGAGTTCGGAGCTGGCCCTCGCCAGCCTGTCCGATGCGGAGCTGGTGGCGCTGCTCGCCCGATCGCAGCCGGCCTGGACCGCCCCCGAGACAGGGTACCGCCAGTGAGCCCCGAGCCCGACAGCGCGCGCGGGACGGTGGACCTCCACCTGCATTCGTCCGCTTCCGACGGCGCGTTTCCGCCAGCGACCGTCGTCGCCCGCGCCTCGGTCGCTGGCGTCCAGGCGATGGCCCTCACCGATCACGACACGCTCGCAGGTATTCCCGCCGCGATCGAGGCCGGCAACCAGCTGGGGCTCAGGGTGGTGAGCGGCTGCGAGTTCTCGGTCGCCGCGCCCTGGGGCGAGATGCACGTGCTGGGCTACTTCCTGCCGCCCGGCTCGGTCGCGCTGGAGCGGTTTCTGGCCGATTGCCGCGCCGATCGGGAGCGGCGCGGCCGAGCGATGGTCGCCCGGTTGCACCGGGTCGGTGTGGTGCTGGGGGAGGAGGACGTGCTGGCGGAGGCCGAAGGCGGCGCGATCGGTCGGCCGCACGTGGCACGGGCCCTCGTCCGGCGGGGTCACGTAGCCACGGTCGGCGAGGCATTCGATCGGTACCTCGCGCGCGGGCGCCCCGCATTTGTGGACAAGACCCTGCCGACGTTCGCCGCGGTGGCGGCGCTGGTCCACCGCGTTGGGGGGATCGTCTCGGCCGCGCACTTGAAGGAGCGCGGCACCCGCGCACTGCTCGAGCAGCTCCGCGGCGACGGCCTCGACGCGGTTGAAACCCGCCATCCCAGCCACGATGCCGACCAGCGCGCCCGCCTGACCGATCACGCCCTCCAGCTTGGCCTGCTCCGCACCGGCGGCAGCGACTGGCACGGTGAATCGCTGGGGGAGGAGGCTCACGGCGGGATCGGGTCGGAGGGCGTGCCGCTGGAATGGCTGGAGCGAATCGAGCAGGCGCGGCCGGCCCCGGCCGAGCCGCTGGCGGGCTGAGCCGGTCTCGATGAGCGACGGCGGATTCCGCGATCGCGTCGTGCTCGTCACCGGGGTAGGCCGCGCCGGCCAGATCGGTCACGCCGTCGCGCTCGCGTTCGGGCGCGGCGGCGCGCGGCTGGTCGCGGCGGACCTCGATGCGGTGGGTGTCTCTCGACGGGTGAGCGAGTTCCAGGCGGCCGGCATCGAGGCTCAGCCGATCGCCGGAGACCTCACCATTCCCGACATCGCCGCGCTCGCCGTCGAGACCGCGATGCGGCACTACGGACGCCTTGACGCCGTGGTCAACGTCGCCGGCGGCCTGACGACGTTCGGTCCCATCGCCAAGGCAAGCGTACGGGACTTCGACCGCGAGATCGCCATCAACGTGAAGACCGCGTTCCTGGTGTCGCAGGCCGCGGTCGAGTCGCTCGCGGCGACTCACGGGGCGATCGTCAACTTCGCGTCCATCGCCGTGCTCGAACCGCAGAGTCCGATGGCAGTGTACAGCGCCGCGAAGTGGGCTGTCGCCGGGCTGACGCTCAGTCTGGCGCGCGAGCTCGCCGACCGGCATATCCGCGTCAACGCGATCGCGCCGGGAATGGTCCGGACGCCCGACAACGTGGCGTCCGCGGGGACCGATGCGCCGTACGTCGAGCTGGAGGACATCTGCGGCGCGGTTCTCGACCTCGCCGATCCCGCCTCGACCCTGAACGGGACCATCCGACCGATCCGCCCCCGCGGCAGCTGACATGGAACTGCGTGGCCGGGTGGCGCTGGTGACCGGTGCGGGCCGGCGACTCGGCCGCGCCATCGCCGCGGCGCTTGGCGCGCGCGGCGCCCGGGTGGCCCTGCACTATCACGCGTCCGGCGAGGGCGCCGCATCGCTCCGCGACGAGATCCTGACCGCGGGTGGCGACGCCGAGTGCTTCGCTGCGGATCTGACCGACGCCGCGGCGGCGCGGGCGCTGCCGCAACGCGCGGTAGACCGGTTCGGCGGATTGGACGTACTGGTGAATTCCGCCGCGGTGATGCATCGGCTGCGGCTGGAGGAAACCACACCGGCGCAGTGGGACGAGATCATCAACCTCAATCTCCGCTCGGTATTTTTCTGTACCCAGGGCGCTGCGCCGGCGCTGCGCGCTGCCAAGGGGAAGGTGGTGAACCTCGCGGATGTGGCGGGACTCGAGCCGTGGCCCGGGTACGCCGCGCACTCGGTGAGCAAGGCGGGGGTCGTGATGCTGACCCGTGTGCTCGCGCTGAGCCTGGCGCCCGACGTGACGGTGAACGCGGTCGCGCCCGGGGCCGTGCTGGTTCCCGAGCATTACGACGACGCGGCGCGGGGCGAGCTTGCCCGCACGACGCCGCTCCGCCGGCTGGGCCGGCCGGAGGACGCCGTCGCCGCGGTGCTCTACTTCCTCGAGCAGGGCGATTTCGTCACCGGCACCGTGCTCCCGGTGGACGGCGGGCGCTCGCTTCGACTGGGACGCCAGATCGAGGGGCAGGCTGATGGTGAGTAGTGCACCGGTCGGGTTCCGCGACATCATCGTGGTGGGCGGGGGCTGCTATGGAACCTTCTACGCCGGCCAACTGTTGCGCGCGCGGGGCCGTGGCGCGGCGGATTGGCAGCGGCTGCTGATCGTAGACCGCGATGCGGGATGTCGGGCGGCGGTCGAGCGGGTCGAGGGGGCCGGCGTGGAGCTTCGCGTCCAGGAATGGGGCGCGTTCTTCGATGAGTACCTGACCACCGCCACCGCGGACCCGGCCGATGCGATCGTGCCCTCGCCGCTCATGCCGCACCTGATGTTCGAGTGGCTGCTGCGCGCGGCCCAGCGCCGCTGGCCGGATCGCCTCGTCACCCGCCGGCAAGCGGGTATGGCAGCCGGCACGCCCTACGACGTGCTCCATGCCGACGGGACGCGATACGTCTCATTCGCGGACTGGATCTGCCCGGTTCACTGCGTCGAACCGGCCATCTGTCCGGTCATCGCCGCGCCACGCACCTGGGAGATGTCGGATGCCGTGGCCGGCCTCACCGAGCGCCTCGCCCGCAACGGCCCGGTATCGGGCCCGGTGCTGTTCGTCTGCCGCCATCGGACCTACGGCGTGGGGATGTTCGACGTGGCGGAAGTCCTGGCCGGAGACGCCGCAGTGGCCTCGGCCGGCGCCGCGGGCTCGGAGGTGGATGTCGTGGTGGGTACGGTGTCGTCGTGCCACGGGGCGGTCAGTCTCCTACACCTCGGGCCGACGCGGCGTGCCGCGACCGGCTCACCCTATATTCCGGCATGAGCGCGAATCATCGATTTGAAGTCGTCATCATCGGCGGCGGACCGGCCGGCTTGTGCGCCGCCTTGTATGCCGGCCGCGGCCTGCTGAAGACGGTCCTGCTCGAGCGGGGCGTTCCCGGCGGCGAGCTGCTCAACACCGAATGGATCGAGGACTATCCCGGCTTCAAGAAGATCAAGGGGCGCGAGCTGGCCGAGGCCATGACCGAGCACGCCAAGGAGTTCGGCGCCGAGATCAGGCGCGAGAACGTCGAATCGATCGTCCGGCGGGACGACGGTCTCTTCGCGGTGGCCACGAGCCTGGGTGCCGTGTACGAGGCCCCGGCGGTGATCCTCACCGCCGGGGGCACTCCGAACAAGCTGGGCGTTCCCGGCGAGGCGGAATACGCCGGGCGCGGCGTCTCCTACTGCGCGGTGTGCGACGGCGCGTTCTTCAAGGGGGAAACCATAGCAGTGGTGGGCGGCGGCGACGCGGCGGTGGAGGAGGCCGACTATCTGACGCGATACGCCGAGCGAGTGTACGTGATCCATCGGCGGGACGAGTTCCGGGCCTCGAAGCTGCTGCAGGAGCGCCTCTTCGCAAACCCGAAGATCGAAGTGATCTGGAACAAGCGGGTGATCGAGCTGAACGGCGGGCCGTCGGGGCTTCACTCCATCGAGTTGGAAGACACCGTGACCGGAGGGCGTCTGTCGCTCGCGGCCACCGGGTGCTTCGTTTTCATTGGGTTCTCCCCCAACACCGGCCTCGTCAAACAGCATTTCGCGCACGATGCGTCGGGCTACATGCTGACCGACGACCGAATGATGTCGTCGATCCCGGGCCTCTTCGCCGCCGGCGACCTTCGGGTGCAGCTCACCCGGCAAGTGACCACGGCCGTCGGGGACGCCACTACCGCCGCCATTGCCGTGGAGAAGTACCTGACTGACTTGAAGACCCGTACCGCCGCGCCGGCCGGTGTCTGACCTCCAGATCGTCCAGCTTCCCAACGGACAGTTCGTCGAGAACTGCTGGCTGGTCGCGGACCGCTCCACCCGCGAGGCGGTGATGATCGACCCGGGCGAGGAAGCCACGATGTTCCTCGCCGAGCTGGCTGCCCGGCGCTGGACCCTCGGCGCGATCTGGCTTACCCACGCCCACATCGATCACGTGCTCGGCGTCGGCGCGGTGCAACGCGCCACCGGCGCTCCGATTCATCTGCACCCGCTCGACCGCCCGCTGTACGACTCGTTGCCGGCTCAGGGCTCGTGGTTCGGTCTCAGGGTCGCGTCCGCCCCCCCACCGGACGTTGAGCTGGCCGAGGGCCAGGTGGTCCGGGTGGGGCGCTTCGCCTTCGACGTTCGGCTCACTCCTGGGCATTCGCCGGGCAGCGTGAGCTTCGTTGGCGAGGGGCGGGTGTTCGGGGGTGACGTCCTGTTCAACGGCTCCATCGGCAGATCCGACCTGCCCGGCGGGGACTACGCCACCCTGATGGCGTCGATTCAGCGGGTGTTTCTCCCCCTGCCCGATTCGACCGTGATTCACAGCGGCCATGGCCCCGATACCAGCATCGGCGTCGAGCGGCTGACCAATCCATTCCTGACCGGGGCCCATCGGATCAATGGGTGAGCAGAGGGACCCACCCGCCCAGCAAGGCTGCCTGCGTTGCAATTTTCCCGTGCCAGCTCGCGCTGCCGGCTGCAGGAACCCCTGTCCGAACTGCGGGACCATCTACCCGCTGGGAGACTGCTCGGATTGAATCCGTCGTTTCGGATTCTGCCCGTGGCTGGGTTTACCTTTCGAACGTCTGAATTCGTACGAGCTTCCTCCGCAGGCAGGTCATGATTCGTGCTCTCGTGCCGCGGGCCCTGCTCCCGGCCCTCGTCATTGCCATTCCGGCCGTTGGCCGAGCTCAGACGGCCGCCCCGTCGACCGGCGGACTCTCAGGCGTGGTGCGCGACAGCCTGCTGACCGGCGGGCCGCTTCCGAATGCCATTCTCTGGATCGAGGGAACTCCACGTGAAGCCCGGACGAACCTCTACGGCCAATTCCAGTTCGACAGCCTTCCCGCCGGCACCTATCAGATCACCTTTTCGCATCCCGTGTTCGACGCCGCCGGCATTGCCGCGCCGCGGTGGCGGATCGACGTACCTGCCGAGGGACTTACTGGCGTTGTGCTCGCGACGCCATCGGCGGATTCGCGCTATGGACGTGCGTGCCCCGGCGCTCGACCGGCCAATGCCGGATATCTGATCGGTGTGGTGAAAGACGCAGCCACCGACTCGGCGCTGGTTGGGGCAGCGGTCAACGCCATGTGGGGCCAGGTCGCGGTCAGCCGCACCACAGGCGTCACTACGAATCGCCGCAGCGTGCGGGCCGTGACCGGCCGTCAAGGCGAGTTCGTGCTATGCAGCGTGCCGACCAACGGTGAGGTAACAGTGTGGGCTGCCATGGGCACCGCGTCGACCGGCCTCATCACACTCGACATGGGCGGTCGTTCGCTGGTTGCGCGGCACTTCCTGATCGGGCTCCCCCCGGCGACGGCTGCGGACTCGGGCCGGCTTACGGCGACTCTCGAGGGCACGGTCAAGAACATCGACGGCACGCCGATCTCCGATGCCCGGGTGTTCGTGCGCGGCAGCCGCGCGGTGGTGCGCACCAGTGCGTCCGGGTCGTTCAGTCTCACCGGCTTACCGCTGGGAACCCAGGTCGTCGAGGTCGCCGCGATCGGGTACGCCGGTGGGCGGCAGGCGGTGGAGCTCAAGCCGGGTGGACCCGCCCGCACCGAGCTGGTCATCGCGAAATCGGTGCAGACGCTGCCGACCCTCGAGGTGGTGGGGAAGATCGGCGCCGGCGCGGACGTGTCCACCTTCCTGCAGCGGGCTCAGCGCGGTCAGGGGCACTTCATCACCGAAGAGGACATTGAGAAGCGCGGTGCCATCCAGTTCGAAGACATCATGCGCACGGTCCCCGGCATCATGGTCGTCCCGGTTGGGCAAGGCTACCGGGTCTACTCGAGCCGCGGCGCGGTGAACATGCAGGGCGACTGCGCCATGACCTACTTTGTGGATGGGGCGTACTTCCCGTTCGATGCTACCAGCGCCGAGCCGTTTCCGGTCGCGCCCATGGAGATCATGGGCATCGAGGTCTACGCCGGTGCGGCACAGGTCCCGGCCGAGTTTCAGCGGTTGGCGAGTAGCTGCGGGGCGATCGTGATCTGGACCAAGCGAGGCGGGGCGGGTCCCAAGCGCTAACCGGGCGGTGGGCTGATCGCGACCAGCATGACGGTGCGCTCCAGCGCCTCGTCCACACCGTGGGCGACATCCGCCGGCGCCCACACCACGGTCCCGGCCGCGGCGACGCGAGACTCGGAACCAACCGTCATCCTCGCCTTTCCCGAAATCACCAGATAGAATTTGTCGGCCCCGGCATGAGCGTGAATGGGTTGGGTCTGCCCCGGCTCGAAGCAGTTGAGGCCCACGAACAACCGTTCGCTCCGGAACAGGTCCGCCTTGGCGGCCTTGCCGGCGTGAAACACCGTCGCGTCATCGATGGAGCGAAAGAAATGCGTCACGGCTCACCCACTCGTACTCGTACTCGTACCCGTCCGCCTACCAATGGCCACCCGCACCGAACGTGATCCTCTCGGCGAGAAAGCCGTCCCCGCCGACGCCCTCTACGGAATCCAGACGCTTCGGGCGGCGGAGAACTTCCCGATCTCCGGCCTCCGCCCGCTGCCGGTCTTCGTCGACGCGGTGATCTGGATCAAGCGAGCGGCGGCCCTCACGCACAAGGAGACGGGGCGGCTGGAAGCCAGGCTCGCCGACGCGATCGTGCAGGCCGCCGATGAGGTGTTGGGGGGCCGCCATCGCGATCAGTTCATTGTGGACGTGTACCAGGCGGGCGCAGGCACCAGCCACAACATGAACTGTAACGAGGTGCTCGCCAACCGTGCCAACGAGCTGCTGGGCGGCGCGCGAGGGAGCTATACGCCGGTGCATCCGAACGATCACGTCAACATGGCGCAGAGCACCAACGACGTGATTCCGACTGCCATGCGGTTGGCGATCCTCGCGAGCCTACCGTCGCTGCTGGACTCGCTCGATCGGCTGGCCGCTGCGCTGCTCGCGAAGGGCGACGAGTTCGACGGCATCATCAAGTCGGGTCGGACCCACCTGCAGGACGCCACTCCCATCCGGCTCGGCCAGGAGTTCCGAGCCTACGGCCGCACCGTCGAGCGGCATCGCCAGAAGCTGGCCCAGGCGGCGGAGTGGCTGCGGGAGCTGGGCATCGGCGGCACGGCCGTCGGTACCGGGCTCAACGCGGAAGAGCGCTATCCCCAGCTGATGGTGAAGCACCTGCGGGCCTTCACCGGGCTCGAGCTCGCCGAGGGCCGCGACCGGGTGCAGCTGATGCAGTCGATGGGGGATGTGACCACGTTCAGCGGTGCGCTCCGGGCCTACCTGCTGGACCTGCAGAAGATCGCCAACGACATCCGGCTGCTCGCGTCGGGGCCGCGCACCGGACTGGCCGAGATCATGTTACCCGCGGTCCAACCCGGATCCAGCATCATGCCCGGCAAGGTGAACCCGTCGATCGCGGAGATGGTGAACCAGGTCTGTTACCAGGCCCTGGGTCTCGATCTCACGGTGGCGATGGCGGCCGAAGCGGGACAGCTCGAGCTCAATGTCATGATGCCGGTCATGGCCCACAACATCCTGTTCGCGATGATCATCGTCGGGAACGCGAGCCGCGTGCTCGCCGACCGGTGTGTCGCGGGGATCGAGGCCGACGAAGCTCGATGCGCCTACTGGCTCGAACGGAGCCCTGCGCTGGTTACCGCATTGGCTCCGAAGATCGGCTACGCCGAAGCCGCCAAGCTCGCCAAGGAAGCGGTAGCGAGCGGCCTGACAGTGAAAGACCTGGTGATGCGGAAGCGGTTGCTCGACGACGCGGAAGTGGCGGAGATGATGGACCTCAAGAGGGCCATGACCGAGCTTGGGGTTCCGGGCGGGAAGAGCATTCCGGCCGGAGGGTGATCAGGCCGGAGGTTGATCCGCAGTCGGCTCAGCGGGTGGGCTGGTCGTCGGTAACCCGGGTGACCGGTCGGTCCCGGGCGATCTCGAGGATACGATAGGGGGCGCGGTCCGGCCAGCAGCGCTGCAGCAACGCCAGCGACACGTTGTACACCGGCGTGCCGCTTCGGGTTCGTCCCTCCAGTTGGCCGTGATGCGCGTGGCCGTGGAACACCGCATCCACGGGATATCGTGTGAGTGGCTCCTCCAGCCGGCTCGATCCTAGAAACGGATAGATCTCCAGCGGCTCGCCCTCCACCGTGCCCTGAATGGGGGCGTAGTGCATGAGCACCACCCGCCGTTCGGCGCGGAGCCGCCCAAGCGCGGTCTCCAGCTTGAGCGCCTCGTCCAACGCCTCCCGCACGAATGTCTTGATCACGGTTTCGCCCCAAGGGCCGAGCGCGCGGCGCCCGAATCCTCCGCAGAATCCCTTGATGCCGGCAAAGCCAACGCCCTGAATTTCGCAGGACGTCCCGTCGAGCACCTGCACGCCGGCGTCGCCCAGAATTCGCGAGAGCTCACCAGTCTCGTTTCCTTCGTGATCGTGATTTCCCAGCACGGCCACGATGGGTACCTTGACCCCGGCCAGCTCGCGCCCGAGCTGCCGCGCCTCGGCCGGTTGCCCGTTGTCGGTGAGGTCGCCGCACAGAGCGAGGACGTCCGCCTCCTGCGCCACCCGCTCGAGCAGCACCTGGAGTACGCTCGGCGAGGTGCGGCCCAGGTGCA
>DATAFP010000137.1:0-3663 GCA_036257415.1 Gemmatimonadales bacterium
AACGGCTCGAGGGGCCGGTGCGCGGCGTGACGCCGACGTTGATCCCCGGCGGAGGCCTGGCCGCGTTCGGGATCACCGGCGGTGAGGTGCGGCACCGCTGGCAGGAGCGGCCGTCCGATCCCTGGGGAGAATGGATCGCGCTCGGCGCGCCGGGCGTCGCCGTCAAGGCGGTGCGCGCGACGAGTATCGAGGGTGGTGGACTGGTGATCTTCGCGCTTGGTGAGGACGACGCGGTCTACCACCGCTGGCAGGACAAGCCCTTCCGGCCATGGCACGAGTGGGAGAAGCTGGGCGAGCATGTGGCGTGCTTCGATGTGACCAGGACGCCGGCCGGCGGTCTCGCGATCCTCACCATCGGCATCGATCGCGAGGTGCGCTGCCGGCTCCAGTCGAGGCCGTTCGGAGAGTGGAGTCGGTGGCTGAACCTGCGGGGGGAGGCGAGAAGCCTCGCGGTCAGGCAGGGCTACGTGGACGGACTCGAGGCGTTCGTCGTCGGAATCAACGGGGAGGTGTACCACAACTGGTGCGACCGGCCCCCCGACCGGTGGACCGGGTGGCGTCTGCTCGACCGGGAGGCGCCGCGCGCGATGGTCTGACCCGGCGGCGCGACATCACTCTCCCAGGAGCAGGGTACCGACCCAGGAGACGGTAGCCAGCGAGTCGCCCGCGCGCTGACCGCTCAGATTGGTGAGGACGAGCGCGGACCGGCGCGAACCGCCCGCCGCCTCGATCTCGATCCGCTCCACCGCATTGCTGCCGACGAAGGGGACCGAATCGGTGTACCGGTCGGCCACCGGCCTCAGGTCGAAAAAGAGCGTGTCCCGACCCACGCGGATCCGCGCCGTTCCATCCCCGCGGGCCTGGGGCACGACCTGGACGGTGTCGCCGTCGATCAAGTGTCTGGTTGCGTCGTGCGTCCCCAGTTGGACCGCCCACGCGTAGCCCGTCACGCTGATCGGCCCATTGCCGTTTAGATGGAACCAGCCGCCCGGCTGATAGGCGTACTCAGGCAGGTACCGGGCGCCGGCCAGCTCCATCACCATCCGCGCTAGCGAATCCCGCTCGCTGCCGTAGCGCGGGACCGAGGCCCAGTCCACCGGCGGAACCTCGCGGCCGATCGCCCGCGCCATCGCCTCGCCCGCGTTGTGGTCGATCAGGAAGCGGAGCGCGGCGCTGGCCTCACGCGCGCCCACCTCTGTCGACGCCGACGTCTCCAGCATGCGGGCCAGTCGCCGTGCCTGGCTGTTCACCGAGAGCCGCGTCAGACTGAAGGGCCCGTACAGCGTCAGCAAAAGTACTGCGGCGAGGGTCACCGGAATGACCCGGATGCTCGACCCGCTCCGCACCGTGAACAGCACGGCGATGCCGAGCAGCCACAGTCCCAGCACGACGCCGAGCAGCCTCGGCTCGGTCAGGCCGTAAGGGAGAATCCGCTTCCAGAACGCCACCAGCAGCATCAGCGCGGCCGGGATGAGGCCGATGAACAGCCAGCGCGCGTAGGTCCGAATCCATCCCTCGGCCGGGTCCGGTCGCAGCGGGTGCACCAGCAGGAACCCGAGCAGCCCCGTCACCGACACGCTGGCGACCAGCCAGCCGATCCATCCGCTGGGCCACTGGGCGCCCGCCACGATCTTCACCAGGTAGGCCAGCAGGATCACCAGGTAGGTGAAGGCGAGCGGCGTCAGGATGTACTGGGCGAAGATCTTGAGCGCCCTCGGGTACTCGCGATCGTGCTCCAGCTCGGGGAGCCGCTCGGGCACCACCGCGAGAAAGATCCAGGTGTTCACCAGGAAGGCGACCACGAACCAGATCCGGAAATAGGTCTCGCCGTCCACGTCAACGCCGAACAGCTTGTCGAGCGCGCCCAGCGCGATCACCATGCCGACGTAGATCACGCCGGAGAACACCACGGCCCGCAGGAAGCCGAGGAACAGCCGGCGGTTGTACTGCCAGAACGCGATGGTTTCGGAGACGCCGAGGAAAGGAAGAAACGCCACGCTCAGGTGAAGGGCGGCGCTGAGCTGCAGGTAGCGGATGGCGTCGTGCCGCCGGTCGATGCCCGGCCAGATCAGGAAGAACGCGGCCAATCCGAGCAGCCCCCCGAGTACGACGAAGTGGCGGACGCCGCTTGCCCAGCCGCGGGTCTCGCCCAGCAGCGTCAGCGCGATCGTGAGCGGAAGTCCGAGCGCGGCGACGAACGCCAGGCGCTCCCACGCCTCGTCGGTTCCCGACAGCGAGCCCACGATCGCGGCGAACGCGGCCAGCGCTCCGACGGCGAGCGTCCAGGGAAAGCGGCGGAGCACCACGAGGGCATGGCGGGCCAGCAGGTCGAGGGACGGAAAGCGCACCGGGACGGGCTCCGTCGCGAGGGGTCGGCTGCTCTGTCCGGGGATGGTGGAGTGGGCGAAAGATAACCGGCCGCCCGGGGTCCGAGCGGCCGGTTTTTACCGCGGGTGCCGCGATCAGGTGCTCAGGACCACCTTCTCGCAGCCGTCCTCCTTGTGGAGGAACATGTCGTAGCCGCGCGGCGCGTCCTCCAGCTTGAGCCGGTGGGTGATGACGAAGCTGGGATCGATCTCGCCCCGCTCGATTCGCTCCAGCAGCGGCTTCAGGTAGCGCTGTACGTGACACTGCCCGGTCCGGAGGGTGAGCGAGCGATTCATCACCGAGCCCATCGGGAACCTGTCGATGAACCCTCCGTACACGCCGATAACGGAGACGATGCCGCCATTCCGGCAGGCTTGAATCGCCTCCCGGAGCGCCAGCGGCCGATCGGTCTCCAGCATCAGCGCCTGCTTGGCGCGGTCGTACGCGTACATCGGATGGTGGCCGTGGGCCTCCATGCCGACGGCATCGATGCAGGCGTCCGGGCCGCGCCCGGCGGTCAGCTCCATCAGCGCCTCGGAGACGCTGGTCTCCTCGTAGTTGATGATGTCGGTGGCCCCCGCCTTCTCCTTCGCCATGCGGAGCCGGTACGGGAAGCGGTCGATCGCCACCACCCGCTCGGCGCCGAGGAGCTTCGCGCTGGCGATGGCGAACTGGCCGACCGGTCCGGCCCCCCACACGGCGATGATGTCGCCCCGCTCGATGTCGCACATCTCCGCGCCCATGTAGCCGGTCGGGAAGATGTCCGACAGAAAGAGCACCTGCTCGTCCGTCAGGCCGGACGGCACCTTGAGCGGACCGACGTCCGCGAAGGGGACCCGGGCGTACTCCGCCTGCCCACCCGCGTAGCCGCCGGTGAGATGGGAGTAGCCGTAGATGCCGGCGGGCGAGTGTCCCCAGAGCTTCCGCGCCAGCCACTGGTTGGGGTTGGAGTTCTCGCACAGGGAGAAGAGGTCCCGCTGGCACATGGTACAGTTGCCGCAGGCGATGGGGAACGGCACCACCACGCGGTCGCCCACCGACAGGTTCTTCACCGCGCGTCCCACCTCCACCACCTCGCCCATGAACTCGTGACCGAGGATGTCGCCCCGCTCCATGGCGGGAACGAAGCCGTTGTAGAGGTGGAGGTCGGAGCCGCAGATGGCGGTCGACGTGATCCGCACGATCGCGTCGCGCTGGTTCAGGATCTTGGGATCCGGGACCGTCTCCACCTTGATGTTGCGCTTGCCTTCCCAGCAGGTCGCTCTCATTCCAGACCTCCGGTTCGCGCGCCGAAGG
>DATAFP010000215.1:0-4310 GCA_036257415.1 Gemmatimonadales bacterium
GATTTCATCGGGACGCGGTGCGAACACCAGCACGGCGAAGTTGGTGTCGGGCACCGATGGGATGCCACTCGATACCAGCAACACCTGCGCAGAGCCACGCTCTGCGTAGCCCGTGAAGGTGCTGTCCAGCTGGGGAGTGGCCTCCAGCACCTCCTCGATGACTTGCGGCGTGCCGCCGGGGCAGAGCGCGGGGCATTCACCGGGCTGGGTGAGACGCTCCTGACAGCCGAGCAGGGCGATCGCAGCCGCGAGCGCCCCGCCCCACCGGGAACCACCCCTCACTGCAGCACCTCTCCAGTGAACGCGTCGGGCAGCAGCTCCCGAAGCCGCCACTGCATCTGGCGCGCGGGCCCGACCGCGGTGACCTCCATGTCGAGCCCGAACTCGGCGAGCACCTGCCGGCACGCCCCGCAAGGCGCGCCGGGGGGATCCGAATCGGTTACCACGATGGCTCGACGGATCCGCCGGGCGCCCGCCGCCACGGCCGCACACACGGCGGCGCGTTCGGCGCAGATGGTGAGCCCGTAGGATGCGTTCTCGACGTTACAACCTGCGTAGATCGCCCCGTCGTCGGTTTGAACCGCCGCACCCACTCGATAGCGCGAATACGGGGCATGCGCGTGGCGGCGAGCGGCCTCCGCGGCGCGCAGCAGTGCATCAGTCACTCCATACCTCGTTCAGGAACGATACGCCGGCCGCCAGGGTCTCTACCCCAAGGAACTGCGCGACCGTTTGGCCGACGTCGGCGAAGCTGCGCCGCCGGCCGATCGAAACCGGCTTTACCCGTGGACCGACGACGAGCACCGGCACGATCTCGCGCGAGTGATCGGTGGACGGGGTGGTCGGATCGTTGCCGTGATCGGCGGTAAAGATAACGAGGTCATCCTCCCGCACTCCGGCGAGCAGCGACGGGAGCCGCCGATCGAGCTCCTCCAGTCCGCGGTAGAAGCCCTTTACATCGTTCCGATGACCCCAGGTCTGATCGAATTCGATCACGTTCGCGAGCAGGAGCCCGCGGCGCATCGACATCAGCGCGCCCTCGATCAAGTTGTACGCGTCGCCATTGGTGGGCGTGTGAATGCTGCTGATGTTCCGCCCGGCGAACAGGTCGTCCACCTTGCCCACCCCGACCCGTGGCAGGTGGGCGGCGGCCAGGTGATCGAGCAGCGTCGGGCCCGGCGGCGCCAGGCTGAAGTCCTTGCGGTGCGCCGTCCGCTGCCAGTCCCCCGGCGTGCCGACGAACGGGCGGGCGATGACGCGGGAGACCGCGTGCGGCGGCTGTAGCAGCTCCCGCGCCGTCCGGCAGGCGTTGTACAGCTCGTCGAGCGACACGACACCCTCATGGGCGGCAACCTGGAAGACGCTGTCGGCCGAGGTGTACACGATCCACTTGCCGGAGCGCACATGCTCTTGGCCCAGCTCCTCCAGAACGGTGGTGCCGGATGCGCGACGATTGCCGAGAACTCCTCGCCCCGTCCGCGATGCAAATTCCTCCACCAACTCGGTCGGAAAGCCGCGGGGATACGTGGGGAACGGTTGCTCGAGCACCAGACCGCAGAGCTCCCAATGGCCGGTGGTGCTGTCCTTCCCGGCGCTCACCGGCGCGGCAACGCCGTGTGCCGCCCCGGGCGAGTCGGTGGGACGCATGCCGGCGAGCTCGCCGCAGACTCCGAGTCCGAGTTGCTCCAGGTTGGGCAGCCGGAAGCTCCGTACCGCACGGGAGACGTTTCCGAGTGTGTTGCTGCCACGGTCGCCGTAACTGTCGGCGTCGGGGGCCTCGCCGATCCCCAGGCCGTCAAGCACGATGATGGCGGCTCGGCGCATCAATCGGCCGTCTCGTAGCGGCGCGGCACCCGGGGCGAGAGCGACGTCAACAGCTCGTAGGCGCTCGTGCCCGCCGCGGTGGCCTGCTCGTCCAGCGAGATCAGCCCGCCGAATACCGTTGCCACGTCCCCGGCGGCGACGGCGTGCGCATCGTCCAGCGCCACCATCGTCATGTCCATCGCCACGCGCCCGGCGACCGGCACCACGCGCCCACCCAGTTCCAGCGTTCGGGGCCGGCCGACCGCGCGGGGAAAGCCGTCGGCATAGCCCATCGCGATCGTCGCGATCGTGACCGGCCGCTCGGCGCGCCAGGTTCCCCCGTAGCTCACCGTGTCACCGGCGGCGAGGCGGCGGGTTGCCACCACCCGGGCACGGAACGCCGCAGCCGGACGCGGCTCGACCCCGCTACGACCTCCGCCGTAGAGGAAAATGCCGGGACGGATGAGGTCGGCCGTGTAGCGAGTGCCAGTCACCGCGGCCGCACTGTTCGCCGCGTGCACCAGCGCGGGGCGGCGCGGAAGCCGAGCCAACACCGCATTGAAGCGACTCCACTGCGCTTCGGTCGCCGCCGGATCGCTCTCAGGCGAATGGAAATGGGTGAACGCTCCCTCCCAGCCGGGCGCCGAGCTCAGGACCCGGGCGACCTCATCGAGCGCGGGATCGTCGGGCCGAAACCCGGACCGTGCCATACCGGTGTCGATCTCCAGATGGAATGGCCGCGCGGTGGTGCCGAGCCAGGCCCGGAGGGCCGCCAAGTCTCCGATGGACGGTCGGATGTCATGCTCGAGACACCGGTCGATCCAGGCAGGCAGGAGCGGCGTGAACAGGACGATGGGCCGGCCAATTCGGGCATCCCGGAGCTCGCCCGCCTCCTCGATCGTGGCCACGCCATACCCCCAGGGCTGGAGCGCCTCGAGCGCGCGCGCGACCCGGACGGCGCCCAGCCCGTAACCGTTAGCTTTGACCATCGGAAGAAGACGCCCGCCCGAGATGCGGACGAGCGTAGCGGCGTTGGCGGCCACGGCGGCGAGGTCCACGTCGACCCACGCGCGGGCCGTCGCGCACGGAGAGGGTGTGGTCACGGCGGGCGAATTGTACACGAACGCGAGGCATAAATGCAAGACACATCAGCGCTTGGACGCGCGCTCGCACTGGTGCGCGACCTCCGGGCGCGGTGCCCTTGGGATCGGGTACAGACGCGCGAGACGCTGCGTCCCTATTTCGTCGAGGAGATGCTGGAGGTCGATCACGCGCTTGCCGAAGGAGACCCGGTGCGGATCCGGGACGAGCTAGGGGATTTCCTGCTTCACCTGGCATGGCAGCTCGTGCTGGCGGAAGAGCGAGGCGAATTCTCCGCCGACGACGTGGCCGACACGATGGAGCGGAAGATGCGCCGCCGGCACCCGCATCTGTTCGACCTCGGCCCGCCCGAAGCGTGGGAACGGCTCAAGCGGCAGGAGCGGGCGCGTGGCGTGCTGGGAGAGCTGCCGCCTGGTCTTCCTGATCTGCTCGCCGCCTATCGCCTGCAGGAACGCGCCGCATCGGTCGGCTTCGACTGGCCCGACGCGAACGGACCGATCGCCAAGGTGCGCGAGGAGCTCGACGAAGTGCAGCACGAGCTCGAGATTCGCGGACCTGGGATACACGGCGTGGCCGGGGACCAGCTCACTGACGAGATCGGCGACCTGCTCTTCGCGGCCGTGAACGTCGCGCGGAAAGCCGGAGTGCAGCCCGGCCCTGCGCTCGACCGCGCGAACGCCAAGTTCCGGGCACGGTTCGGCGAGGTGGAGCGTCTGGCCGCCGAGCGTCAGATCGACGTGGGAACCGCCGGACTGGAGGTGCTCGACGGCCTCTGGGAGGAGGTGAAGCACACCCGGCGTTAGGAAGCTGGCGTTTGTCCTGCGAGGCGCTGGAAGCGCGGGTGTTGCCGGATGGGATCGAACGTGGGATCGATCTTGAGCCAGCCAGGCGAGAGGAAGTAGGGGATTTTTAGCAGCGGCTCGAGCAAGTCGAGCGACTTATCCGGCTCGCCCAGCAGGATGTAGCTCCGCGCCATCTGGTGCTGCAGGTACGACCCGAGCACCGCGTCCTTGGTAAGCGGTAGCGCCTTCATCGCTTGCTCGCCCAGTCGGATCGCGTCGTCCCGGCGCCCGAGATAGGCGAGGGCGACACCGAGGAGCGCGGTCCGCTGCGGGTCTCCGGGATTCGCCCGCAGTTGCTGCTCGAGGGCGATGCGCGCACTATCGGCATACGCGCGCGCACGTTTCATGTCGCCCTTGACCTCCCAGGCCCCCGCCAGTGCAAGGCCCCAGAGCGCGATGTCGTTGTCGAACGGTCCCGGGGACAGGCGCCGCAACAGCGCCTGCTGCTCCTCGTTCAGAGCCCAGTAGAGGTCCTGGAAGGTGGCAACGTAGGCGACGAACGTCGGAAGATCCACGCCCGGGGGCGGCTCCGCCAGCACGGCACGGGCCTCCGCCAGTTTCCCC
>DATAFP010000263.1:0-2304 GCA_036257415.1 Gemmatimonadales bacterium
AGCCGAGCGCGGTGCTGGTGATCCTGGTGCTGGGGCTCACCGGCTGGATGACGATCGCCCGGCTGGTGCACGGGGAAGTGCGCGCGCTCGCGGTGCGGCCGTTCGTGGAGGGCGCCGTCGGGCTCGGGGCGTCGGACGTCCGGGTGCTGATCCGCCATGTCCTGCCCAATGCCATGACGCCGGTCATCGTCGCTGCCGCGCTCGGCTTGGGCAACGCCATCATGCTGGAGGCTGGGCTTTCGTTCCTCGGACTCGGCGTGCAGCCTCCGACGCCCTCGTGGGGTAACTTGATCGCTTCCGGCCGGGATACGCTGGTCAACGCCCCGTGGGTGGCTGCGGCGCCTGGCGTAGCCCTGGTACTGGTTGTGGTAGGGGCGACACTACTGGGTGACGCAGTGAGAGATCGGCTGGATCCGGCGCTGAGGCGGTAAGGCGGTAAGGCGGTAAGGCGGTAAGGCGGTAAGGCGGTAAGGCGATACGCGAGGGGTAAGTATGATGACGCAGGGTGTCGAGGGCGTGGGAAGAATTCCTCGATGGCACCCTATGAGCGGTTCGATGCCTGGCAAATGGCTCACCGCATGGCCCTGCTGACCTACAAGGTCACCGACTCTTGGCCGGTTGCGGAGCGTTTTGGCATGACGATTCAGCTCCGGCGTGCCGCCCTATCGATCCCAACGAACATTGCAGAAGGCGCAGCGAAGCGTGGACATCGGGAGTTCAGGAGGTATCTCGATATCGCGCTGGGGTCTTTGTCCGAGCTGACCTACCTCCTCCGGTTTAGCCGTGATCGGGGCCTGCTGACGCCAGAGTCCTGGCTCGAGCTCGAGGGTCTTCGCGATCAGGCCGGCCAACTCACGTGGCAGCTCTACCGCACCCTCTCGAAGTAGTACTACCGTCCTACCGCCCTACCGCCTTACCGCCCTACCCACGTTCCCGTCCCCGCCACCTCATCGATTCGCTGCTCCAGCTGCGACAGCCCCGGCGGCGCCGCCGAGCAACCTCGGTCGTGGCGGATGGTCTTCGTCTCCCCGTTGCGTGTCGCGCTGGTGATAACGGTAGGTGAATCGGTGGCGTACATCCCGCACGCCGGCGAGTCCATCACGTACGCGTCCGCGAACCCGAAGTACCCCGCCGCCTCCAGCTCGGCCAGCAAGCTGTCCACCCGCTCCCGCGGAATCGTCGCCGTCACCTGACCGGTGTCGGCAACATGGTGCTTCCCGTTGAACGTCACTTCGCCGGCGCGTGAGATCGCCACGGCGTATACGGGGCAGGTGCCAAAACATGGTGTCCGCTCAAGCGTCACGGCGGGCCCGGTCTCCGGCGCCGCCGCGGGCGACGACTCCCTTCGCGAGCACGCGGCCAGCGCGACGGCGAGCAGCGCGAGCCCGCGCCGGATCATCGGACCCGTACTCGCGTCTCATGGTGCAGGGCCCGGCCCGACGCCGTCACCACGACCTCGTCGCGGCCCGTCGCCACCTCGCTCACCCCGCCACGCGCGAAGGAGAGCACTTCGCCGGTCACCGGGTCACGGACCAGCAGCATCGGAGACTTGCTCGCGTCCCAGCGCAGGGAGAGGCGACCGGCGGCGGCGCGCGTCGCCGTCACCGCCGGCGCCTCGAGTGCCTGCGCGCTCGACGCCCGGATGCCCGGGCCAGCCAACTGCAGCGAAGCCAGCCGCACTGCGGCCTCGGCACGCATCGGCACGACGAAGGCGAAGTGTTTCGCCGCGGTCGGCTCGGCCGCCGTCTCCAACGGGGCGAAGTCGAGCCCGAAGAGTCTGCCCCCGTCCTCGCCCCGTCCTTCCAGCCGGTACGGCCCGGGCCGAGACGGCAGGCTCGGCCGCGCGGTCACGCGTACGGCCGGCTCAAGCACCGCCCGGCCGTCCTCGATCCGCCCCCACACCAGCATGCCGGACTGAACGACGCCTTCCCTGGAAAGCGAGAAGGATTCGGCCGCGCGCCAGTTCATCACGCCGAGATAGGTGTAGTCGCTGATCCATTCGTTGCTGCAATATCCCATGAGATCGTGCGCGTCTGACGGCCTGAGGGTCTCGTTCACGACATCGTACCCGATGACGCCGATCTCGCCGTTCGGGTACGGATAGTTGCCGTCCGGGCTGCCGGCCCCGCCGCAGGGCGCGTGCTGCCTGCCCCAGTTGTGGCCCCACTCGTGCGCCGCGATGCCGCCACGGCTCCCGCTCTTGTCCCAGCCGATTGCCACCGGGCCGCCGACGTAGCCCACGCCCGCGACCCCGCTGTTGTAGTTCGGATTCACCACTCCGTAATAGTAGCGCGTGCCGCTCTC
>DATAFP010000283.1:0-5379 GCA_036257415.1 Gemmatimonadales bacterium
GACCGAGAACGATGTACTCGTAATCGCGCCTCACGGCGCGCCCGGACCGAGCCACTCGCGGACGTAGCGCCGGATATCGCAGATGGTCCAGTCCTGGCGATTCACCAGGTCCCAGAACTCCACGGCGTCGGACGGGTCGAAGCCGGGCTTGGCGATCTCGTCTGGGTGGAAGAGAAAATCGCACACGATGGTGGTGCGCTCCGGACCCTCCGGCCACAGCGTGAACGCGGCCACGTGGTCGGCGGAAAGCGAGACCATGAAGTTGGGATAGATCAGCTCGCCCTTGTGGCGGGTGCGCTCGTCGTCGCTCAATCCGGGGAACGGGGCGCGGGCGGTCGTGCCGGAGTGGGTGAAGGTCCAGGCGCCGTCCCGGTGCGGCACGCCGCGGTCCCAGTCCAACGATGCACCGCCACGCTCCCGGAATGCGGGCACGACCTTGCAGAGCTCTGGATGCACGCCGGCACAGTGATAACACTCGTTGTAGTTCTCCAGCATCACTTTCCAGTTGGCGTTCACCTGGTAGGTGATCCGGTGGGACGTGCGAAGCTCCGCCAGAGGGTAGCGGCCCAATCGCTCCGGAACCGGGCCGAGCTGCCGCAGGAGGGTTCGGCCGTCGGCGGCGGCGCCCGCGGGCTCCAGGTGAACGAAGACGAAGCCGCCCCAGAGGTCCACCCCCACCGGATGAAGCGGAGAGTCGGCGCGGGTGAAGCCATCCTCCTCGTGGAGGTAGGGTGCGGTGCGGAGCTCACCATCGAGCGTGTAGGTCCATGCGTGATAAGGACACCGGATAGCACCGCCGAAACGCCCCGATGGGGTGGATGAAGACGGCGCATCGGGACGGGTGGGCCCGCCGAGCACGAGCCGGCACCCACGGTGGCGACAGACGTTGTAAAAGCCACGAAGCTCGCCCGCGCGCGACCGCACCAGTAGCAGGCTCTCGCCCACCAGGTCGAGCAGCAAGTAGTCGCCCGGCTCGGGCACTTCCTCCGCCCGACCAACGCATACCCATTCGGCGCTGAAGATCCGGTCCCGCTCCCGGCGCCAGATCTCGTCGGAGAAGTATGCGTCGCGGTGGAGTGTCCGCTGGAGGGTCACGCCGCTTTCCCGGTGCGGAACCGCTTGCGCGCGTCGCGCAGGATCTCGCGGGCAGCGTTGTAGCCGCATGCGCCCATCACGCCGCCGCCGGGATGGGTCGCCGCGCCACAGAGATAGAGTCCGCGGAGGGGCGTGCGGTAGTCGGCATAGCCCGGCACCGGACGCATGAACAGCAGGCTGTTGAGCCCCATGGTGCCTTGCATGATGTTCCCGCCGGTGAGCCCGAAGCGGGCTTCGAGGTCGCGCGGCGCGAGCACCTCGCGGTGCACGACCGACTGCTTGAAGCCGGGCGCGTACTGGTCCATCAGCTCGATGCACCGGTCGGCGTAGCGCTCCTTCCAGTACTCGTGATCGCCTTCCTTCACGTCGTACGGGAAGTACTGAGTGAACATGGACATCACGTGCATGCCGTTGGGCGCCACGGTGTCGTCGAGCACCGATGGAATCGTCGCCTCGACGATCGGGCTGGACGCCGGCCGCCCCCGCCGTGCCTCGTCGAAGGCGGCCTCGATGGTATCCATGGTGGGGCAGAGGTGGATCGTGCCACGGTGCTGCGGCCCCGCCGCCCCGCCGGGGAGCGCGGTGAAGTCGGGCAGCGCGCTGAGCGCAAGGTTGATCTTGCAGCTGCCGCTGGTGTAATCGATGGTGCGGACCTGGTCTACGAACTCCTTGGGTAGCTCCGCCGGATCGAGCAGACCCATGAACGTGGTGCGTGCGTCCACGCCGGAGGCGACCCGGACGGCGCGGAGCTCGGTGCCATCGGCGAGGACCACGCCTTCCGCCTGCCCGCCACGCGAGAGAATCCGGCTCACCGCAGCGTTGGTTCTGATCTCCGCCCCCGCCTCTCGCGCCGCCGAGGCGATCGCGTTGGAGATGCCGCCCATTCCGCCGCGAACGTAGCCCCATACCCCGCGGGCGCCGTCGCACTCGCCCATCACGTGATGAAAGAGGACGTACGCAGTGCCCGGCATCGACGGGGTCGCCCACGCGCCGATCACCGCGTCGGTCGCCAGCGTCACCTTGAGCTCCTCCGACTCGAACCAGCGGTCGAGAATCGGGCGGGCGGGGCCGGTCAGGATCTCCAGCGCGTTGGCAGCGTCCTTGCCCAGCTTCAGAAATCCGAGCCCCAGCCGGCCGAGCTGCATGAGATCGGCCGGCTTGAGGGACCAGGGCGTAGGCGGCGTGGCAACCAGCGTGGGCTCGATGAAGGCCGCGACGCGCTCGAGCATCGCCTCGTACCTGGGCAGGGCATCGGCATCGCGAGGCGAGAACTTGGTGACCTCCCGGTGGGTGAGCGACTTATCGGGGCCAAGCATGAGCGATCGGCCGTCGGGAAACGGCGTGAACGACGAGGGACTCCGCGGGAGCATCTGGAATCCATGCCGTTTGAGCTCCAGGTCGCGAATGATCTCGGGACGCAGCAGGCTGTTGACATAGGCCGCGGTGGAGACCTTGAAGCCGGGCCAGAGCTCCTCGGTCACGCATGCGCCGCCGAGTACGTGACGCCGCTCCAGCACGAGCGTCTTGAGCCCGGCGCGCGCGGCGTAGGCCGCCGTGACCAGGCCGTTATGTCCCCCGCCGATGACGATCAGATCGTAAGTGGCCGCCATGCTCGACTCCTGGATGTGAACCGTTCGTTGCCGCCGGTGCTGCCCTAAAGCGTGGCCCCGTTGGTGCGGTGTCCGAGCACCTGGCTTGCGGTACCCGCCGCCTCTCGCACGTACTGGCCGTACTCCCTGACACGCGCGGTGGGGAACCGGAACAGCGGGCCGGACACGGAGACCGCCGCGGCAACGTGCCCGTCCGCGCGGTAGATCGGCGCGGCGACCGATACCAGGCCGGGCTCGAGCTCCTCGGCATTGACCGCATACCCCTGCCGCCGGACGCCCGCGAGCTCGGCCTCGAGTCGCTCCCATTCGGTGATGGACCGCGGCGTGCAGCGCTGCAGCCGGGTGCCGAGCACCCGGCGGCACTCGCTGACCGGCAGGTCGGCGAGGATCGCCTTGCCGAGCGCGGTGCAGTGAGCGTGGTAGCTCCGGCCGAGCAGCCCGCGGTGGCTGATCGCCTGTGGACTCAGGATCACGTCGATTTCCACCAGCCGGCCGTTCTCCAGGACGCCCAGCTCGACGGTCTCCCGGGTGCGCTGCGCGAGGCGCTGGAGGGCCGGCCGGGCCACGGCGCGGATGTCGAACTGGCGCAGCGCCGTGCTGCCGAGCGCGATGAGCACGCTGCCCAGCCGGAACGCTCCGCTGGCCTCGTCCCGCGCCACGAGATCGTGTCGCGCCATGGTGGCGAGCAACCGCGACACGGTGCTCTTGTGCAACCGAAGCCGCCGGCCGATCTCCACGACGCCCAGGCTACCCGGATGCCGCTCGAGCAGCTCCAGGATCTGGATGGCCTTGACGACCGAGTGAACCGGGCGGGCGCTACTCGGCATAATGAGGGAACTCGGACATGGCGCGCGGCGGATCAGGCCACCCGAGGATACCCGTCCCGCATCGGAGCCGCCAGCCGCGTGTTGCGCAATTGGCAACGTCGTTGCCGCAATCGTTGACGGCGGTCACGCCGCCCCGCACATTGGGCCAATACGGCTCCATCAAGATGTTCCCAGCGCAACACGCCTCGCGAGTTGCTTTGGTCCGTGGAGCCGGCCGTATGCTGAGCGTTCATCGTCGTCGTCCCCGAACATTCTGCGGTGTCCGCCGGCCTCGCTGCCGCGCGGCCGGTGTTCCCCGCCTGACCCCCATTCCCCAGGGCAAGGAGGACGCATGAGGCTTTCACTTGGTCGGATCTTCTCGCTCGCGGCACTGGCCGTTTGGCCGTCCATCGCCTCCGCGCAGCAGCCTGCCGTGATCAGCGGCCAGGTGACGCGGGAGGACGGCGAGGCGTTGGCCGGTGCCACCGTTGCGATTCCCACCATAGGGTTCGGCACCACCACCCGCGCGGACGGGCGCTACGCGCTCACGATCCCCGCGAATCGGGTCCAGGGACAGCAGGTCACCCTCTCGGTGCGCGCCATCGGTTACAAACCTGACACACGTGACATCACGCTGACACCGGGGGAAACCGCTCAGAACTTCTCGCTCAGCGCCAACCCGCTGCAGCTCGGCGAGGTGGTGGTTACCGGCGCCGGCACCAGTCTGGAAGTCGAGAAGCTGGGCAGCGTGCGGAACAGCGTCGACTCCTCTCTGATTCAGCGCAGCAATGAGTCCAACGTGGTGACCGCTCTTGCCGCCAAGGCGCCCAACGTCGAGGTCGTATCCACCGCGGGCGACCCCGGGGCCAACACCGCGATCCGGATCCGCGGCGCCAACACGCTTGGCGGTACGGGGGATCCGCTGTTCGTGGTGGACGGGGTGCCGATCGATAACTCCACCGTCACCACCACGACGTTCGACGGTACCGGTTTCGGCAACCAGCAGGGAACCACCTCCCCGAACCGCGCGTCCGACATCAATCCGGCGGACATTGAATCAATCGAGATTCTCAAGGGGGCGGCGGCCGGCGCAGTCTACGGCGCGCGGGCGGGCCAGGGCGTGGTACTCATCACGACCAAGAAGGGACGCCCGGGCACGTCCTCGGTATCGTTACGCTCCAACCTGTCGGTCAACAAGGTGTTCCGCTTCCCCGAGCTGCAGCGCCGCTTCGGGCACGGCACCGGGGGCGCCACCCCTCCCTGTGTTCCGAGTGACGATCCGGCGCTGCTGGACTGCGGAAACGGTGAGCCCGAAACCCAGTACAGCTGGGGTCCGGAGCTGGCGGCGGAAACGCCCACCTTCGACCATGCCAGCGAGGTGTTCGAGACCGGACTCGCCACCGACAATACGCTCACGATTTCGGGAGGGACCGACCGGACGCTGTTCTACCTTTCGGGCGGCTACCTCTATCAGGACGGCACCATCGTGGGGCCGCAGAACAGCTACGAGCGGATCGCGGTGCGGCTCAATGGGTCGCATCGAGTGCGGGACAACCTCACCATTGGTGGGAACGTTGCCTACTCAAACGCGAACGGGGAGTTCGTCCAGAAGGGCTCGAACTTCAGCGGCATATTGCTGGGGGCGTGGCGCACCCCTCCCGAATTCGACAACCGGGAGTATCTCAGCGCCGACGGCATGCACCGGTCGTACCGGTTCCCTAATCCGTCGGCGAGCTCGTTCGGCTTGAGCCGCGGGTACGACAATCCGTTCTTCACTGCGAACGTGCCGGTCAGCACGGCGATCGCCGACCGGATCATCGGTAACGTCAACGCCGATTGGACGGCCCTCAGCTGGCTGCGGTTCAACT
>DATAFP010000005.1:0-15544 GCA_036257415.1 Gemmatimonadales bacterium
CGAGGCGCTGCGGCTGCTGCGCGAGGTGCTCGATCCCGAGCGGCTCTACCTGAAGGGATGATTCACCGCGGATGACCCACCGCGCCGCGGATGCGCCGGCGCTGGCCCGCACGCTGACGGTGCGGGACCTCGTTCTCTTCAACATCGCCGCCGTGATGAGCATCCGGTGGCTGGCGACGGCGGCGGCGGCCGGCCCGAGCAGCCTTCTGCTATGGGTTGCGGCCGGCCTGCTCTTTTTCATTCCACAGGGCCTGGCTGTTGCCCGGCTCTCGGCCCGCTATCCGGAGGAAGGCGGCATCTACCGCTGGACCCGACGCGCCTTCGGCGAGCAACACGGTTTCTTCTGCGGCTGGTGCTACTGGGTCAACAACGTCCTGTACTATCCCAGTCTGCTCGTATTCGTCGCGGCGATCGCACCGTGGGCTTTCGGCGCCGGCGAGAGCGGCCTGGGCGATCGGCTTTCGTATGTGCTGCCGGTGACGCTGGTGGGGATGTGGCTGGCCGTTGGGCTCAACGTGATCGGCGTGCAGACCGGCCGCTGGCTGCAGAACGTTGGCGGAAGCGCGGTCTTCATCCCCGCCGGGCTCGTGATCGTGTTGGGCCTGTACGCCGTCGCCACCCGCGCGCCGGCAACCGCCATCACCCCACAGTCGATTCTTCCGAGTCTCGACGACCTGAACCGGCTCAATTTCTGGGCGTCGATCCCGTTCGCTTACGCCGGCCTCGAGCTCGCCGCCACCTTGGCAGGCGAAGTTAAGAACCCGGAGCGCTCGCTACCACGATCGGTGTTCTTGACGGCACCGATCGTCGCGACGGTCTATGTGCTCGGCACCGCGGCGCTCCTGTGGATGGTTCCCCCGGAGCGGCTCAACGTCGTTACCGCGATCCTGCAAGGCATCGCGTCCGGCGTGAGCGACCTGCCCGCGCTTCGCTGGGTGGTACCCGTGGCCGCGGCGGCCATCACGATCAACGTGATCGGCGCGGTAGGTGCGTGGTTGACCGGCTCGGCCCGGGTGGCATTCGCCGTGGGACTGGATCGCTACGCGCCGCGCGGTTTCGCCCGCATCCATCCGCGATGGGGCACGCCCTACGTGGCGATCCTGGTGCAAGCGACTCTGTCCACCATCCTGTTGCTGGTGTCGGTGCTCGGAAAGGGTACCCGGGTCGAGACGCTCTATCTGGTGCTGCTTGACACCATGCTGCTGGTGTACTTCATCCCCTACATCTACTTGTTCCTTTGTTACCTGCGGGAGTCGTCGGGGAGCGCGCTCGTCTGGCTCACCGCGATCAGCGGAATCTTCGTGACCGTATTCGCCATGGTGGTCGCGTGCATCCCGCCGCCCGACTCGCACTACCACCTCGTGAAGGTGGTGGGTGGTGTGCTCGGCTTCCTGGTCCTCGGCGGCGTCCTGTACTGGCGGGCGGATCGCCGGAGCGGCATGGAGATCCGAGAGGCCGCATGACGCTCCACGTAGCGGTCGTGGGCGCCGGCGCGTTCGGCGGCTGGACCGCACTTCACCTCCGCCGCGCCGGCCACCGGGTAACCCTGGTGGATGCCTGGGGGGCGGGGCACTCCCGCGCCAGCTCAGGCGGAGAAACGCGAATCATACGAGGGATGTACGGTGGTGAGCGGCTCTATGTCGAGCTCACGGTCCGCTCGTTCGCGCTCTGGTGGGAGCACGAGCAGCGCTGCGGCCGCCGGCTCTACCATCGGCTCGGCGCGCTCTGGATGTACGCCGGCGACGACCGGTATGCCCGCGCCACGTTGCCGCTGCTTCGCGCGGCAGGGCTCGAAGCTGGCGAGCTCTCGCCGGCTGACGCCGCCCGACGATGGCCGCAGATCGACTTTACCGGCGTGCGGAGCGTGTTCCACGAGTCGGAGGCCGGTTATCTCCTCGCGCGCGAGGGCTGCGAGACGGTGCGCGAGATGCTGGTTGCCGAAGGCGGGGAGTATCTCATCGCCCACGTGCGTCCGGAGCCCATGGAAGGGAGCGGCATGCGCGCGATCGCTCTATCGGGCGGCGGAACGCTGCGCGCGGACCGCTTCGTGTTCGCTTGTGGCCCATGGCTCGGGGCCGTGTTCCCCGACGTCATAGGGCAGCGGGTGACGCCGACGCGCCAGGAGGTGTTCTTCTTCGGACTCCCACCGGGCGATCGCGCATACGACGAAGGTGAATGTCCGGTGTGGGTCGACAACGGCGAGCGGTTCATCTACGGCATCCCCGGCAACGAGCGACGTGGCTTCAAGGTCGCCGACGATACCCGCGGCGCCAGGATCGATCCTACGACCGAGGAGCGTCTGCCTTCGGCGGAGGGGCTGGCGCGCGCGCGTGACCTCCTGGGTCGCCGGTTCCCCGGCTTGGCGGGTGCACCGCTGGTTGAAGCGCGGGTGTGTCAGTACGAACAGTCGCCCGACGGCGACTTCATCCTGGATCGTCACCCGTTAGCGGACAACGTCTGGCTCGCGGGCGGGGGTTCGGGACACGGGTACAAGATGGGCCCGGCGGTGGGGGAGCATATCGCAAGGTTGGTGCTCGGCGCGGCCGAGCCCGAGGCGAAATTCTCGCTCCGTCGGCTGGCGTGATGCGTGAGCTTGCCTTTGGTGTCGCAGCCGGTCTCCTGTGTGCAACGCCGGCGGCAGCGCAGCGAAAGCCGGTGCTCGATCAGATACGGGTCCCTCACAACTACTACTACCGGGAGATGTACCTGCCGCAGGCCACGAGTGGGCCCACGGCCCCGTCGTGGTCCCCAGACGGCGCGGAAATAGTGTATTCGATGCAGGGCACGCTTTGGCGTCAGCGACTGGGCACGCCGGAAGCACGGCAGCTCACGGACGGACCGGGGTACGACTATCAGCCGGACTGGTCCCCGGACGGTCGGCGGATCGTGTATGCCTCCTACGACGGAGCCGAGGTGGAGCTGCGCCTGCTGGACCTCGCGAGCGGCACGTCACAATCGCTGGTTCGGAACAGGGCGGTGAACGTGGACCCCCGCTGGTCTCCCGACGGTCGGCGGATCGCGTTCGTCTCCACCGCCCACGAAGGGCGCTTCCACGTGTTCGTCGTCGAGCCAGCGGATCAGGGCCCATCGCCACCGCCAATCCGGATCACCGAAGACCGCCACGGTGGCTTGCCGCGGTACTACTACCACCTGTATGACCAGTTCCTTTCGCCGGCCTGGTCGCCGGACGGACGGGAGCTGCTCGTCGTCTCCAACCGCGGCCAGACCTGGGGCTCCGGCACCATCTGGCGTTTGGGACTCGAGCCCGGAGGCGGGATGCGGGAAATCCGATCGGAGGAGACCACCTGGCGGGCTGACCCCGACTGGTCCCGCGACGGCCGGCGCGTTGTGTACAGCTCCTACCTCGGGCGCCAGTGGAATCAGCTTTGGCTCACCACCCGCGACGGCGAGACGCCCTTTCAGCTCACCTACGGCGAGCACGACGCCACCATGCCGCGGTGGTCGCCCGATGGCCGCAGAATCGTCTTCGTGTCCAATGCGGGCGGAAACACCGGCCTGGAGGTGGTGCATCTCCCGGGCGCACGCCGGGAGCCGGTGGCGATCGAGCGCCGGTCCTACCTCCGGCCGACCGGAACGCTGGCGCTCACGATCACTGAAGGCGCCGCGCGGGCGGTGCCGGCACGAGTGTCGGTGGTTGGCAGCGACGGGCGGAGCTGGGCTCCGGATGATGCCTGGCGCCACGCCGATGAGGCATTCGTGCGCGGCGAGCGGCGGTTCGAGTCAGCGTACTTCCACACCCCAGGCCGCGCTCGGCTCACCGTGCCCGCGGATGAGGAGCTCACCGTGGAGGTCTCCCGCGGGCCGGAATATCGGATCGAGCGCCGGCGAGTGCGGGTTTCCCCGGGCCGCACCGAGGCCGTCCCGATACGGCTGGTCCGCATCGCCAACCTCGCGGCCCAGGGCTGGTGGTCCGGCGACCTGCACGTGCACATGAACTACGGGGGCCACTATCGCGCGACGCCTGCCACGCTCCGCGCCCAGGCGGCGGCGGAGGACCTTCATGTGGTCGAGAACCTGATCGTGAACAAGGAGGGCCGGGTCCCGGACCTGGCCTACTTTACCGGACGTCCAGACCCGATCTCCACCGCCGCGATGCTGATTCTCCACGACGAGGAGTATCACACCAGCTTCTGGGGCCACACGGGGCTGCTCGGCCTCCGTGACCATCTGTTGCTTCCGACGTACGCGGCGTACCAGCGCACCGCCGCGGCCAGCGCGTATCCGGCCAACCCGACGGTGTTCGATCTAGCCCGGGCGCAGGGTGCGGTCACGGGGTACGTGCATCCCTTCGACGCTTATCCGGATCCGACCGACTCTGCCCCGCTGACGCACGACCTGCCGGTGAGCGTCGCGCTCGGCGAGGTGGACTACATGGAGGTGATGGGGTTCAGCGACCACCTGGCGAGCGCCAGAGTCTGGTATCAGCTGCTGAATTGTGGATTTCGGATCCCCGCCGGCGCCGGCACCGACGCCATGACGAACTTTGCTTCACTCCGCGGGCCGGTCGGCACGACACGGGTGTACGTGAAGACAAACGGGCCGTTGAGTCGAGACCGGTTCCTTGCCGGCCTCAAGGCCGGACGTACGATGGTGACTAACGGGCCGCTGGTTTCCCTCCAGTTGGCCGGGCGGGGCCCCGGAAGCGAGATCCGCCTCGAGCGCTCGGGCGCCCGGCTGCCGCTACGGGCGACGCTTCGCTCACCGGTTCCGGTGGATCATTTCGAGCTGGTCGCCAATGGCGAGGTGGTCGCGCGGTTCTACCCCGGCGCCGATCGGATGCGCGCCGTGGTGGACACGACGATCCTGGCCGAGGGTAGCGGCTGGTACACGGTTCGAGCGTGGGCCGAACGCCCGGTCGATCCCATTCTTGATCTCTATCCATTCGGAACCACTGGACCGGTGTACGTGTCGCTGCGCGGAAACCCGGTTCATTCACCGGCCGATGCGGCGTACTTCGTTGTGTGGATTGATCGGCTCAAGGCCGCCGCCGACAGCCAGTCCGACTGGAACAACCCGGAGGAACGGGCTGAGGTGCTGGATCAGATCGCGCGGGCGCGCGCGGTGTTCGAGGCGGGGTCTCGCTGACCGACGCCACCGAACCGGCGCAGGTCGAGAGCGATCATGACGGCGCACAGCGTGATGGCCACGACCGACACTGCGCACCAGGGACAGAAGCTACGAAGAATCACGAATTCGGCGTACTTGAGACGAAGCGTGAACAGCACCGCCGCGCCGATCATACCAGCCATCACGACTGCCGGTCCACGCCGATTGACGAAGCCGGGCTGGAGGCTTACTAGCGCCACGGCCAGGAGCAGCCCGTAGCCGATCGCGCCGATGAGCGCCACATCCACGCCCATGAAGTAGCTCCAGCTGCTGTGCTGCACCAGCTCGCAGTTGCCGCCCATGCCGCAGGACAAAGCGCCCACGCGGCCGATCTTCCAGAGATGCAGGTAGACAGCGACCAGCCCCGAGATCAGGCTGGCCAGGGCGATCGTCATCCGATACTTCATGCGTCAGCCGAGGTGTTTTCGACCACCACCGCAATGCCCTGGCCGACGCCGATGCACATCGTCGCCAGGCCCCAGCGGGCTTGGTTCCGCCGGAGACCGTGCACCAGCGTGGTGAGGATGCGCGCCCCGCTCGCGCCGAGCGGGTGGCCGAGCGCGATGGCCCCGCCGTACGGGTTCACCCGAGCCGGGTCTAGCTCGAGCTCGCGGATGCACGCCACTGCCTGCGCGGCGAACGCCTCGTTCAGCTCGATGTGCCCCAGGTCGGCCGTGCGGATGCCTGCCCGCCCGACGGCCTTGCGGACGGCCGGCACCGGCCCGATTCCCATGATGCTCGGATCCACTCCGACGACGGCGCTGGCGGCGATTCGCGCCAGCGGGGTGAATCCATGCTCCGCCACGCCCCGCTCGCTTACCACCGCGAGTGCCGCAGCGCCGTCGTTGATTCCGCTCGAGCTTCCCGCCGTGACGGTCCCATCGCGCACGAAGGCGGGCTTGAGCCGGGCCAGGCTCTCCACGGTGACACCGGCACGCGGCGGCTCGTCCCGATCGACGCACACCGGTTTTCCATCGGGCCCCGGCGCGACCAGCGGAGCCAGCTCGTCCGCGAAGACGCCGGCGGCCACCGCTGCCTGCGCCCGGCGTTGGCTTTCCGCCGCGAATTCGTCCTGGTCGCGGCGGGACACGCCGCATTCACGGGCCACCTTCTCCGCCGTCTCGCCCAGCGAGATGGTCCAGTCGGCTGGGAGGCGGGGATTGGTGAAGCGCCAGCCGACGGTCGAGTCCGCGGTGGCGGGAGGGGTGCGATCCCAGGGCTTGCCGGTCTTGAGTGTGATATAGGGAGCGCGGGTCATGCTCTCGACGCCGCCGGCAATAAAGATGTCTCCCTCGTCGGCCCGGACGGCGTGAGCCGCGGCAATGCTCGCCTGCAGCCCGGAGCCGCACAGGCGGTTCACGGTCTGGCCGGGGATCTCGACCGGGAGACCGGCGAGCAAGAGCGCCATGCGCGCGACGTTCCGGTTATCCTCGCCGGCCTGATTGGTGCATCCGAGGATGACGTCATCGATCCGATCGGCCGGTAGGCGGGTCCGCTCCATCAGAGCATGAATGGCGGCGGCCGCGAGATCGTCCGGACGCACCTCGGCCAGCGCGCCACCCGCGCGACCGATCGGCGTGCGCACCGCGTCGACGATATAGGGTGTTGGCATGCAGGGAAGATAAGGCGATCGGATCGGCTAGCCGAACAGCGAGAGCACGATCTCCAGGCCGATCAGCAGGATCACGATCCATTCCAGCGCTTCCAGCCGGCGGGCGGAGGCGCGGTCCACCAGTTTACCGTAAATGCCCTCGAGCGTCTGGAGCTTGCGGGCGATGCCGGCATCCCAGTCCCCCAGGTGCAGCCGTTCGGAGACCAGACGGTACAATCGGCTGAGGTACTGGTCGCCGATGAGCTTGAGCGCGTTGGTCACCCGCTCGAAAAGAACGGCTGAGTCCGCCTGCAGCTCGCCCACCCGGTCCAGATTTCGGGCATGCATCCGTAACCCCGCTCCTCGTCCGCGCGCCGTGCGGGCCAGGACGTCGTACGCCTGGGCCAGCACGAGGTCGAGCTCGGCATCGAGCCACCGCAGCTCGAGCAGCTGCACATTGGCGAACTCCAGGACCAACCGGGCGTCATCGGGATCGGGGTCCACGACGATGGCCGCATTCCAATCGATGAGCACCAGATCCTCGGTGCTCACGCTCAGACGTGCGCTGAGCGCGTCCTCGAGCTCCTGCTGGGACAGTGCCGAGCGCTCGGCGCGGAGGATGCGCGCGAAGACGTCGCCCGCGGTTTCGAGGAGCTGCGTCACCGAGTGAGCCGGATCGATCCGCTCGAGCTGATAGACGACGTAGTCCTCCATGATGCTGGCCAGGCGGGGACGTACCACGGCCGGACCCACGGCGGCGAGCAACCCCTCGATGCGCGAGCCTGCTTCGGCTTCGAGCTCCGCGTTCTCGTACAACCGGTCGCTGAGACGGACGAGATCCTCCAGGTCGGCCCCGCCAAGCGGGAGCCGAAAGCTGACCGAGGCGGCCCCGAAGTCGTACAAGACGAGGTCCACGCCGTCGCAGGTGTGGCCATCGACCGCGACGCGTTCAGCCTCCTGGGTCAGCCGGAGGGGGGCTGGGCGATAGGCGAAATGCCTGGGCGCCCGGCGGCCGGGCCGGATTGTCTGCCGCACGGACTCGGTCAGCAGACGCTCGCACCGATCGAGATCGATCGAGTATCCGATCTCAAACGCAAAGCTGACGACGCACGTCCCCCGCGTGACGGTGACCATGCGTCGGAGGATACCCGTGATTATTATCCACGGTCCATCCCCTTCTTCATCCATCGTGTGAGGCGCGCCTGCCCGTGACTACCGTGCTGACCCCTACTGCTGCGTCGTTCCCGTCCAAAAACGGCGCAGCGACGACCCCGCCGCGCGTCGACGCCATCTTCGGCAGCGACACGTTCTCCCGCGCGATCATGCGGCAGCGGCTCCCGAAAGAGGTTTACCGGAGCCTGATCCGCACCGTCGATCGGGGCGAGCCGCTCGACCCGGAAGTGGCGAGCGTGGTGGCCGCCACGATGAAGGACTGGGCGATCGAGAACGGGGCAACGCACTTCACCCACTGGTTCCAGCCGCTCACCGGTCAAACCGCCGAAAAGCACGACTCGTTGATCACGCCGGACGGACAGGGCGGGGTGGTGTTCAACTTCAGCGGTAGCGATCTGGTGCAGGGCGAGCCGGACGCGTCCAGCTTCCCGTCGGGCGGGCTTCGCGCCACGTTCGAGGCCCGCGGGTACACCGCGTGGGACGCGACCAGCCCAGCGTTTCTGATGCGGAATCAGAGCGTGGTGACGCTGTGCATCCCGACCGCCTTCGTCTCGTGGACCGGCGAGGCGCTCGACACCAAGATTCCACTGCTCCGCTCGGTGGAAGCGCTGTCGAAGCAGGCACTCCGGATCCTCAGGATTTTCGGCACGGTGGGCACCGCCTCGCGGATATACACCACGGTGGGACCGGAGCAGGAGTACTTCCTGGTCGACCGAGAGCTCTACTTCAGGCGTCCGGACCTGGTGGCGTGCGAGCGGACGCTCTTTGGAGCCAAGCCCCCGAAGGGCCAGCAACTGGAGGATCACTACTTCGGCAGTATCCCGGCGCGGGTTCTCGCGTTCATGGGCGACGTGGAGCACGAGCTCTACCGCTTGGCGGTTCCGGTCAAGACCCGCCACAATGAGGTGGCTCCGGGCCAGTACGAGATCGCGCCGCTGTTCGAGGCGAGCAACGTCGCCAGTGACCACCAGATGCTCATCATGGAGACGCTCAAGCGCGTGGCGGGCCGTCACGGGCTGATGGCGCTGCTCCACGAGAAGCCGTTCGCCGGCGTGAATGGCTCGGGCAAGCACAACAACTGGTCGATGTCCACCGACACCGGCGTCAACCTGTTGGACCCGCAGGACGACACCCACACCAACCTCGAGTTTCTCACGTTCCTGTGCGCCGTCATCCGGGCGGTGGATCTCCACGCCGACCTGCTGCGCGCCTCCATCGCATCGGCCGCGAACGACCATCGGCTCGGCGCCAATGAGGCACCGCCGGCCATCATCTCGATCTTCCTGGGTGACATGCTGTCGGACCTGCTGGAACAGATCGAGAAGGGCCAGCTCAAGCGCACCCTCCGCGGAGGCACGCTCGACCTCGGCGCCACCACGCTGCCGCAGCTCCCGCGGCATTCGGGCGACCGCAATCGCACGTCGCCGTTCGCGTTCACCGGCAACAAGTTCGAGTTTCGGGCGGTGGGCTCGAGCCAGAGCATTGCGTGGCCCAACACGGTGCTCAACACCATCGTGGCCGAATCCCTGGACGACACGGCCACCGAGATCGAGAAGGCCGCCGGGAAGACCCCCACGCCGGAGCGGCTGCAGCGGGCCGTGCTGGGCGTGCTGCAGCGGATCATCCGGCAACACAAGCGGGTGATCTTCGATGGCGACAACTACTCGCCCGAGTGGCACGTCGAAGCGGAACGGCGCGGGCTGCCGATGCTGCGCAATTCGGTGGAGGCGCTGCCGGTGCTCAAGCAGAAGAAGAACGTCGACCTGTTCAAGAGGTACGGCGTCATGAACAAGGTCGAGGTCGAGAGCCGGCTTCACATCGGCCTCGAGCGCTACGTGAAGCAGATCACCATCGAAGGCGAGATGATGGGGCACATCGCGCGGACGCAGATCCTGCCGGCCGCGCTGCGCCATCAGCGCCTCCTTGCCGATGCGGTGGCCAAGACCCAGTCAGCCGGCGTGCCCGCGGCGGAACAGAAGGCCGCCCTCGAGCGGTTCGTGGGCTACGCCAACCGGCTTCGCGATGCGATCGGCGCGCTGGAGGAGGCCATGGGCCACGAGGACAACGATCCGCTCGCGCACGCACGGCAAATCGAGAAGACGGTCCTGCCGGCGATGGTCGAGACCCGGGCCGCGGCCGATCACCTCGAAACGGTGATCGCCGCCGAGTTCTGGCCGATGCCGACGTATCGGGAGCTACTGTTTCTGAAGTAGGGGCGACCGTACGAGCAGGAGTACGAGTACGGTGGTAGCGTAAACGGGGCTTCGAAGATCGGAGCCCCGTTTTGCGTCACCCGTACTCGTACTCGTACCCGTACTGCTACTCGTACCCGTAGTCGCCGTTACGCTGGCCACGTCGGTGGGCGGTCGCGGGTGAGGAGGAAAAGCTCGGTCGGGCAAGTGGTGGGTGTGAGCACGCCGGCCATCGCTTGGAACGCCGCGGCTTCGCCGCCCTTGGCGCTGGGATCGAAGTAGACGGCCATCGCTTCCACCAGCGGGGCGCGATCCGGCCGGTGCAGCTCCTCGAACTCGGGATCGCGGCTGGATTCGCGGCACTCAAGTACCACCGGCACTGCGCCATCGAGCCAGCACGGCAGCGCGGCGAGATCGCGGAGCATCTGCTCGCTCAGCAGGAAACTCTCGCCACCTTGGGTCACGCAGCCAAACCGGAAGCGGCCCCGTTCATTCCGACGATGGATGACCGCGCCCCACTTGAAGCCCGGGCGCTCCTGGCCATGCCACTCCATCACCCGGAGCAACTGCTCGCGCAGTGCTTCGACCACCAACGGGGACTGCATGGATTCACTCCGGTAAAGGTTGCCCCGAACGGCGAATACCGGCCCGCACTAGCAGGACTTTGCATAAGCCGGGCCAATCCTGCACGCCGCCGTGCAGCCCAATATGCCGCCGACCATCGACCCGATGGCGTGCCGGCGATCACCTATGCTGGGCTGTAACGCAGTAGACGCCGAGGCTTCTGGCGCAACGACTTATGTCGCGCCGCGTAGGAGGGGGCAGGACGAACGGGGGCGCCGGCCGCCGGGAAGCGGGGTCGGCGCGTCGCTCTCGCGTTCTGCGTGGCAGGAGAAGGCGGTCAGGAATGCCGGGCGGCGGGTAAGTCGCCGGATCGGCGGGCGGTCAAACGTCCAGGAAGGTCTCGTCCACATAGCACCAGCCCCAGCGCTCCCCCGGTTCGTACGACTGGACGATCGGGTGCGCGCTTCGGCGGAAGTGGGCGCTCGCGTGACGGCCGGGAGAGGAGTCGCAGCAGCCGACATGACCGCAGCTGAGACACAGTCGGAGGTGCACCCACCGTCCGCCGGTCGCGAGACATTCCTCACAACCGGCAGGGGTGCGCGGCTCGACGTTTCGGATCTGGTTCAGATGGGTGCAGGAAACAGCCATGGTGGTTACGTTGACTCGGGCGCGCCGGCTGAGCTAACTTCGCCGCCGCCAACAACTCAGGACAGGTGGCCGAGTGGTTGAAGGCGCACGCCTGGAGAGCGTGTATACCTCAAAAGGGTATCGCGGGTTCGAATCCCGCCCTGTCCGTGCAATCTCTAAATACGAGAGACGAGAGACAAGCGACAAGAGACAAGTAGGAGATGAGTAGCCGCTACTTGTCTCTTGTCTCTCGTCTCTTGTCTCTGCCCTCAGTACACCCGCACAAATGACTGCCCGAGCAGGGGCGTGAGCGACAGGTTCACTTCGCTGCCCGGCCGCAGGACCAGCGATTCGCTCACGAAGCTCCGGCGGCCCGCGATCGGTGTCGCAATCAGGCGAACTCGTCCGCCGTTGGACACCTGGCTCCACGGAATCTGAAAGTCGCCCGTGGTCTGCGCCGGCACCAGGCCGAGCCGTTGCCGCAGCCCGTCGCGCACCAGCGAGACGACCACATCGTCGGTTCGCCGGTTCTCCGCCACAACGCTGACCGGTCCGGTCGCGGCCATCGGCTCGACGTCCGCGCTCTCCCGATTCGCGCCACACGCGGCCAGCACCAGCAGCGCCATCACCCCCCACGCCCGTCGCATATTCTCCTCGCTGAAGTGGTCATCTATGACTCGCAACTACTCCAACACAGTACCGGTTCCCGCCCGATCGACCGAGCGGCGCCGATGCCGCCGGCCGCTCGGTCCTTCGGCTGAATGGATGTCGGACCCCGTCCGACAGACACGCGGGTGCCTTTCCGGGAGGTGCCGGCACCCATAGCTTGTGGGCCATGCTCCGCTTCCTGCGTGGCCACCGACTGCTCCCGCTGGCGTTGCTGCTGGCAACGCCCGGCGTCGGCGGGAATCTGCTCCAGGCGGTGCACACCTGTCCGGTGCAGGCGCCGTGGCTGTCGCAGTCCGGCACCCCCGCCGACGCCCACCACCACAGCCACGACGGCTCCGACCGAAGCGCGCCCGGCGATTGCCAGTGCATCGGGGCGTGTCACAAGGTGTCGGCCTGGGCGTCGCCCGCCGGCGGACCAACGGTCGCCTTGGCGCTGGTGGCCCCGGTTGCCTTCGCGCACCGGGCCGATGTCGCCGTCGCGCCGGCAGCGCGGCCGTACTACTTCCTCCCTCCCGCTACCGCTCCTCCGCTCGCCTGACCCGGCGCGACTGACGCGCTCAGCGAGTCCGCGGCCCGCCGGACGGTCCGGCCGGGCTGCGACGTGAACGCCCGCTCTCGAGGGCGGGCCTCGACGTGGAGCGAGACCCAGATGCTACGACGGCTGACAGGATGGGTACTGGCGCTGGCTACGGCGCCGGGCTTTTGGAGCGTGCCGCCCGCCCAAGCACAGGACCGGCCGGCGGCCGACTCGGCGGACATGGCGGCACAGTCCACCCGAATCCCCGAGGTGACCGTAATCGGCTCGCACTCGGACATGGCCGAGATGCGGGAGCAGGTCAGTGAGGTGGCGGGAGGCGCCGCGTTGATTGGCCCGGAGCGGATCCGCGCGACCCGGCAGGCGAACCTGCATGACGTGCTCCGGTTGACGCCCGGCGTGTACGTTCAGCCGCGCTTCGGAGCAGCCGACGAGAGTCAGCTCTCCATCCGCGGCTCCGGCCTGAGGAACAATTTCCACCTGCGCGGCATCAACATCCTGGTCAACGGGATGCCGTACCGGAACGCGGACGGATTCACCGATTTTGAGTCCTTGGAGCTCCTGACCACCGAGGCAATCGAGGTGTACAAGGGCGCGAACGCGCTTCGCTATGGTGGCTCGACTCTGGGGGGGGCGGTGAACCTCACGACGAAGACCGGCTACACCGCCAGGTGGCTGGACGGCTTCGCCGAGGGCGGCAGCTTTGGCTTCCTCAAGGCCCAGGCGTCCAGCGGTGGGAACCAGGGCAACTTCGATTACTACGCGAGCTATGCCCGGACGTCGCTGGACGGCTATCGGGTGTGGTCGGATCAACGGCGTGATCGGGTAAATCTGCACGCCGGCTACCGCCTGTCACCGCGGGTCGATCTCAGATCCTTCTATTTCTTCGCCGGGGTGCGAGAACATCTGCCCGGGGCGCTCACGCCGGAGCAGTTCGAGTCCGATCCCCGAGCCGCGGTGGCGAACAACGTCACCAACAAGTGGGGTCGAGACTACGACCTGCACCACGTGGGACTACAGCTCCGCACTCAGTTGTCACCCACGCAGCGGCTCCAGATCTCACCGTACTTTCAGTACCGCGATATCGACCACCCGATCTTCCGGGTGATCAACCAGCAGAGCCGCGATCTCGGCGCGGAAGTGCGTTACGAGAATACGGCTCGGCTGGGCGGGCTGGGCAACCGCCTCACCGCGGGTTATCAGCCGGCCCACCTGAGCATGGACAATCGGCAGTTCGACAATGTCGGCGGCGAGCATGGGGCGCTCCGGAAGGACCAGCGAGACGAAGCCACCGGACATGCGTTCTACGCCGAGGACGCATTGAGCGTCACCGATCGCGTTACGCTCGTGGCCGGGCTGCGCTACGACTGGTCGGCGAGGGAGGCGCGCGATTTCTTCCTCTCCGACGGCGATCAGTCGGATCGCCGGACGTTCAGCGCGTTCATGCCCCGGATCGGCGCGCTTTACGACGTGACCAACGACGTCCGCCTGTTCGCCAACGTCAGCCGCTCATACGAGCCACCACTCCTGCTCGAGCTGAACAGCCTCACCATTCCCGGCTTCGTCGACGTTCGCGGACAGGACGCCTGGCAGTTCGAGGTGGGAACCCGGGGACAGCAGGGCCACGCCACCTGGGATCTCTCCCTGTACGACGTGGAGCTGTCCGACGAGATCCTCAACGTCAACGTGCAGCCATTCCCGGGAGCACCGTTCACCGTTCCGACGTACCGGAATGCGGAGCGCACCCGGCATTACGGCCTTGAAGCCGGCCTCGGCCTCACCCTGCCTTCCACCGTGTTCACTCACCAGGCCGGCGGGGACGCACTCGCGCTCCGGCTCGCGTACACCTTCGCGCGATACTCGTTTGTGCGCGACAGCGTGTTCGACGGAAACGACATTCCGGGCGCACCGACGCACTACCTCGCTGCGGAGCTGCGGTACGCGCATCCGGCGGGCTTCACCATCGCCCCGGTGCTCGAGTGGGTGCCACAGAGCTACTTCGTCAACAGCGCTAACACCGACCGCAATGGCGCCTGGGCTACGCTCGGGCTACGGGCGGAATGGAATCTCGAGAAGCCGGGCCTCACTCTATTCGCGGAAGGGCGCAATCTGACCGATACGCGATACGCGGCGTCGGTGCAGGTGGACAACGCGGCGCGCCAGTACCTCGAGCCGGCGGACGGGCGTTCGGTCTACGCCGGCCTGCGCATAGCTCGATAGCGGTCGTGTCCATGACATCAAAAGCAATGACCTCGGTGTTTGCTGCGGTCGCGCTGACCGCCGCGGCCTGTGGTGGTGAGCGGCTCGGCACCGAGCCGCTTGCCGCACCGACGGCAGGCACCCCCCAGTCGGCGGACGCGGCGCTCGCGGTGGATCCGGCCTCAGGCGATCTGCTGCTGGCGTGGGCGGGTGGCGATGGCGATACCTGGCGCCTGTTCCTGGCGCGTTCGACCGACCGAGGTGCGAGCTGGTCCGCTCCGGCGTCGGTCGCCGGAGGTCCCGACGCGCCGAACGAGGTGCACCCGCATGGCGAGTCGTCCCCGCGCCTCGTGGCCGGGCCGGCCGGCCAGCTTGCGATCACCTGGCCGAACAGCGTTCCGGTAGAGGGCCGCAAGTGGCCGGCGGCCATGCTCCGGCTGGCACGCTCGAGCGACGGCGGCGCAACCTGGTCGGCGCCGATCACACTCAACGACGATTCGGCCGCGGCCTCGCCGGTCAGCCATCAGTTTCACGGCGCTGCCTGGCAAGGCGATTCGGGCCTGGTGGTCGCCTGGCTCGACGAGCGTCACACGGAAGAGGAGCTCGCGGCGGCCGGTGGCGTCGAACCGCCCGGCGGCGAGCCGGACGCCACCATCTATGCCGCCGTCTCGTCCGACTTTGGCCGGCACTGGGCAGCCAACACCCGGCTGTGGGGTAAGGTGTGCCCCTGCTGCCGGGTGAGCTTGGCGCGCGGCCCCACCGGCGCAGTGACCGCGGCCTGGCGACAGCATTTTGCGGGGAGCGTGCGCGACGTCGTACTCGCCCCGATCCCGGCGGGCGGGTCCTCGACCCCCAGTCGCGCCCACG